>JBNAWM010000006.1:0-30659 GCA_049699855.1 Candidatus Cryosericum sp.
CGACAGCGCCGATGGAGGAGCGCCCTTCATGATGGTGCGTGTGCAGCCGATGCTCGCAGGACAGGCGCTGTCGTCGCTGGTGATGCCCGACTACTGGGAGGGGCTGTGCACAGCGAGGGGCGAAGTCGTGAAGCTGATCGAGCAAGGTGGCGCACCGTTCCTGGAAGCGAAGACCCTGCAAGGCTTCGCCTACGTTGAGCTGACCGGATACAGTTCACGGGAGACGGCAGCTTCACGGTAGCTGATGCACCGGGCGCCTGCCAATCATCAGGATGCCAGTTGTCTTGACGCGCGAAAACCGTACACTGCTGACAGCAGGGATCACGCCCAGCGATGCCGCCGCACAGAGTGACTGGAGTGATCGAGGACCTGCCGGTGTGCCCCAGCAACAGAGGAGGCGTGCCAAGACACGGCAGACAGGCTGGACCCATGCTCTCGGACAGGAGGAGAACTATGAGATTCATCAAGAGATTGCTGGTTGTGCTGATCGTCATCGCACTTGCCGTGGTTGTCGGGCTGGGCTATCTGGGGGTTGTCCCGGGCGTCTCGAACATCCTGGGCGCCAACAAACCGCGGGATCTGGGCGTGCGGTATACCGATGCGGACTTCAATTCACTGATGGCCAAGAACCACGTCAAGCGGGTCGTCCTCGATTCGGTGTCCACACCGCAGGCGAGCTGGGTCCTGCAAGGCAGTCAGAACGTCACCACAACGTTCACGGACCGGGAGATCACCGCTCGTCTTGCCAAAGCCGAGGGGTGGGCGCTGGATCCCTTCACCGATGTGCAGGTGAAGATCGGGCAGGACGGCGTCGTCGAAGCCTCGGGCATCGTCCATGTCGATCGGCTTCGGTCCTATGCAGAAGCTACTGGCGTGTCCCAGGACGAGATCAACAGCATTGCCAAGGGGATGGACACCTACAAGATTCCGCGCGGCTCGTTTCCTGCCTATGCGAAGGGCACGCTGTCCATCACCAACAACACGCTGGACATCAACGTGGCACAGCTGGTCATCGGCAGGATCCCCATCCCGGAAAGCCTGTACCGGCAGGCAAAGGCTCCGTTCGAGAGCTTCGTTCACGAACGGCTGACAAGTGGCGGGTACGGGAGCCTTTCCATCAAGTCTCTGACGTTTGCGGGTGGCAACATGAATTTCTCCGGGACGCTTCCCAAGGTCATTACGACGGCAAAGAGCATCACTGGCGGACAATAGCACCGATTGATCTGCGCAGAGAGGCGTATGGACGGGTCATTCATGATGCTCTTGACATATGATATAAATGTCATATGATAAGAACATCATGAAATCCAACACAGAGCTTCAGGCGTTGACATCGTTCTACAAGCTGCTGGCCAATGAGTCGCGGCTGGCCATCCTGCTTGCCTTGCGGGAGGGTGAGGACAATGTCGCTGGCATCTGCGGGCGAACCGGGTTGAGCCAGACGCTCGTTTCGCACCAGCTGGCGACCCTGCACCGGAACCGTGTCGTCTGTTCCCGCAAGGACGGCCGGCGAACGTACTATGTCCTTGCCGACAAACACATCGATATCATCGTCGAGTTTGCGCTGGATCATCTCGCGGAAAAGGAAGTGCACCATGAGTGAGCACAATGAACACGCAGCCTCGAACGGGCGCAATCTGTTTATTTCAGTACTGATGAACCTGACCATCACGGTCGCGGAAGCGATCGGCGGGCTGGTCTCCGGGTCGCTGGCCCTGCTTGGCGACGCGTTCCACAACTTCACGGACATGCTGTCGGGCCTCCTGACACTGTGGACACTGCGCCTGGGGCGCCGTGCCCACAATGAGAAGTACACGTTTGGCTACCGCCGTGCCGAGATCCTGTCGGCGGGCATCAATGCTGGCGTCATGTTCGTCATCGTAGCCGGACTGCTGTACGAGGCCTACCAGCGGTTTCTGCATCCGGCGCCCATCAACGGCGGCATCATGCTGGCGGTGGCGCTCGTGGGCCTAGCCGCCAACTTCACGTCGGTTCTCCTCCTGCACCGCGGAGCAGGAGAGAGTCTGAACATTCGCAGTGAGTATTTGCACTTGATGTCGGACACCCTGTCCTCGGTGGGCGTTGTCATCGGCGGCATCATCGTCACCATTTGGCATGTCACCTGGGTGGATCCGCTGGTCACGGTGTTCGTGGCAGGCTGGGTTCTCAAGGAAGCGCTGGAGGTCGTGCGCGAGGCCGGGGGCATCCTCATGGAGGAGGCTCCAGAGGGGCTGGACCTTGCTGCGCTGGAGGCGGACATCAGTGCTCTGCCGCATGTGCAGGACCTGCACCATGTGCATGTTTGGCAGGTGAGTGACACCGATACGATGTTCGAGGGGCACGTCAACGTGGACGACATCTCAGTGCGGGACACGGGGCCATTGCGGCAGCAGATCGAAGAGCTCTTGCAGGACAAGTACGACATTACACACGTCACCGTCCAGTTTGAGTTCGAATCATGCAAGGGGGCAGGACTCATCGTCAGCGGCAAAAAGTAATGTGGAACCGCAGTGGGGCGGGTGAGCGCCATACGGAGACCGACAGTCATGCCATGGCCCCGCCTGCTTCACAATGTCTTTGCACGAAAAACCGCCAATCGCTGTATTCATAGTGAGATAGCAGGTGGTACAGGATGGGCCGGGCCGCGCTTGACAAAGCTGGGGCTCCGGCTATGATTGCTGCGCTTGAAAGGAGATGCTTCCATGGAATATCAGGGAACCGTTGTGCGTCCGGAGGACAGCGTCCGGGCATTTTTCAATCGTGTGTATGGGTGGATGGCCGGCGGGCTTGCTCTTACGGCAGCCATTGCCTGGTTTGTAAGCAACAATCAGGCAATCCAGCAGTTGATCTTTGGCAACTCGCTGGTCTTCATTCTCCTTATTATTGCTGAGTTTGGGCTGGTCATCGGTTTGTCGGGGGCCATCAACAAGATATCGGCGCAGACGGCGGCACTCTTGTTCCTTGCGTATGCGGCCGTGAACGGGCTGACCCTTTCGTCCATTTTCATGGTGTACTCCAAGGGCGACATCGCCATGGCATTTGCCACGTCGGCCGGGCTCTTTCTGGCCATGTCGCTGATCGGCTCGGCGACGCGCATGGATCTTTCGAGGGTCGGCAACATCGCGCTGATTGGACTGGTGGGCATCATCATCGTCTCAGTTGTCAACCTGTTCCTCAGGAGTTCAGGTCTTGACTTCCTCATCAGCATCATCGGTATCGTCATCTTCCTTGGGCTGACCGCCTGGGACACGCAGAAGCTGCGGAGGATGGCCCTGAACCTCGACCCGACGGGCGACAATCCCATCACGATGGCGGGGGGCAACCCGCAGGCAGAGAAGGTTGCCGTCATTGGCGCCCTGAGCCTGTATCTCGATCTCATCAACCTGTTCCTGTTCGTCCTCAGGCTCTTTGGAGGCGGCAGGCGCAAGTAGGAAAAGCGCGCTTTGTGAAAGCAGCCGGGCCGCTCCTGATGGGTAGCCCGGCTATTTGTTTTTCTGTAGAACCTTTGTTCTCTTTCCCACTGGTGGTATAATTCGGCCACTATGGACACAACACAACTCGTGAGGGTGTTCCACAGGAGAAAGGCTATCCTGTTTGTGGTACTGGGGATCCTTCTCGGTGGATTCTTCCTCTGGAGTGCAGGCGTTCACACGTATGTTGTCAATGATGATGGCAGCAAGACGCGGATCGTCGCGTTCCACAGCATGTCGGTGAGCAGTGTCCTGGCGAAGGCGAACACGCGTTCCCTGCGCCCGGAAGATGTGGTAACACCGGATGTCGCCGCGGTCATCCCTCATGGGGAAATCGCTATCGTGCGCGCCAAACCGGTCACACTCACCATCGACCACGTTAGTGAAACCATTTATTCAACCGCGGCAACGGTAGGCGAGCTGCTGGCGGACAATGGAGTCAAGCTGAACAAGGAAGACAAGGTGGCTCCCGTTCCGGCCGACCCCGTTCCATACCATGCCCAGATCATCGTCCTGCGGACAACCTATGCCTATACCACGAAGACCGAGGCAGTCGCCTATCAGCGCGTGTACCGGAAGAACCCGTACATGGAAGTCGGGCGCAGTTACATCAGTGTCATGGGTCAGTCGGGGGTCCTGCAGAAGACGATCAAGGTGACCAAGGTCGCCCAGCAGGCGGTCAGTTCGACCGTGGTGAAGACGAAGACCATCAAGCCGGTCGTGCATGAGGTCTATGATGTTGGCACGGCACGCCTCGACCCCAACCTCAAGCCGACGCGGAGCTATACGATGTCTGCAACCGCTTATTCAAACAGGGCTTCTACCATCCTGGACGGCAAGGACCACCTGTATGGCTACTCCGGTCTGTGGCTTCACTACGGCACCTGTGCCGTCGATCCCCGGCTGATCCCCATGGGGACGGTGCTGTACGTCGAGGGATACGGCTACGCAGTCGCTGCAGACACTGGATCCAGCATCCATGGCAACTGTATTGACCTGTTCTTCGACTCTTATCGCGATGCCTGCGATTGGGGCCGGCGGTCAGTCAAGGTCTACGTTCTTCCCATCACGCGGACTCAGCTGTACGCTAAGCTTGGCATAAAGTAGGACGGAGCCGCCTGGCGTTCAGCGACGCGGAGGAAACCGGTAGACCTGCCGGGCGTCAACGCCGCGCTTGCTGAGAACAGAAAGCAGCAACTCCGCCCGCTCCAGGCGCACCTCGATGATGCTCAGGTCGAATGGCAGTTGCGTAAGTTTCTCGCGGCTCAGGTGCTGTGCCTGGAGGACGCTGTCCCCTGCCGCGTCCTGCGCATCTATCAGCTGGGCTGTTCCCGTCAACTGGAGTCCTGCGACGTCTGCCATCGTATGATACGGCTCGAAGATGCAGACTGAGACGCGCGGGTTCAAGAGCAGATTGGCGAACTTGGTGCCCCCTTCGCTGAGGAAATACAGGCAGTCGTTGGCATACACGTATTCGATCGGCGTTGCGCGGGCACCTTCATCTCCGGCAGTGGCAAGGGCACAGGTATTGTGCGAATGCAGGAAGCTGTCGATCTCGGCTCGCAGCGGAGCTTCGTCCAGCCGCAGGCCCAGCGTGTCACGAATGTCTTTGAGCTGAAGACCCCACGTTGTCACGGCGTGCCAGTCCACGGTGTCCGCATCGGCGAGGACCGAGTTGGTGGTGCGGGCAAAGGATTTCATTGCGGCACGGTCTGCCGCGGTCAGGGAGGCCATGCTCAGACGACCACCCAGTGATGCGCTGGAGGCGAGCGCGGGGCCAAGGAGACGGGCAAGAGGCGCGCGGTAGCGTCCGTCGCTGTCTGGCGCCAGGCTGGAGGTGAACAGCGCGACCGTGCGCCGGGTCAGCCACTCCTGCTGGTCCTGGACGAAACGGAGGACGCCTGCGTCGGGCTCATCATCGTAGATCGGGGCGCCGATGACGACGAACTGGCAGGGGTGCCTGTCCGGCTCGAATCCTTCGATGGGCCATGCACGGGCTGGTCCCAGGATGCGGGCAAGCGCCTTGGCAATGTCGCGGGTGGTACCATAGCGTGAAGCGTAGAGAACACACGTCGTCATCATGGCAGGCTCCTCACAGGCCGCGTTCGCGGATGAGCACCGGCTCGCCGTCTTCGATGAGGACTTCAGGCAGAAGGGGCCGGCCATTGTAGGTTGAACTCATGGACCATCCATAGGCGCCAGCGTCAGCGATGGCAAGCAGGTCGCCTTGCTCAGGCAGTGGCATGGAAACGTCGTGGGCGAAGCAGTCGGCAGATTCACAGACAGGTCCGACAATGTCGCAGGGCAACGGGCTTTCCTGTCTGCGGGTTACCGGCAGGATCTCGTGGTGCGCCTGGTACAGGGCAGGGCGGATGAGGTCGTTCATGCCCGCGTCCACAACCACGAATGTCCTAGCGTAGCGCTTGCGGTACAGCACACGTGTCACCAGCAGACCGGCATGCCCCACCACGTACCTGCCCGGCTCGAAGGAAAGCTTCAGGCCCCTGGGAACGTCGCGGACGAGGAGTGCCTTCAGGTCGTCGAGGGGGAAATCGGGACCATCGCCGTCGCTGATGCCGAAGCCCCCGCCCAGGTCGAGACTGCTCACAGCGATGCCTTCGCTCATCAGCCTGTCATGCAGTTCCAGCAGGCGTGCCAGCGACTTGCGATAGGGCTCGAGGCTCATGATCTGGCTCCCGATGTGGCAGGAGATGGCATCGGGCACGAGTCCGGCGTTCATGGCCAGCTGGAAGGCGTGTGGCACGGCATCGATGGGAATACCAAACTTGTCCTGCTCTGTTCCCGTGGTGATGTAGTGGTGCGTGTGGGCATCGACGCCGGGATTCACCCGGATGCCGACGCGGGCGCCCGGACTCAGGCGAGCAATCGCAGCAAGTTCCTCCTCGCTCTCGGCGTTGATGAGGATGCCGTGGTCCAGCGCAAAAGCCAGCTCCTGTTCCGTCTTTCCCACGCCCGAAAAGACGATGCGGTTAGCAGGACAGCCGGCAGCGAGGGCGGAGCGGATCTCGCCCATGCTTACTGTGTCAGCTCCCAGGCCCATGCTGAAGATGAGCGCAAGGAGTGCCGGGTTGGCGTTGGCCTTGACAGCGTAGTGCACGGAGCCCACGGTGCCCAGCGTCTGCATCAGGCGTGCTGCCTGTCCACGGATGGACGAGGATGAATAGACATACACGGGTGTGCCATATTGTGCCGCAATGGTGGCCAGGGGCAGGCGGTCAAGCACAAGCTGGTTGTCCTCATAGAGGAGATTCTTGTTCATCGCAGTCCTTTCTGCCGGGGCGGAGGGTGCGCACCCCGTGCCGCCTGTTCCAGCCCTTCCATGATGGGCCGATGATCTGTCCTGTCAAGCGGTCCGCCGACAGCGTGCAAGGGGTGAGGGATTTGCAGTGCAACGAACCCTGCTACACTGAAGCCCGGACAAGATGAAACTCTACAAATCGCGCAGTTCATATGCGGGGCCTCGCAGCCCCGCCAGGAGCAGGGATGGCGTTCGGTACCGGGCGAAGTCGCGCTACCAGATGGGGCCGCGGGCGAGGGCAGGCGGCACAGGCACGAGGTGGCGCACGTCCGAGGAGCTGGCACGCGCCAAGCGTGGACTTCCGGTTTTCCTGACACTGTGCCTCGTGTTGGGCCTCGTCCTGCCGATCTTTTTCGGGCAGGTCGGCCGTGCTGCGGCGCCCCAGGGTGAGACGGTCGTGCTTGTCCAGGCCAGTCTGAACGGCAAGCCCTGGTCGGGACGCCTGCCCTTTGAGCTGAAGGGGTCGACGCCATGGACCGGCTCCATGGTACCCTACGAAGTGTTTGCACAGCCAGGCGTCTATACGCTGGTTGTTGCCGGAGGCGGACCAGCGGGTGCGAAAATGGCTGGCGTGGTCCCCACCGGGTCCGTACTGGGCCGTGCGGGCGAGACGATCACCTTTACCGTGGAGTTCGCTGGGCCGTAGAGGTTGCACAGCAGATGAGGCAGGCAGCAGGTACATTCGGGGCAAGCACGACCGACAATCTGGAGGGGAATCATGAGGGGAAACGGGCGTCAAAGGGCTTTCTGGAACACGGGTCTCATTGTTCTTCTTATTGCCGCGCTGGCAGGAGGGGTTGTGATGCCACTGCGCAGGGCAGTGGCGTCGGAGGGCGGGACGGTGTGGAACATCGTGGAACAGGGCAGTCAAAACGTCTCTTATACGAGTGCGGCAACCGATGGGAAGCTGGTTGTCATCGTGGGTACCAAGGGAGCGGTGGTCCGGTCGACAGACCTGGCGCACTGGGACCCGGTCAATTGTTTCACCGGCAGTGACCTGTACGGCATCTGCCGGGGCAACGGCACCTATGTCGCCGTTGGCGACGAGGGAACCTTGTTCACGTCGACGGATGCCTCTTCATGGACAGGACACGACGTACCGGGAGACATCAGCCTTGCCTCCGTTGCTTTTGGCAACGGCGTGTATGTTGCTGTTGGCGTCAACGGGGGGATCGTTGCTTCCGACGACGCAGCCCTCTGGACGTCCGTGACCACGCCAGTCGGCACAAATCTGTACGATGTGGTCTTTGGTGGAGGGCGATTTGTCGCCGTGGGCGAAAACGGCACCATCATCAGTTCGACGGATGGTCGCACGTGGACTGACCACACGGTGGCTGCCGAGACCGACTTGTATGGCGTGGCATGGGGAAACAACATCTATGTGGCCGCGGGTGAAGCCTCGGTGATCCTCACCTCGCCCGATGGCGTCACATGGACGCGCCGGGTTGCTGCCTATGAGGATTTGACCTTTGCCGCTGTAACGTTCGCAGGCAATGCGTTTGTCCTGGCAGCCGACCATGACGCTATCCACGAGCTGGGGACGGTCCCCACCCGATGGGCCGTCTTCTACTTCCGCTCCACCGACGGGTTGTCCTGGCAAAACATGAAGTGGCAGGAGTCGTACGTCTGGCAGCGTTCCAACTGGGTACGCCGCATGGTGTGGACAGGAACCCAGCTGGTTTCGTTTGGCGATGGGGGTTCCGTGCAGACGTCACCGGACGGCATGCGCTGGACGTATCGCACGTCTACAGGGGCTGCGATCATTGCCGGCATGGCAAGTGGGGGCGGAATCTACGTGGGCGTCGGGACCGAGGCCAACTTCAACGGGGCTGTGTACAGCTCCCGCGACGGCCTGAGCTGGCAGCACGAGATCAATCCGCAGGTGCCTCGCGTCAACGAGAATTATGACCAGTGGCAGGATGACCTGTATGGAGTCGCCTATGGAGATGGCGCGTTTGTGGCGGTCGGCAGCTACGGCGTCATCCTGCGCTCGGCGGACGGCCATGCCTGGACGGTCGAGCAGAGCGGCACCCAGGAGTCCTTGCTGTCAATCGCGCGGATAGGAGACCTGTTTGTGGCGGTCGGCTACAACGGGACCGTGCTCACCTCGCCGGATGGTCATACATGGACGTCCCGCATGGTGGCACAGCCCAATCTGCTCTTCTGGAGTATGGCGGCCGGGCGTGATTCGCTGCTCATCATGGGTGCCGACGTTGGAAGGAAGGATTCGGGAACAGTCGTGATGTCTCTGCCCGTTTCCAGTCTGCGCGGCACTGCCACGATCGCAGCCGGTCCGCTGATCCCCATCGGCGGTTCCCGTGCAAAGACGTGGATGGCCCAGGTGGCGTACGGCAACGACCGCTTTGTCGCTGTTGCCGACGATTCGGGTGCGAGTTGGTACTCGGATGACGGCGTGCGGTGGCAGGCCGCTTCCCCCGCGTTCATGGCGATTCAGAGGTCTGTGACGTTTGTGCAGGGGGTGTTTGTCTGCGTTGGGGACAACCAGTCGATTGCGACTTCGCCAGACGGCGTTGCATGGACCAGCCGCCAGTCCGGATATGCTGCATTCAGCAGGGTTCTGCGTGAAGATTACCTGTGCACGTTCGGTGATGCCCAGCACGTGTTTGCCACATCATCCTGGGGGACTGTCGCCATATCGGATGATGGGGGAGCCGCCTGGTCCGACAGTGCCCGTGAAAGCGCTCAGGATCTGTCGCTGACGGCGGTTGCCGACACGCCTGGCGCACTTGTGGCCGTGGGCGAGTTGGGAACGGTGCGCACCTCGCTGGATGGGGTATCGTGGCGTACACGGGCAACCGGCGCATCGGGCTGGCTGTGGGACGTGGCAGCGACCCCAGCGGGTACCGTGGCGGTAGGTGAATCTGGGCTGGTGGCTCGGTCCTCCGACCTCACGACGTGGACTCTGTCCGACGCCGTAACAGACCAGACGCTCACAAGTGTCGCTGCAGGGGGAGGCCATCTTGTGGCCGTCGGAGATGGCGGCACCGTGATCAGGTCGGATGACGGCCGAAACTGGGCCCTGCAGGAAACCGGGTTCTCGGCGGACATGATTGCCGTGACCTATGGGGCCGCGAAGTTTGTGGCGGTCGGTCAAGGCGGGATGATCGCCACGTCGACTGATGGCAGTTCCTGGAAGCAGGTGACAAGCGGCGTTGCGGCAGACCTCAACGATGTTCTCTTCAGTGACAATCGCTTCGTGGTGGTGGGCAGCGGAGGCACTGTGCTGACTTCCACCGATGCCGTGACCTGGACGCGCCAGACCGCCGGAACGACTGCCAGCTTGTTTGGGGTTGCTTCTGGCGGCGGTGTCCTGCTGGCGGTGGGCGATCGGGGAACGGCACTGGTTTCGGCGGACGCTCTCCATTGGACGAGTGTCCCTGCACCGACCAAGGAGACGCTGTACGGATGCGCTGCGCGTTCCGGGATCTTCGTCGCGGTAGGCACCGGCAGCACGGTGCTGTGGACCTCGAGCCTGGCTGGCCCATCCACTCCCGTTCCGGTTCGGCCTCTTTCGGGCGCGAGCGTGGATTCAGGATCGGTCGAGCTTTCCTGGTCGCCCGCTGCTGGAGCCGTATCCTATGACGTTCAGACTTCGAGCGCGGTGAACTTTGCAAAGACGCTGGCGGACAAGCATGGCGTTGCCGGAACATCCATCCTGGTTGCAGGCGGCGAGGTCGCTGCCAGCGGGACCACCTACTGGAGGGTTCGGAGTATGGCGGGGTCGTTGAGTTCGGCCTGGTCGCCTGTGGAATCCTTCACGGTCAAGGCGGCGCCTGCTCAGCCACAGCAGACGGTGCTGGTTCTGCACGTTGGAGACACTCGGATGACGGTCGATGGGGTGGCGGTGACCATCGATGTTGCGCCGCAGATTGTCGAGGGACGAACACTCCTGCCGATCAAGTGGGTCGCCGAGCCGCTGGGAGCGGCGGTGGGCTGGGACGCCGCAGCGCGGAAGGTCACGGTATCTCTGGGCGGCACAACGATCGAACTCTGGATTGGCAAGAGCCAGGCTCGCGTGAATGGCAGGACGGTCATGATCGACTCACAGAACCCCAAGGTGACTCCGCTCATTGTGAGTGGCCGCACCATGCTCCCTGTCCGCTTCATTGCTGAACAGCTGGGCGCGGACGTGCAGTGGAATGGCACGACGAGGACAGCCACGATCACCTATCAACAACCGTAGGACGAGAAACAGGCACCGAGCAGGTCTGTGAAGCCGCTCCAGGACAGCACAATCAGCCTTTGTTGCTGTGTTCACAGACCTACCTGTACGAAAGCGGGGCATACCGCGTACTAGAGGTGGCAGCATCCATGGGTGCCGCACTTCGGGGGTGACCTCGTAAGAAGGGAGAACACAATGAGGAAAACGTTGAGCAAGGTTGTCCTGGCAGTACTCCTGGCCGGACTCCTTACGGGCGGTATCGCCATAGCTTCGGCGGCGACCAAGGTTCGCACGGTGACGACGCCGCAGGGAACGACCGTGGATGTCATCTCGGTCACGGGAACGGTGACTGAGGTCACGGCTCCATCCACCACAGCCGCTGGCAGCGGATTCATGGGTATGTTCCGGCACCAGAGGAACGGATATGCAACAATCAAAGACACCACGGACGGAACGGTCTACAGGCTTGAACTGGCCCCCGTCGCGACCGCTAACCTGAGCATGAAGGCAGGAGACACGGTCACGGTCGAGGGTACGATGGACACGCGAAACGGCGTGAATGAACTGCATGTCTGGACCTTTACGGGTGCAGATGGCAAGACGGTTACGCTGTGCAACGCCGATGGAACGCCCAACATCCAGACGGTGAGCGTTGCGGGCACGGTCACCGAGGTCAATGTGGCTGCCGCAACGGGCACGACGAAGTGGGCCCCCAGGACCATGAGCACCATTAAGGTCAAACAGGCGGACAACAGTGTTGTGACCGTCGTCCTTGGACGCGATGCAAACATGGTCACCGTGAAGGTGGGCGACACCATCAAGGTGGAAGGTTTCAAGACACCAATGGATGCGAACACCGTCATGGTCACCAGCTTTACGGGCGCCGACGGCAAGACGGTCACGCTCCGTGGCCTTGACGAGAAGGGCGGACCGCGTGGAGCCCTGCAAGGTGAGGCTGTCACGGTATCAGGCACGGTCACCGAGGTCAATGTGGCTGCCGCAACGGGCACGACGAAGTGGGCGCCAAGGACCATGAACACCATTAAGGTCAAACAGGCGGACAACAGTGTTGTGACCGTCGTCCTTGGACGCGATGCAAACATGGTCACCGTGAAGGTCGGCGACAGCGTCAAGGTCGAAGGTTTCAAGACACCAATGGATGCGGACACCGTCATGGCGACCAGCTTTACGGGCGCCGACGGCAAGACGGTCACGCTGAACGGCAGGGGCTTTGGCGGCCGTGGCGGTCGTGCCGAAGGACCGGGAATGGGCCGTGGGTTCCGCAGGGGAAGCACGGATTCAGGATCCACATCAACTGCTCCTGCGCCCTCTGGTGCGTAACGCATAACCCGCTCAAGTATCTCACACAGCCCCCGCTTTGGCGGGGGCTGAACGCATTATGGTCTGTCACATCGGCACGGAATAGGATATAATACCCCTGTACAAACGGCTGCTCGTTGCCGTCCAGCTTATTCCGAAGCAGAGAAATCGCTGTACAGGGGGTTCACGTGTCCAACAAGTTCAGCATGAACGTTGGTGGCAGGTCCATCGATGTCGAGATCGAGGAAATCGGCGTGGAGAGCAGGCCGACTGCCGCGCTGGCAGGCTCCGGCATGGCGCCTGCCCACAAGGTTGGCATTATGGAAACGGTCCTGCGCGACGCCCAGCAGTCGCTGATTGCCACGCGGATGAGCACCAGGGAGATGGAGCCCGCGTTCGAGGCGATCGATGCGATCGGATACCATTCCATCGAGATGTGGGGAGGGGCGACGTTCGACTCCTGCCTGCGCTTCCTCCACGAAGACCCATGGGAGCGCCTGCGTACCATCCGCCGCGCCATGAAGCATACCAAACTGCAGATGCTGCTGCGGGGGCAGAATGTGCTTGGCTACAAGAACTATGCGGACGACGTCGTAGACGCCTTTGTCGAACGGTCGCTGGCGAACGGCATTGACATCATCCGCGTCTTTGATGCGCTGAACGACATGCGCAACGTCGAGCGCGCCATCCGCACGACCAAGAAGCTGGGGGGGATCGCCCAGGGATGCATCGTCTACACCATTGCTCCCACCTACACGGTCGAGAAGTACGTGGGCATCGCACGGGAGCTGGAGCAGATGGGAGTCGACAGCCTTGCCATCAAGGACATGGCGGGCTTGCTCACACCCTATGCCACCTATGAATTGGTCGCGGCCCTCAAGAAAGTGACCAGCCTTCCTATTCAGATCCACAGCCACTATACGACCGGCCTCGCGGGACAGTCCTACCTCAAGGGGATCGAGGCGGGTGCAGACGTCATCGATTGTGCCATCTCACCATTCGCGCTGGCGACGTCCCAGCCCTGCACGGAGACGATGGTGGCTGCCCTCAAGGGCACGCCGTACGATACGGGCATCGATCTAGAAGCGTTGAATACGGTGGCTCAGTTCTTTATGCCGGTCCGGGAGAAGGCGCTGGAGTCGGGTGTCCTGGATGCCAGGGTGATGGGCGTTGACGTGAACGCGCTGATCTACCAGCTGCCGGGTGGCATGATCTCCAACATGGTCAGCCAGCTCAAGCAGGCAGACATGCTGGACCGGTATCAGGAGGTGCTGCAGGAAGTGCCCAGGGTGCGTGCTGACCTGGGCTACCCGCCCCTTGTGACGCCCACGTCGCAGATTGTTGGAACGCAGGCGGTGTTTAATGTGATGATGGGCCGCTACGTCCAGTGTACCAAGGAGACCAAGGCCCTGGTGAGGGGCGAGTACGGCCGGGCATCGGTTCCCATCTCGGAGGAGATCAAACAACTGATCATCGGTGACGAACCGACCATCGACTGCCGTCCCGCGGACCTGATCGAACCCCAGATGGCCAAGTTCCGGGAGGAGATCAAGGAGTATGTTCAGCAGGAGGAGGACGTCCTGTCGTATGCCATCTTCCCACAGGTCGCACTCGACTTCTTCAAGTGGCGCAAGGAGCAGCAGAACAAGGCATGACGGCGTACTGCACGGCCGACTGGACAGTGGGCAGGGTTTCACGTGGCAGAACGTTCACAGTTGGCGGTTGGCGCTCTCCGCTGTCGGACGCTCCCTGCACACTCTCCCGGCGGGTCTGCGAAGCCACGATGGGGATACCCTGCGCAGGGTAGACGGCCCCTTGAGCGTTACTTGACAAAGATTGGCATTAGTGTAATGTTGAACTACGCGTTCACGTTCTTTTTTGGTGGCAGTGGCGCGTACTCTGTGAGAGGAGTTGGAAACGCATCTTTACGAGCTGGGGACTGTGATTGAGGTGAGATTCTCATGACTGTCATATCTGCCAGTACGGAAGGAGGTGTTAGCAAGCGCCGCTGTACATCAGGTGAAGTCGTTTCTGCAACTATTCTGTAAAGGGAGGAGAAATACATGAGGAGATTCCTGTCTGTTGTTCTTGCAGTTGTTCTCGTGCTTGCAGTCTGCTCACCAGTGCTGACTGCGCGCGCCGCCGGCTTCAAGGACGTCGCCGCGTCGTACTGGGCCTATGACCAGATCACTGCTCTGGCCGCTAAGAAGATCGTCGCCGGGTATGCCGATGGCACGTTCAAGCCAGAGGGCAAAGTCACCCGCGAAGAGTTTGCCAAGATGGTCGTGCTGGCCAAGGGCCTTGCCCTGGTAACGCCTGCCACGCCCACCTTCAGCGATGTTCCATCGTCCCGCTGGTCCTACGGCTACGTTGAGGCAGCTGCCAAGGCCGGGTACATCAACGGCATCGGCGGTGGCAAGTTTGGCCCCGCAGCCGAGATCAAGCGTCAGGACATGGCAGTCCTGCTGGTCCGCGTCGTTGGACAGCAGAGTGCCGCCAGCGCCATCAAAGAACCCATCACCATGTCGAACGATGAGTCATCGATCAGCTCGTATGCGATCGGTGCCATGACGATCGCGGTTCGCCCGCGCGTCCAGTTCCTGACCTGGGACAAGTTCCGCAACCTCAACCCGACCGCGTCCGCCACTCGTGGAGACTGTGCCTATGCCATCTACAATGCGATGACGCCTCCAGGCTCCGGCAAGACGTCCATCACGGTCGCCGAGGAGAATGCGCCCGAGAACCTGTTCCCGCTTATTTCTGATTCCGCTTATACGCTCAAGGCCGTAACATTCCTGGCCAGCGGCATGATTGGGATGACCCCCTACGGCATCATCTACCCCGAAATGGCAAAGTATGTTCCGACGCTTGCGAACGGACACCTCATCCGCAATGCCGACGGCACGGTCATTTCCGACATGGAGCTGCGCAAGGGTCTGACGTGGTCTGACGGCCAGCCGGTCACCATCGATGACTACATCTTCTCACACAAGCTGTACATGAGCGACGACATCCAGGTCGTTTCCCGTTCGCCCATGGACCTTGTCACCAACATCCAGAAGATCAACGACTACAAGTGCCGCATCACCTGGAAGAGCTGGGACGCCTACATCCCGACCGGTTGGAGCATCTACCCGCAGCACATCCTGGGACCGCAGTTCACCAAGGATCCCAAGAGCATCAACACTTCCGATTTCAACACCAACCCCGTGTACTGTGGTCCGTATGTGATCAAGACCAACGTGCAGGGCCAGTACATCACGTACGCCGCCAACAAGAACTGGTTCGGCGGTCAACCCGTGATGGATACTATCACCGAGCGGTTCATCGATGATACCAACACGCTGTTGATCAACATGCTGACCGGCACCATCGACGTTTCCTCCGAGTCTCTGCCCCTTGACCTTGCCAAGCAGTTCGAAGCAAAGATGGGCAACAACTTCAACGTCTACTACAACAAGGGAACGACCTCGGGCATCATGCAGTGGAACACCTCCTCGCCGTGGTTCTCGGACAAGCGCGTCCGTCAGGCCTTCTACTATGGCATTGACCGCGCACTGATCACCCAGAAAGCCATGGTTGGCAACGACCCCGTCCTCTCGCCGATTTCGTCCGGCTCTGCATACTTCAAGCCGGTCCTTGCAAAGTACAACTATGATCCGGACAAGGCCAATGCCCTCCTGGATGCCGCCGGTTGGAAGTGGAATGCTGCTCATACGCAGCGCACGCTTCCCAATGGCACGCCAGCTGTTCTCAAGGTCCCATATTCGGCAGGTGCCGCCTTCCGTATCCGCGAGGTCACGCTGATGCAGCCCATGCTTGCCAAGCTTGGCATCACCGTCGAGCATGCCCCCATGGACTTCAACGCTCTCCTGGACTCTGAGACCAACGGAACATTCATTGTCACCCTTCACGGCATCAGCTTTGACAACTATGATCCCTATGGTTCAGTGCTGGCCTTCCGCAGTGACCAGATTCCTACCGAGAAGAACGGTATGCAGGGCCAGAACGTCACCCGTTACAGCAGCGCTGAGATGGACAAGTGGCTGTACGCAGCACAGAAGGCTACCACTACTGCTGCACTGAACGAGGCCTACTCGCACATCCAGGACATCTTTGCCGAAGACCTTCCCACGTTCTACATGGAGCAGCGCGTCTATCCCGACGAAGTCCGCAAGGGCCTCAAGGGTTATGACCACTTCTTCTCCGCGACCGTCTACAACAACTGGAACATTCAGTACTGGTACTGGTTCAAGTAGACCGGGCAACCAGGCTTGTCGGCTTTGCCGGGAGCCTGTTGATCTGAGTTGTCGGCTTCCACGCCCCCTTTTGGGGGCGTGGAAGACTGCTGAAAAGGAGTCTTCGCCAACATGAGAGACTATGTGATTCGTCGCATTCTGGGCATGATCCCGCTCATCCTGATCGTGATGATCGTGTCCTTTGGCATTTTTTCGATGGTGCCGAACCCCTTCGCCGCCCTGATCGAGAACCCGCGTATTAAGAAGTCGGACATCGACCGTCTGATCAAGGCATGGGGATTCGACCTGCCATGGTACCTGAGGTTCTTCCGCTGGTTTAGTGGTGTGGTTCGTGGAGACTGGGGGCCTTCGCTCCTGTATCCTGGCTCGACGGCTCGAGAGGTGATTGGTTTGGCACTGCCGGTCACCTTGCGCTTGATGGGCATCGAGTTCCTGGTGTCGCTGGCCATTGGTCTGCCTATTGGAATCATCTCCGCTATCAAGCAGTACTCCATGACTGATTATGTGGTCACCGTCATCAGCTTCATGGGCATGTCGATGCCGACCTTCTGGTTCGGTCTCCTGCTCATGATGTTGTTCAGCGTTCTCCTCAAGCGGCCCAGTGGCCTTCCTCTCCTGCCTGCAGGAGGAATCCTCACGCCCGGGCTTGAAGAGGCTCCGTTCTGGGTGAAGTTTGTGGACAGGGCCCAGTATCTGGTCATGCCCGTCATCGTTCTCGCGTTTTCCTCCATTGGCAGCTGGGCGCGCTATATGCGCTCCTCCATGCTGGAAGTTGTTCGTCAGGACTACATCCGCACTGCTCGGGCAAAGGGCGTTCCCGAGCGTTCCGTCATCAACAAACATGCCCTTCGAAATGCGATGATCCCGATCGTAACACTGATAGCGCTGTCCGTGCCTGGCATTGTAGGTGGTGCAGCCATCACTGAGACGATCTTCAACATACCGGGGATGGGCAAGTTGATCATCTCTGCGGAAACGAAGGCGGACTATCCCACCGCCATGGTTGGCTTGATGCTTACGAGCATCCTGGTTATCGTGTTCAATCTGCTGGCGGACATTGTCTACGCCTGGATTGACCCACGTATCAAGTACAGCTAGGGGGGTGCCATGGCAGAACAAGTGGTCGAAGTGAAGAAGAAGGGTCAAAAGAAGTCGTCTGAAGACTATACCTACATTGGTATGGTGCTGCACCGCCTGAGCCGTCACAAGCTGGCCATGGCTGGAGCAGGCATGCTGATTGTGATTCTCCTGTTTGTATTTGTGGGACCGCTCATCTGGCGCGCAGACCCGAATGCGCAGATAGAGGGACTTGAAGGGTTGTTCAACGTGCCATCCCGCCTTCACCCGCTGGGCACGGATGACTACGGCCGGGATGTGCTGGCCCGCATGTTCTTTGGCGGTCGCATCTCTCTGTTCATCGGATTTGTCTCCGCCATCAGCTCTACCATGATCGGAGCGATCGTCGGACTGGTGGCTGGCTACTACGGCGGTTGGGTGGACAATCTCCTGATGCGGTTCACCGATGCCATGCTGTCCATGCCCACCTTTCCACTCCTCATTGCTCTGTCGAGCGTCATCGGCAAGGGTGTCGGACAGATCATCCTCGTCATTGTCGTCTTTGGCTGGATGACCGACGCGCGACTGGTGCGCGGCATGGCCCTTTCGCTCAAGGAGCAGGAATACGTCGAGGCAGCGCGGGCCATCGGTGCCAGCGCCAACCGCATCATGTGGCGCCACCTGTTTCCCAACACCCTGGCGGTGCTGATCGTCTCGACGACCATCGGCATTGGTGGTGCGATCATCTATGAAGCAGCTATCAGCTTCCTGGGATTTGGCGTCCAGGCCCCCTTTGCCAGCTGGGGAAACATGCTGCAGAATGCTCAGCAGTTCATCTGGAAGGCGCCCCGTCTTATCATCTACCCTGGCCTCGCCATCTTCATGACTGTTCTTGGCTTCAACTTCTTCGGCGATGGCCTGCGTGACGCCATCGACCCGAAACTGAAACTGTAGGGGGGTTCCGTGGATAACCGGGAAGTACTTGTTGATATCAAGAACCTGCGCACCTATTTCTACACCGAGGACGGCGTTGTCCCCGCGGTGGACGGTGTGGACCTGACCATTCATCAGGGAGAGGTCGTCGGCCTGGTGGGCGAGTCCGGGTGTGGCAAGTCTGTCACATCGCTGTCCATCATGCGCCTGATTGCCAACCCGCCCGGCAAGATCATCGGGGGCGAGATCTTCTTCCATGGAGAGGATCTGCTGAAGAAAAGCGACGAAGAGATGCGGATGATCCGTGGAGACAAGATCTCCATGATCTTCCAGGAGCCGATGACCTCGCTCAATCCGGTCTACACGGTCGGCGACCAGATCAGTGAAGCCATCACATTGCACCAGAAGATCGATGCCGCCGAGGCGAAGAGGCGCACTGTCGAGATGCTGCATCTCGTTGGCATTCCCGAGCCCGAGCGGCGCTACAGCCAGTATCCGCACGAGATGAGCGGTGGCATGCGCCAGAGGGTGATGATCGCCATGGCTCTCTCCTCGAACCCCGAGCTTCTTATTTCGGATGAAGCCACCACGGCACTCGACGTCACGATCCAGGCGCAGATCCTGGACCTGATGCGCGGCCTGCAGAAGAAACTGGGGATGGCAATTCTCATCATCACGCACAACCTGGCGGTTGTCGCCGAGATGGCAGAGACCATTTACATTGCGTATGCGGGCAAGATCGTGGAAACGGCATCTGCGCGGGAGATCTTCAAGGCGCCGCGGCATCCGTACACCTACGGTCTGCTGGCGTCCATCCCGAAGTTCACCGAGAAGAGGACCAACGAGCCGTTGCCAGCCATCGAGGGAATGGTCCCGTCGCCCTACCACATGCCCAAGGGATGTCGCTTCAATCCGCGTTGCCCGTTTGCGACCGAGAAGTGCCGCGAGGAAGAGCCCGAGCTTGTCGAGCTGAGCCCTGGCCACATGGTTCGCTGCTTCCATCCGATCGAGTCGTAGGCAGAGAGGAGAAACGACTATGGAAACCAGACTCGTAGAAGTTCAGAAGCTCAGGAAGTTCTTCCCCATCAAGGGAGGAGTCTTCTCGACGACGGTCGCCTCTGTCAAGGCGGTCGATGAGATCGATTTTTTCATCAATCAAGGCGAGACGCTGAGCTTGGTGGGAGAGTCCGGATCAGGCAAGACCACAGCGGGGCGCACCATGCTCAAGCTGCTGCAGCCAACTGGCGGCAAGATCATCTACAAGGGGAAAGACATCACCAAGCTTACGCCGAACCAGATGCGGCCTCTGCGCCGAAACATGCAGATCATGTTCCAGGATCCGTATGGCTCACTCAACCCCCGCATGCCCGTGGGTGACATCATCCAGGAACCTCTGGATGTGCATGGCATCGGCACCCGCAAGGAGCGCCGACAGGCTGTCACGGCCATGATGGAGACGGTAGGACTGCGTCCCGAGTATGAGAGGAGATATCCGCACGAGTTCTCCGGTGGTCAGCGCCAGCGTATCGGCGTCGCCCGCGCCCTCGTGCTCAACCCCGAATTGCTGGTACTGGACGAACCCATCTCGGCACTGGACGTGTCCATTCAATCCCAGATCATCAACCTTCTGCAGGAGATGCAGCAGCGGTTGAACCTCACCTATCTGTTCATTGCCCATGACCTTGCGGTCGTGCGCCACATGTCCGACCGCGTCGCTGTCATGTACCTGGGCAAGATCGTTGAGACGGCAGAGAACGATGAATTGTTCGACCATCCACTTCACCCGTACACCCAGGCCCTGCTCTCGGCCGTTCCGGTGCCCGATCCTGAGGTGAAGCGCGAGCGCATTATTTTGCAGGGAGATGTGCCGTCGCCCGTCAACCCGCCGTCCGGCTGCCACTTCCGCACCCGGTGCCCCTATGCGATGCCCATCTGCAAGGAGCAGGAACCCGCGATGATCGAGGTTTCGCCGGGTCATACCGTCGCCTGTCACCTGCTGACCAAGAAGTAGACAGCGGCGAAGCAGATGTGAATCATGCTGCCGGTCCTTGCGCGCCAAGGGCCGGCAGTTTCTGTTTGATCCAACGTAGCGAGAGGACTGCCGGAAGAGGAGGAGTTAGTGGACGAAGAACATGGAAGTGGAGGAGGACAGGACGTGTGGCGGCGGGCCAGCGGTACAGGTGGCGACATGCCAACCGGCTATCGCCCTTGTCCTTTTTGTCATGCTGTCATTCCTTGGGGTTCCGAACGGTGTCCTGCCTGTGGACGCGTCCTGATCGAGCGGGTGGGCGCCAGTCGTCCACAGGCACCGCAGGGCAGGCCACACGCACCAGCGCGTGCCTCATGGTGGGCAAGGCAGACCGATGATGTGGAACGCCGCTTGCGGAGGGCATCGCAGTCAGTGGAAGGGGCGGTGCGCAGAGCCGGACGTCAGATCAACCGGATCTTAAGGGGCGCTGGCCCCTCAGATCCCTGGCGCACAACCAGCCGCGGCACCTCATGGTCGGTGTTTCAACCGGCCGGGAGGTCGGTGCGGGACTGGTGGCCACGGTCACTCCCCCGACCGACTGCGCGTGAGCGTCAGATCCTCATCGGCGCTGCCGTCCTCATGATCATCCTGTTTCTGGCAGCGTTCCTCTTCCGCTAGTTCCTTGGGGTCAAACGTTACATTTCACAAGCGCTGTCATGCGCCGGCCTGGGAGACACTCAAGGATGCTCGTTGCCGCTGCTGGCGATCCTGCTGAGGGTGGCGGTACTAATGTGAAGCTCTCTGGCGATGGCCTGCTGACTATATCCTGACTCCAGCGCACTGCGAATCTTTGTTCGCACTGTGTCGGTGCCGCCGCGGACCCAGGTGCATCCTGCCAGGAGCACGGACAATTCCGGTACCGTTGACGCAGGGGTCAGCAGAGCCTGTCTGGGAAGTGCGACCGCCGATGTGGCACGACCGGGTTGCGGATGGAGAAAAGGACAGTCTTCTCCGATGCCTTCGTGAATCCAGTCGATGTACCCTGCAAATGAACCGGTCTCGGCTACCCTCTCTCTCACCCATCCCGCATCCAGACACGAAAGAGGACCGGCCAGTCCCGCGCAGGCGCGGTAACTGCTCCACTGCCACAGCGCCGGGTCGCCGACCATCCCGGCTCGAACGGGATTGAGCACAACGTAGCGGCAAGCCTCCAGGAGATGGTGTTCGGACTGAAGGACCTGCGACTTGTACCGTCCCTGGAAGACATGCCCGACCCGCTGGTAGCGTCGATTGAACCGTTGTGTATAGACGCCGTTGAGCCGCGCCATGCCCGATGCCAGATTAGGGGCTGTCGTCTCAAGGACCAGGTGGTAGTGATTGTCCATGAGACAATACGCCAGAATATGCCACCGGTGAAACTCGGCGGTGCTGTTCAAGAGCTGGAGAAAACTGACGCGATCGCTGTCCTGCGTGAAAATGGCTTCCTTGCGGTCACCGCGGTCAGTAATGTGATAGTAGGCGCCCGGATACTGCAGGCGAGTAGCTCGAGCCATGCTCCCTCCTCCTTCAACGAGTGATTCCGATAGGAGTTTAGCACATGACTTGCAGGAAGGAAGTGCAACCTCCTCCAATTGGAACGTTTGACCCCAAAGAGATCATGGACGGTAACATCATTGAAATGTAAGGTTTGACCCCAAGGGAGGCAGAGAAAGAAATGTGGGCAGGGTGCGTGTACGGATGTGGAAGGTCCCCTGTAGTACACACAGGAGACACCCCGAAAGGGGAGCCTCCTCCAACCTACACAACAAGGAGAACTCTTATGAAGAAGTTTATTGTAGCAGCTCTGGCAGTCGCAGTTCTGGCCGGTTCCGGCATCGGGATCGCCTCGGCGTACGCGGGTCCCGCCAACACCTCTCGGTCCGCAGCGTGTGTATCAGTCGCCAACCTCCCAGTCGAATCACTCTCTCAGGCAGAAAAGGATGCGCTGACGACCAGCCTGCAGGAAGAGTACCTGGCGCGCGACGTTTATACAGCGGTCATCGCAAAGCTCGGCAACGTCCAGCCGTTCACCACGATCGTCAAGTCCGAGGAACAGCACATCGCTGCGCTGATATCGCTGTTCACCAAGTACCAGCTGACTGTCCCGGCTGATACACAGGCCGCTCGCACCAGCTCGCTGATGGTCGGAGTCACGACCGTCCAGGACGCTCTGAACCTTGGCGTTACTGTTGAGAAGGAAGACATCGACCTCTACAAGAGCCTGGTGGCAAGCATTGATAACAAGGACATCCTGCAGGTCTTTGGCAACCTCCAGACGGCATCGACCACCAAGCATCTGGTTGCCTTCGAGAATGTTCTTGCCGGAGGCACCGGCCTTGGTCAGGGAACTGGCCGTGGAGCAGCTCAGGGTCAGGGTGCACGTGGCACTGGCCTTGGTCAGGGAACTGGCCGCAGCAGCAATGGCGCCGGGCAGGGAATGCGCGGCAACGGAACAGGCACCTGCATCGCCGGCTGAGATCCTTCAGCTTGATCAAACCAAACCCCGGGACAACATCCCGGGGTTTTTGCCGCAATCACGGTTGGACGTTGACACCCCAGCAAATGAATATATATTCATATCACATATGGAGATGCTATGGCGAGACGACAGATAGTGCGCAGATGTGAATGGACCGGAGGCCCGGAGACCCGTTGTACCGAGGCATATGGTGCATCGGCGGTCCTTGGTGCTGACGAAATGGAAGCACTGCGCCTCAGCGATCTGATGGGCATTGATCAGACAGAGGCCGCCGCCCGCATGGGTGTTTCGCAAAGCACGTTTCATCGCATCCTTGCAGTTGCCCGCCGCAAGGTTGCTGCGTCGTTCGTTCTTGGTCGCTCCCTGACAATTGCGAGGGCCTGGGATGAAAATCTGAAGGGCACGGAAGCGGATGCCACAGGCTCCGAAACCAGCACAGGAGGCACAAGGATGGTCAATCGCATTGCACTACCCACCGACGACGGCACGACACTGTGTCCGCACTTCGGCCGGGCGCACTATTACAAGGTTGTCGAGATTACAGATGGCAAGGTGACCGCGTCGGAACTGCGCGACAAGTTTGCGCACATGCATGGCGAGGAAGGCCAGGGAGGAGCGGAACCGAGTCATGACCAGGTGCACGGCATGATGTCGGATGCCGCTCATGGCTGCGACACGCTCATCGTCGGCGGGATGGGCCCCGGGGCGATCGACGCCATGACCGCAGCGGGCTACACCGTCATGCAGACTAACATGACGAACATTGATGAGATCATTGAGGCATTCCGCACCGGCACGTTTGTCAGCCTCAGCGGACAGGTCTCTCCGTGCGACCACAAAGGAGATGGACATGGCAACTGCTAATAACCCGATTGGGCAGATTCCTGCCCCCGAATTCAATCACGTGCGCCATGTGCTGGCAGTCGCCAGCGGCAAGGGTGGCGTGGGCAAGTCGCTTGTCTCGGCCATGGCTGCGGTTGGGCTGGCCCGGCGCGGTCTGAAGGTGGGCATCATGGACGCCGACATCACTGGGCCATCGATTCCACGCCTCTTCGGTCTGACAGCGCGCCCGGAATCCTCTGAGATGGGGGTTCTCCCGCCCGAAACACCCCTGGGGATCAAGATTATCTCGATCAACATGTTCCTTCAGGAGTCCAACCAGGCGGTCATCTGGCGCGGCCCCCTGCTCACGTCCGCCATCAAGCAGTTCTGGACAGACATGGTTTGGGGAGATTTAGATGTCCTCATCATGGACCTGCCGCCGGGAACGGCCGACGTACCCCTGACGGTGTTTCAGTCCCTTCCGGTCGATGGCATCCTGATGGTCACGACCCCGCAGGAGCTGGCGGGCATGATCGTCGAGAAGGCCGCCGGCATGGCAAAGCAGATGAAGAAGCCAGTCATTGGCATCGTCGAGAATATGGCCATGGCGACCTGCCCTCACTGTGGCGAGTCCTTCGAGCTGTTCGGGCCCAGCCATGTCGAAGAGCTGGCCGATCACATCGGGGCTCCCGTCCTTGCACGGCTGCCGATTGATTCCAAGGTGACCGTGCTTGCCGATACCGGGCACGTGGAAGACGTGGAGATGCTGTCGTTCGCGCCCGTCGTCGAGGCACTTGCTGAGTATGCTGCAATGCCAGCTGTCCCTGTCGCTGCTGGCCCGGTGAAACCGGTTACCCCACTCGGCTGAGGATGCGGGAAGTCTCCTTGGTGGAGCATCCCAGATAGCGTATCACAAGCCCTGGCAGTGCATGGTGTGCCAGGGCTTCTGCATGGACAGAGGGGATGCACGAGCCCTGCACGAGAATGCGGGGCGATTCCTTCTCCAGCGGGAAAAACGCATGATGCGTAACGCACTCTGCGTTATGCTCAGCTCGGCAGAACGACGGCGTATGTTCACTATGTCAGTTCGATGGTAGGCGAGCGAGACACCCATGCTGCCAACATGGGGTCTACAACAAAGAAACGTCCTGTAGTGGGGGAGCGCTCGACCAGATCGAGGTCGAGCAAGGACTTGATGGCCCGCTGCACGGTGCCGGCCACGAGACCGTGCCGGCGGAGGTAATCGGAGGCTGTCAGTTGAGTTGTCGATTCTGCTGCCAGCGCCTGCAGGAGCGTGCGCTGACCCAAAGGCAGGCTGATCCAAACCGATCCGAACTCGACTTCTGCCATTGCTAGCAGACTGGCATAGGCTTCCTTGACCTTTTCCTCCGAGCATCTCAGAGTCGATAAGTCCCATGCCGTCGCAGCGAGCCGCTGCACGTATGCGGGATATCCGTCCACTCGATCGTAGATCAGGCCGGCCGTTTCCAGCGAGCACTTCTTGCCGGTACGGTCGAAGCGTTCTGCAATGTATGAAACAAAGTCATCACGTGGAATTCTCTCGAGAGGCATGAGATAGGCCGTCTGGTAGAGGGGTCGCGCGCGAGTGAACATCTCTGCCAATGCTTGTCGACGACTGCCCACAAAGAAGAATGATATGCTGTGGTGGTCCTGAAGATAGGAGCGCAAAGTGGCCTCAATCGTGTGCGAGCCAGGCAATCTACCGATTTCCTGGAACTCATCGAGGACAACACACGCCGGAATCTTCTGCCGTTCAACGTATCGATACAGACTATCGAGCACATCGGTGAGCGACACGATTGCATCGGCATCCTGAGCAAGACTGACAGAGACGGTCGCTCCCGCAGGAGTAAGGTCGATCGACGGTGTAATACGCGAAAACAGGTTTTTGACGCGCTTCGCCAGAGTGATGGGATCAGCACCTCTGCCAAGATCGCTCACAAGGGCCGCGGCAAGCTTGCGTGGAACATCCAAGTCGGAAGCGATCGAAAGCAGGTCCACGTAGACTGTGAGAAAGCCAGAGGCTCTCAACTGGTCCTGTGCCTCAAGGACAAGTGATGACTTGCCATACTGCCTGGGAGACACCAGGATGACATTGCGGCCGTTCTGAGCATGATTGCTGAGAACTTCCAGCTCATGCTTCCTGTCACACAGATCCGGGCCGCGCACAAGTCCCAGCGTAAAAGGGTTCCCAATCATTGAACACCCCCATCATCTTGCTCTTATATCGTCAAGAGCATGCATAGTGCATAACGCACAATGCATAACGCATGTTGCGTTATACCCTATGGTATTGCAAATCAGTCGTCAGTCAAGGAGATCGACCGGTTGTTCTGGCCTTGTAGATCGAATGCAGCTATACTCTTTCTGTACCCAGAACAAGCGATGAGGAGGTATCATGAGCGACGAAATCGTACGCGTTGGTATCATTATCTGCGACCGGTATCACACCTGTGCCGCGGGCAAGTGTTTTCGCTCCCTGAAAAACCGTGAGGGGGCGTTCAGCATCTACGCGGGGAAAGAAGTTGAACTGGTGGGCCACACCACCTGCGGTGGTTGCCCTGGCGGCAACATCGAATACGCTCCCGCCGAGATGAAGAAGAACGGAGCGACCGTCATCCACCTCGCTACGGGCATGGTGGTCGGCTACCCACCCTGCACGCGCGTCGACTTCTTCCGGCGCTACATTCCCGAGCAATTTGGCATTCCCGTCGTCGTCGGCACGCACCCCATCCCCCAGAAGTACTTCAAGATCCATACTGCCCTGGGTTCATGGAACTCCCCGCTCTGGCAGGAGCTGATTCAACCCACCCTTGCCACCGAGGAAATCCGCCTGGCCTACGACTAGTCGCAATTGTGAAGACGTTGGTGCCTGACACCAAAGGGATTCACAATTGGCGAGGTTATGGGGGTGAGGAAGCCGGAAGGATGATGGAGAACATACTCCCCTTGCCGACCTCGCTGGTGACGGCGACATGGCCGTGCATGGCTTCGACCGCCTTGTGCACGATGGCCAGGCCCAGGCCGTTGCCTCCGGACTCTCGGCTTCGGCTTGGGTCCACACGACTGAAGCGGTCCCAGATGTGCGGCAGTGCCTCGGGGGGTATGCCGGAACCCTGGTCGGTGACCGCGATGGTCACCCTGTCTTTGGTTTGCTGAGCAGTGATGGCGACAGTTGTCCCTTCGGGAGCGTACCGGACGGCGTTGTCGACCAGGTTGTCCAGTGCTACGGTCAGCAGTTCGCGATTGGTGGTGACAGTCAGTGCCTCGGACGGCGTTTGCAGTGTTACCGACTTCGCGTTCAGGGCCTCGGCATGCGCGCTGTGCAGGTCGGTCCAGATGTCCAGCAGTTGGACGGGTCCAAGTGAAGCAGGTTGATCGCGGTCGAGGCGCGCCAGCAGGAGCAGCGATTCAGAGAGATGCGTGGAGCGTTCCGCCTGGGACGCGATAGCCGTGAGATGCCTCCGGAAGTCCTCGGGCTGCTCGTCCTGGTTGAGCGCAACCTGCGCGTTTAGGGCAATCGAACTCAGCGGCGTGCGCAGTTCGTGTCCGGCGTCTCCGGTGAACTGTTCCAGACGGTGCATCGATTCGACGAGCGGGTGCAGGGCCAGGCTGGCCGCGATCAGACCGGCCAGGACAATGAACAGGAGGGCAACGGGTCCAGCCCATGCGGCAGATTTCCACAATTCCTGCATGTCCTGCTCGACTGGGCGCATCGTCGTTCCCAGCAGGAACGTATACACGACGCCGTCTTTCAGCCGGCCGCTGGCTCCGATGACGCGCACGACCAGGTTGCGGCCAGGCGGAAGGGACCAGTCCGTATGATTCGGGATGATATGGGTGGCAGGGGTGTCCGTGGCTGTCACGACGCTGAGCATGCTCTCTGCCGGGTTGATGATGATGCCGCCCGGCTGCCCGTCCTTCTGCTGGAACTTCAGCGAGTAGATCATGCCGGTCCGGGCGATGGTCAGCAAGTAGTCCGCAGACTGAAGGGACTTCTCGGCGGCATTCGATGAGTCCAGGCTGCTAAGCAAGCCGCTGACCATAGCGGCGTCATGTTGAAGCGTCTTGTCCAGGCGGGCGACGGAAGCCGCCTCGTACGTCTGCACGAACCATCCAGCGGCGGGCGCCAGCACCAGGCACACGACGAGGATCGTGAGAACGGCCTGGCGCACAACCGCGTGACGCAGGATCTCTTCTGAAGATAAGATCGCACGGTCATGACGCTGGCCCGTCAGGTATCCTAGTGCGAAGAGGACGGTGAGGAGAGCGGGAACAGTCCACAGGAGCGTACGGCGCAGGTTTATGTCTTGCCAGTACTCTGGCTCCGGTGCTACCAGCTCGACCCGGACATTGTCCTTTGTGGCGGATGTCAGGTAAGCGGGTCGCGGTGTGCTACTCTCGATGGATGGGGCCAGTTCACGCCAAGCCGGTGGGTCGCCAGTCTTCTGATATGCTGCGGGACCGTAATCTACGCCTGCCCTGTCCCGCAGCTTGCCGTCCACCAGGATGCGGAACGAGGAGTCCGGGTAGGACATGGCATTCGTTGCGTGCAGGTATGCCGCCGAGATCGCACCGGACTTGATCGAAGTGGACATCGAGGTCACGGTGGAGGTCAGGCTGAGATCCGTCGCGCGGGCGAAATTCCCCCGTGCTTCGGCATGTGTCCGGCTGACGAGCGTCCATACGACAGGAACAGCGAGCAGTGCGCCGATGAGCGCCAGAGTGAATCCTCGGCGCAGTGGCGCCCACGACTGCGCTCGGCGGCTCATGTGGTTCGCAGGCAGGATGAACACGATGATGACGCACACGGCTGCGAGACACATACACGCCCACATGGCGATCATCAACGATTGCGAGGTCCTGACCTGAGCTGCAGTGGGACCGGCGCTGCCGATGAGGAGCTCACCCGAGACGGTACCCATGGTTGAACTCATATACGTGACGTAGAGTGGCTGAAGTTCGTCCGGCGCATTCACGGGTGCCAGCGACATGCGGTAATGCCAGAAGTTCTCGCCTGTCGTGCCTCCTAGGACTTGGTCGAAGCTGTAGTCGGTCCCCACAAGGACGTCGATGTTCTTGCTTGCGATGCGCACGCGGATGAATCCCCGCGCACCAAGACCGGACAGCTGGTCTGTGATCGCACCCCGAACCGTCTCATTCGTGATCACCTTCGCGTTCAGGTTTGCGATGCGCTCGCTGATTGTTGTGTTCACCTCGGCGATCGTGATCTCCTGTGTGTCCGGATCGGCCGCGCCATTCGTTGCTCTGCGCATGAGGCTTCCGCAGACGATGGCTGCAATCAGCAGCAGTCCGGCCACTCCGAGCAGCATAAGGCGTCGCGTTCTCTTCATCTCGTCCATCCTCCTTGTCCGGCAGGCCGCCGGACGTTATCGTCGAAGAGCCCTCTTTCTGTTACGGCGGCCTGCCTGTATACCATAGCAAGTCCACGTTAAGACAACGTTAACCGTATTGAGGCGTTGTGTCCAGAGACGCTCTCATTTTAACGTTGCGTTAACGATTTAGTGCCATACTGCCAAGAAGGCAAGCGCGGCAGCACATGGAGGTGGTTCGACAATGGATATGCCCGTGAGCAAATGGAAACTGTGGGCTGATGTCATTATTGGCTGGCTACTGATCGTGGCAGTCGTTGTATTCATCAAGGTTGCCATTCCTCGGCTGCAGAAGCGTGCGCTCAGCAATGACCCCGGAGTACCTACCGGGGTGCAGTGGACGGCACTGGGCAACATCTGGGGCGGCGACGTGTCAGCGCTGACGTCGTCGGCCGACGGACGCTTGTATGCCGGCATGGCGAGTGGTGCAATCTACCGTTCTCTGGACGGCATGAGCTGGAAACTCCTCTCCAGGACGAAGTCCGGACAGGGTGTGACGGCGTTGACGGCGACATCTGGCCCGATGACGGTGATTGTCCGGGCGGTCGAGCGCGAGGGCCTGCAGGTGAGCGATGACGACGGTCAGACATGGCGGCAGTCCGGCCGGGGTTTCGGTGACGATACAGTCACAGCACTGGGGCAGGCGGGGGATGGAGCCCTCCTGTACGTGGCGACCGCCAACCACGGCATCCAGGTCTCACGGGACTTGGGCAGGCACTGGCGATCGGCGAACACGGGCTTACCGACCCTCAACATCAGTTGCCTGTTGGCGACAACGGCTGGTGGTAATCGGTTGTTCGCCGGCACCTACGACCAGGGTGTCTTTGTTGCAGATACGGCGACGCTCACGTGGAAGGCATGCGGACGTGACGGTCTCCCCCAGACACCGTCGGTCACCGCTTTGGCGTGGGATGCATCGCGACCAGACACGATTGCAGCTGTGATCAGCCATACGAACGTCTACATCAGCACGGGTGGCGGAGCGACGTGGACATCAGCGGCAGAACTCCCGCAGGGTTCTGGTGATGTGTCTGCCATGAGCGTGATTGTGCGGCCGTCATGGCAGCTGGTCGTCGGCACAAGCTCTGGGAGCGTGTATGTGGCAGCCGAACCATTGAAGGGGTGGCAGGTCGCGTCGCCCGCCATGCGCGGGTTTGGGATCCGCACGCTGTGTCGGTGGATGGATAGGACCCTCATTGCTGGTACGCCAGGGGGAGTATTCGAGACGGACACTGCGTCATGGAAGTGGGCTGACGTCAGCACAGGGATCCAGGAGACCGTAATCACCTGCGTCGTACTCGATCCCGCGAGCTCATCGCGACTGTACGTCGGAACGACGGGTGGCATGTACGTTTCGCGTGACGGAGGGACTACCTGGGGCCGGACAGCAACGGAA
>JBNAWM010000007.1:0-14615 GCA_049699855.1 Candidatus Cryosericum sp.
TGCGGCAGGTCATTCTTGTCAATCGCCCGCCGCTGTGCCCCCAGCCCAAAACCGTCGTTTTCCACTTTGAAGAAGGCAATAGTGCTGGTTTTTTTGGCCAGCGCCTTGTCGAGGATGAGGATCGAGGTCTTCACTCCGGAGTAGGGATTGAAGACACCAGCGGGAAGCGAGACGACGGCGACGAGGTAGTCGTCCACCAGCATCTTGCGTAACTGCCTGTAGGCAGTCTGGCTCTGGAAGATGATGCCCTCGGGCACGATGATGGCGGCGCGGCCTTGCGGCGTGAGGTGCTCGGCCATGTAGTCGACAAACAGCACTTCGCTGCGCTTGGCCTGGATGGAAAAACGCTTGTGCGGCTTGATGCCGCCCTTGGGCGACATGAAGGGCGGGTTGGCGAGGATAATATCCGCGTATTCGTTCCATTTGTCCTGCGAGGCGAGCGTGTCGTACTCGTAGATGTGTGGGTCGACGAAGCCGTGGAGGTACATATTCACCAACGACAGGCGTACCATGTCGGGCGAGATGTCGTAGCCTCTGAAGTTCTGCGCCAGGCGCCCCTTTTCGTCGGGCGTCAGCGTGCTATGACCCTTGGCATCGGTGTTGGCTTTGAGGATGTGCTTCCAGGACGAGATTAGGAACCCGGCAGTACCGCAGGCCGGGTCAAGCACGGTCTCGGTCTTCTTCGGGTCAATGACCTCGACCATGAAATCAATGATGTGGCGGGGAGTGCGGAACTGCCCAGCATCGCCCTGAGAGCCGAGTACGGAGAGCAGATACTCGAAGGCATCACCCAGGCGTTCGCTGTGGTCGTAGTTGAACTCGTCGATGACCTTGAGGAACATCTTGAGCGTTTCAGGGTCCCGATAGGGAAGATAGGCGTTCTTGAAGATGTCACGGAAGAGCGGCGGAATGCCGGGGTTCTCCGGCATCTTGGCGATGGCTTCGGCGTAGAGGTTCAGGATCTCGAAGCCACCGAGGCCGGCGTGCATCAGGTTGGCCCAGCCATAGCGGGCAAACTCACCCTCGAAGAACTTGCGCTTGCCGCCCAACTCCTCGCTCTCGGCATCCATGTCGTCCATGAACTTGTAGATCAGCGCGATGGTGATCTGCTCGACTTGGCTCTTGGGGTCAGGCACCTTGCCCACAAGGATGTCGCGAGCCGTATCAATACGACGTTTGGTGTCAGTATCAAGCATGGGTTATCCTTTGAGTTGTTTGATTGCCGATGCCGAGGTAAGCACCTGCATCTGGCGGATGGCGATTTCGTTCAAGCGCTTCAGGCGATCCCCCTGTGACAATCCCATGTGAATGAGTTCTGCGTTCATTCCCTCCATGTTGGCCAGTACGAGCAATTGCTCAATGGTGGCGTAGTCACGCATATTGTCTTCCAGGCCAGGATTGGCGTCCCGCCATTGTTTGGCAGTCTGACCAAAGAGGGCAACGTTCAGCATATCCGCCTCGTTGGCGTAGATCATGGCGGCCTGTTCAGGCGTCACTGCAACCGGAATCAGGTGCATCTGGATGGCATCTGTGTGGATACGGTAGTTGAGCTTGGAAAGGGTACGATTCAGGTTCCAGGCAAGCGACAGACGGCGATTTTCATCCTCCTTGAGGCGCTGGAACTCCTTGATGAGGTATATCTTGAATTCAGGACTGATCCACATGCCGAACTCAAAGGCGATGTCCTTGTGCGCGTACGTACCGCCATATCTTCCCGTGGTAGCCCGGAGACCGACGGCGTGAGTTTTGGCAACCCATTCCTTGACGCTGATCTTGTAGCTGTTCAGGCCGGCTTGGCTTTTAATTATGGCGAATTCGCCATAATTGAAATCGGGGTTGTTGACGCGCTCCCAAATGCCGAGAAACTCAACGGTGTTGCGGTTACGCAACCAGTCCGAGATGAAGAAATCGCCGTCTTTCGCCTTGAGCATATCGGTCAGAGAGATGTAGTCCTCATCCTTTTGAGACAGGACAGTGATGGTCGTTCCCAGAACCTCGATGCTTGATTTCTTGGCGTTGCTCATGTTCTTCTCCTAGTTGGCGAACTGATTCAGGGATACGTAGTCCTTGATGTAATCAGGTATGAGCGTGCGGTACTTTGCCGGCACAGCGCGAAAGTCGCGGGTGGAAAAGTAGGGGTTGGTAGCCAGGTCGGTGTAACTGCCGCTCTCAATGATGTGACGCACCTGGTCGCTGGTAAGGTAGGCCTTGAAGTAGGTCTTGATGGCGGGGATGGCCTCAGCCTCATCGGGCTTGATATCGGCGACGAACTTGGCGAACTCTTCTTCCAGCAGTTCGTCCTTGGACTTGAAGCGCGGGATGAGACCAAAGATCTTCTCAAGGATCTCGCGCAGCGTCAAACGCCGATCCACAGCGGCGGCTTTGCGCAGCTTGTCGAGAGTGTAGTACTCTTCGGGCTTGTCAAAGACCTCGCGGTTGACGTAGTCGATCACGCGATCCCACTGACCGGTCTCGACCGCTTTCGCGATGGTCTCGTTCTCGCGCACGGTGTCCTCGAATTTCTCGAAGAACATGCGGTCGATTTTCATCCCTTCGTAGCCGATGGTCTCCTCCTTGATTGAGGAGATGATGTCGGCACCGAGGTGCTCGTAGGCACCGCCGACCACAACGGGGCGCATGTCATCGCCGATGCCGTTGCCCTTGTGCTGACGTCGGGGGAGCTTCAGCACCTCGTCGTAGTTGAAGTCCTTCTCGAAGTATTCGCAGTTGGCGAAGAAGTCGAAGAGCTTGAAGGCGGTCTTTTGAGGCTGCAAGACGCCGTCCTTGAGACTATTGTCGAAGAGCTGTTCAAGGAAGTTGTGCCTGCGGGTGCCGCGCCCCTTGATCTGGATGAAGTCCGTCGGTGAGAAGATTGGACGGAAGAGGCCGAGGTTGAGGATGTCGGTACAATCGTAGCCGGTGGTCATCATGCCAACCGTCACGCAGATACGCGCCTTGCTGGTCTTGTACGAGGGCAGAAAGTTGGCTGAACCGAGCAGGTTGTTGTTGGCGAAGTTGATGGTGAATTGCTGGGCGTCGGGTATCTGTGAGGTCACCTGCACGGCGAAGTCGGACTGGTACTTGCCAGGGAACATGCGGTCGGCCATCTGATTGAGGATCTGCGCCAGCTTGCCGGCGTGGTTCTGGCTGACGGCGAAGATGATGGACTTGCCGATCTCGCCGCTGACCGGGTCACGCAGAGCGTTCTCCAGGAAGGTCTTGCAGAAGAGCTGGTTGGTGGCGTCCGCAAAGAAACGCCGTTCGAACTCGCGTTGCTTGAAGGCTTGCTGCTGATCCTCGCCGGTGTCATCTGTGACCGAGACGACAAAACCCTCTTCGGAAAGAAGCTCGGTGGTGACCTCGGTGCGAGCATCCACCACCGTCGGGTTGACGAGGTAGCCCTCTTTGACGCCGTCCAGCAGGGAGTAACGGAAGGTTGGCTGGCTGTTCTCGCAGCCGAAGGTGCGGTAGGTATCCAGCAGTACGCGACGTTCGGCCTCGCGCGGATCGCGGGTGCCTGGATTGGAACTGGCGAATCTGCGGAGGTAGTCGCGTGGCGTGGCGGTGAGGCCCAGCTTGTAGCCGATGAAATAGTCGAATACGGCGCGGGCATTGCCACCGATGGAGCGGTGGGCTTCATCGGAGATGACTAGGTCGAAATCGGTCGGCGAGAAGAGCTGCTGGTACTTGTTGCCCACGAGCAGCGACTGCACCGTGGTGACCACGATTTCCGCCCGCCGCCAGTCGTCACGGTTTTCCTTGTAGATCACTGTCTGGAAATCGGCGGACAGGAGCATGGCGAAGGCTTTCTTGGCCTGGTCCTCCAGTTCAAGACGATCCACCAGGAAGAGAACGCGCCGAGTATTGCCGGAACGGAGGAAGAGTTTGATGACGGCGGCGGCAGTGAGTGTCTTGCCTGTACCTGTGGCCATCTCGAACAGAAAGCGGTCTTTACCTTCCCCTACGGCTTGCTGCAAGGCGTGAATGGCCCTCAACTGATACGGCCGCAAGAAACGCAGTTTGTTGGTCTGGATGTAATCGGGGCGTTCCGTCTCATTCCGCCACCCGGCATCGGACTGGTAGCTCGGGCGCTGGGTGAGCACGATGTAGTCCTCGCCCACCTGTTCTGTGATCAGGCGCTGCGGATTGGGGGTGACCTTCTGGTACCCGATGACCGAGTCTGGTGCCGGAAACGCTGTGATGACGTAGGGATTACCACGTTCAAGGTCCCAGAAGTAGTGAAGGTTGCCATTGGACAAGATGATGAAGCGACAATGCTGGGCCTTGGCGTACTTGCGCGCCTGCTCCTTGCCAACCAGAGGGTCCTTGGTCTCGGACTTCGCCTCTAGCACAACAAGCGGGAACCCATGACTGTCCAGCAACAGGAAGTCGACGAACCCGTTGACGGCCTGCTCAAAGTCGTTTCCGTACGCATCGAGGAGGGACCTGGTCATCTTCACGTGGTTTTCGAGGACGACGTTGGCTGAGCCGCGGTCATCATCAATCAGCCTCCAGCCCGCCTGTTCCAGGAGTTTATTAATCTTAATCCTTGCCGTCGCCTCTTTTGCCATGCCCTTCTCGTCACCTCACTTCAACCAGCACAAGCGTACAGCGCGCTGTTCGCATAAGGTATACCACGAACACACAAAAAGGCTACCCCAGGTCAAAGGTAAGTTGGCGCACGGACTTGCACCTGGGCAGGAATGACGGCCTGAAAGAAACTCATACGCACGAATGATGTAAGCGCTATACTATTGATAACATCCCCGCAATTGGAGGCGACGATGGAACAGCATGGTCTTGTGATGATCTACACGGGCAACGGCAAAGGAAAGACGACTGCGGCACTGGGACTTGGTCTTAGAGCCATCGGCGCTGGACAGCGCGTTTTGCTGGTCCAGTTCATGAAAGGTGACCCGACGTCCTCTGAACTGCGTGCCCTGGCTCTGCTTCCCGGATTTGAAGTCATCCAGACTGGTTCACACCAGTGGGTGACAAAGGGGAAGGCCAACCTGCTCGACAAAACAGAAGCACAGAGGGGGATGAATGTCGCCCGCAATGCATTTTTAGAAGAACGGCATGAACTGGTCATCCTCGATGAGCTCAATTGCGCGATCGATTATGGGCTCATTCCCGAGAGTGATGTCCTGGAATTGCTGACGCACAGGCCTCCGTTCATGTCAGTCTGCATCACAGGGCGTGGCGCTCCGGCTAATCTTGTAGAGGCCGCGGACATGGTCAGCGAGGTCATTGAGATCAAGCACCACTACCACAAGGGTGTGCCTGCCCAGAAAGGAATAGAGTTCTAGCGCCGCTGGCGGCATCGTATGAAGCCTTCACATGGGCACGCATGGGGACTGTTCAACCTTGGCGCGGCCGCAACCATCTGGGGCAGCACCTTTGTTGTCAGCCGTTACGCCTTGGCCAGCATCTCATTTCTCGACCTGGTGATTATGAGGTTCATCTGCTCGACCGTGCTGTTCCTGGCCCTTTTTCTCATCCGGCGGCCACACATGCCGCATGGGCATGAATGGTGGTTGTATTTGGGCAGTGCCGTCACCGGCTACGTACTGTCCATTCCCCTTCAGTTCCTTGGGACGTCGCTCACAAGCGCGCACATCGGCTCGATTGTCACGTGCGCAACGCCTCTCGCCATGGTTGTCCTGGCCGGGCTCTTTCTGCACGAGCGCATCCGGCTGCGTGACATACTTGCCATCAGCATCGCTCTCGCCGGGGTGGCGCTGATCTCGCTGGAAGGACTGCGGCGTTCATCCGGCCCCAGCGGCATCCAGTGGCTTGAAGGCGTTGTCGCCTTGCTGGGCGCTGCCGTCACATGGGCGCTCTATTCCCTGTTTCTGCGGCTGATTACCACGCGCCAGTCCTCACTGGCCGCTACCGGCATCAGCAACGCACTGGGACTGTTTATCCTCCTGCCACTCTTCATCCCACACGCCGGGGAGGTCTCCAAGACCGTCAAGGCACACCCTCTGCTTGGCCTCGCCATTGCCTACCTCGGAACCGTCTCCACATTTCTGGGTTTCTTCCTGTGGACACTGGGCCTCCAGCAGGTCTCCAGTATCTCTGCCTCCTCACTCATGTTCTTCTTTCAACCACTGGCGGGCACACTGCTGGGCGCCTTGGTGCTGAGGGAGCAGGTCAGTGCCCCGACGCTCGCCGGTGGCCTGCTCATCTTCATTGGGCTGGTCAGCGGCATCAGCAGACCGCCCGTCAAGGAATCTCTGGAAGACCCCGTCCCGCTGTAACACCAGCCTGCGCTGGAACACGCCACGATGAGATCTGCTTATACTATTGCCGGAAAGGACACCGTTGCGTGCCCGGGCAAAGACAGCATCAAGGAGCAAGAAACAACCAGGAGGAAGTCAACCATGAGCAACATTGATGCATCAAACGCAATGACGATCAAGCTGGATGATGAGTTACCGGAGATGCCGGAATTTGTGGACGGCGTTCGGCGGGCTCCGGCAAGAGATTTCCGCCTGAGCAAGGAGCAGACGAAGATTGCGCTCAAGAACGCCCTGCGCTACATCCCTGAGCAATATCACAAAGCACTGGCGCCCGAGTTCCTGCAGGAACTCATGACACGCGGCAGGATCTATGGCTACCGATTCAGACCCTCAGGAAGGATCTATGGAAAACCCGTCGACGAGTACAAGGGCAAATGCCTGGCGGGCAAAGCCTTGCAGGTCATGATCGATAACAATCTGGACTTCAACGTTGCCCTCTACCCCTACGAACTCGTGACCTATGGCGAGACAGGCAGTGTGTGCCAGAACTGGATGCAATACCGCCTCATCAAGAAGTATCTGGAGAATCTGACCGAGGATCAGACGCTGGTCATGGAGTCAGGACATCCGGTAGGATTGTTTCCATCCAAGCCAGAGGCCCCGCGCGTCATCACCACCAATGCACTGATGGTCGGGATGTTTGACAATCAGGATGATTGGGAAGTCGCCGAAGAAATGGGGGTTGCCAATTATGGACAGATGACCGCGGGTGGCTGGATGTATATCGGTCCCCAAGGCATTGTTCATGGCACCTTCAACACACTGCTCAACGCCGGGCGCCTCAAGCTTGGCATACCGCACGATCAGGATCTGCGCGGGCACCTGTTTGTCTCCTCTGGCCTTGGTGGCATGAGCGGAGCACAGCCCAAGGCTGTCGAAATAGCCGGAGGCGTGGGGATCATCGCAGAGGTGGACGCATCACGGATCGAGACACGTCACCTGCAGGGATGGGTGAGCAAGGTCAGTTCAGACCTGGACGAGATCTTTAAAACAGCGGGCGAGCACCTCCGGACAAAAGAGCCCATCTCCATCGCCTATCACGGCAACATCGTGGATCTCCTCGAATATGCCGTCAAGAACAATGTCCCCATCGAACTCCTGTCCGATCAGACGTCCTGCCATGCGGCATATGACGGCGGATACTGCCCGCAGGGCCTCACCTTTGAGGAGAGAACCCGCATGCTGGCCGAGGACAGAGAAGGCTTCCGCAAGCTCGTGGACAAGAGTCTGAGGCGTCACTTTGAACTCATTAGAACCCTGGTCGACCGCGGAACCTATTTCTTTGACTACGGCAACTCATTTCTGAAGGCTGTCTTTGACGCAGGGGTCCAGGAAGTCTCCCGCAATGGCAAGGACGAGAAGGATGGATTCATCTTCCCCTCCTACGTGGAAGACATCATGGGCCCAATGCTGTTTGACTATGGCTATGGCCCATTCAGGTGGGTATGCCTCAGTGGCAAGCGAGAAGACCTCATCAAGACGGACAAGGCGGCCATGGAGTGCATCGACAGCAACAGGAGGGGACAGGACCGCGACAACTACATCTGGATTCGCGATGCTGAGAAAAACAACCTTGTCGTCGGCACCCAGGCCCGCATCCTCTATCAGGACGCTGAGGGAAGGTTGAAGATTGCTCTCAAGTTCAACGAGATGGTACGCAACGGCGAAATCGGGCCCGTCATGCTGGGCAGGGACCACCATGACGTGAGCGGCACCGACTCACCCTTCCGTGAAACAGCCAATATCAAGGACGGAAGCAATGTCATGGCTGATATGGCCACACAGTGCTTCGCGGGTAACGCCGCACGTGGCATGACGCTGGTGACCCTGCACAATGGAGGCGGCGTCGGCATTGGCAAAGCCATCAACGGCGGCTTTGGACTGGTTCTGGATGGCAGCCAGAAAACAGATGCCATTATCAAATCTGCACTGCTGTGGGACGTGATGGGAGGTGTGGCGCGCAGATCATGGGCAAGAAATGAACACTCCATTGAGACCGCCACCGAATTCAACAGGGACTACGCGGGACTCGGCCATATCACTATTCCCTTCATTCCCGACGAGGAGTTGATCGAGGATACCGTCAACCACAGCTGGAAGCCGCGCGATTGACTGAAATGTGAAGAAAGGGAGCGAACGTTCTGGACAGCATCGACGTACTAGAGGTGGCGAAACAGATTTCATGCCAACCTCCTCCCCAAACAGGACCAAAAGGGCCTCCGTAGCAGCCGGAGGCCCTTTTCGCTTAGCAGTGGAAACGCTACTCAAACAGCGCTGTGCTGGCGTAGCGGTCGCCACGGTCGGGGAAGATGACCACGATCACGCCACGTGCCAGTGTGCCAGCAAGCTCCATGGCTCCCCACAGGGCCGCACCGCAGGAGATGCCTGCATTGATGCCTTCCTTGCGGTAGAGCTCACGTGCAAGGTCAAAGGCGGGGGCGTCTTCCGTCATCCGCAGCGTCACATCCAGGCTAGCGAAGCTAAAGATACCGGGGGTGTAGGCCGCCATGTTGCGCAGTCCCTGGATCTTGCTGCCAGCGATCGGTTCGACCCCGACCACCTTCACGTGTGGCGCCTGCCGGTGCATGAAGGCGGACAGTCCGGCCAACGTGCCGCCCGTCCCCATGCCGGCCACCACGTGCGTCAGCTCCGGAACGTCCCGCAGGATCTCGGGGCCGGTCGTCTCTTCGTGCGAACGAGGGTTGGCGCTGTTCTCGAACTGGTTGAGGTTGACCCATGACGGGTCCTCCGCCAGCATCTGCTGTACCGTTTTGATGGCCAGGTTCGTGCCGCCGGCAGCATCGGTGAGGACGATATCCGTGCCGAACATCTTCATGACCTTCCGGCGCTCGATGCTCGCGCTCTCGGCCATCACGGCTCGAAACCTATAGCCACGCAGAGTTGCGATCATGGCCATGGCGATCCCGGTGTTCCCGCTGGTGGCTTCCAGCAGCTGGGAGCCAGGCTTCAGCACACCTCTTTCCTCGGCGTCCCTGAACATGCTGAGGACTGGGCGGTCTTTGATTGATCCCCCTGGGTTGCTGCCCTCCAGCTTCGCCAGGATCCGAACCCTGGAATTTGTGCTGAAGTGTTGAAGCTCGACGATTGGTGTGTTGCCAATCAAATCAAGGATGGAATTCGTTCTCATGTGATTTCTCCTTTAGGAGCGCCAGGGGTACGTTGACACCATGGGGCATATCCGGCATGGTGTGGCGCGAGGTCTTGGCAGGCATGAGGTCCCCGGTAAGGCCCGCTCGCATGACCTCCGCCTTCGTGACATGTTCTCCGGCTCTCCAGGCAGCGACCGCAATGTGGTCACTGCTGTAGTCGACGAAATAGACAGGCACATATTTGTATCCCATACGCTTGAGAGCATTGTAGCGGTGATGGCCGTCTAGAATCACCATGGTCCGCTGATCCACGATGATGGGGTCCTTGATCATGCCGTCCCGCACCAGATCGTGCTGGATTCTCGTCAGGTTCTCGTTCAGAATCTGCTCGTGTTGCCGCAGGGCACTCACCGGCATCAGTGTTATCGTCATCTGTTCTCCTTCTCTGCACGTTTGCAACAAACAAAAAAGCCTCCCATCTCCGGGAGGCTTCGCATGTTCGGTGTGTGGATATGCGACTAGCGATGCCCCTCGGTATGCTGCGTTTCACAGGTACAGGTATACATCGCCATATATGTCATGGGTTCATTGTGCCCCGATAGGCATACACATCAACCTCTGTCATGACCATGCCGTTCACGATTTCCTGTTGTGATAGTCCTCAATCGCTAGGTGCAGCGCCTGAATGGCATATCCGGCACAACGCCACTTGCTCTCGGGAAGACCTTCCAGCAATCCGGACAGATATGGCATGTCGATGGTCAGAGCTTCGTCGACCGTCTTGCCCATCAGCTCCCTGCTGAGAACGGAGAGCGTAGCAATGAGGGCTGTGCACCCGGCGATGCGGTATTTGGTCTCTGTGATATGCCCAGCCGCATCAACGTTGATATAGAAGGTCAGCTCCACAGCATCTGTGTTGTCTGCTACATGCCCCACCCCGGAGGGATCTTCAATGTGCCCTATGTTGCTGGGACTCATGAACTCTCGAATGGTGGCCCGACTGTACTTGTCCATTGTGCCTCAGGACATCGAACGCAGGAACTTGACAAGGTCAGGAATGACGTCTGCGGCATAGTCGATGTCCTTCTCTGTCGTGAAATACCCAAGCGACAGGCGTATCGACGACTTCGCTTCCTTCAGGTCACAGCCAATAGACGTCAGTACATGCGACGGCACTGTCTCCAGCGCGTTACACGCCGACCCGCCCGCTGCGATGATGCCAGCCTCGTTCATGGCGAGGAGCAGGGGCTCGTTGTCGATTCCATCGATGCGGATGTTCAGGTTCTGTGGCACCCGCTTCTTCATATCACCATTGACGGTCACCCCGTCGATACGCGTGTAAAGTCGTTCCAGCAGCATATCACGCAATCCCGTCAAACGCTTGAGCTCACCCGGCAGCCGTTCCCTTCCCAATTGCGCAGCCTTGCCAAGACCAACGATGCCCGGCACGTTGTGGGTAGAGCCACGCAACCCCCACTCCTGTCCACCCCCGTCCATGAGTGGATACAGGGTGGCCGCATCCCGCACATACAAGATGCCCACACCTTTCGGCCCATTAAATTTGTGTGCCGAGATACTGAGAAAATCGACGCCCAGGGTGTCCACGGCCACCGGAATGTGCGCTGTCGTCTGGACGGCATCCGTATGCATAAGGGCACCATGTTCGTGAGCGATCTGCGCAATCTCGGCAATCGGCTGGATGGTTCCAATTTCATTGTTTGCATGCATCACCGATACCAGCACTGTCGAAGGTTGCATAGCCCGCCGGACATCATCAGGATCTACAATGCCATCCCTCCCGACCTTTACGAACGTCACATCGTACCCCTGACGCTGAAGAGTCAGGGCGCTGTGAAGGATCGCGTGATGTTCAAACTCGGTCGTCACCAGGTGGCCACGCCCATGCAGCTTTTCGCGCGAAGCCCGCTCGACTGCTCCCTTCAGGGCCCAGTTGTCGGACTCAGTCCCGCCGCTCGTAAACACAACCTGCTCGGGACGGCAGTCGATGAGGCCCGCGACGCGCTCCCGCGCATCCTCGACGGCTGTGTGAGCCATATCACCCATGGACGAATGCATGTACGTCATGGGATTGGCAAACTGTTCCGTAAAAAACGGTTTCATTTCATCGTACACAAGCGGCTCGACCTGCGTTGTCGCCGCATTATCCAGGTAGACAACTCTGTCCATCATTCGCCTCCAGATTTGCAGCGCTCAAGTTTTGCGTTAACAAGCGCCTGCACGGACTCAGGAGCTTTGGCCACTACAATTCCTCAAGCGGCAAGACAGAACTCTCCTGCGTTCATACCATAGTATAGCCAAACTCCCTCACTATGCAGATCAGCTTCCTCGCTTCGATCACCTGCACACGGCAGGAGCCGGCACAGCCCTCGCTCTTTGTAGCAGCTTTCTAGGAACGCCCGCCAAGCAACGCCTGTATGGTTTCCTCTGTCCTGGGGGCCTCGTGCACCGTGGCATCGGCCACCACGTACAGCCGGTCGGGGAGCAGGCGGATAGTCTCCAGATTGTGCGTGGACAACACGACCGACTTCTGCCTTGCTGTCGCCCAGGAGACGAGGCCATGAAGTTCGCGAAGGCTTGGCAGGTCCAAGTGAAGCTCGGGCTCATCCATGAGGAGGATGTCTGTCCACTGTGCCACGAGGGCAAGCAGCATGACTTTGCGCTGCTGCCCCGAAGACATCTCATCCAGGAAGCGCTGGCCCAGTCCGCTGACCTCAGAGAACACAGCGGGGTGATCAGAGGCTTCGAATTGTTGCAGTGACCGCAGACGTCCCATCGAGCTGAGTTCGATGACCTCATCGACGGTGATATGCGCCTGCGGCAGGGCGGGCGAGAGGAACCCGATGGTCGATGCCAGCCGCTGCTGATTCATGGACCCCAGTGGATAGCCCTCTACCAGAACCTGCCCACCGAGAACAGGAAGGAATCCACGCATCGTGCGCAGAAGCGTTGATTTTCCCGTCCCATTGCGTCCGACCAGTGCAACGACCTCGCCAGAAAGAACTGTCATCGTCACCCCGCTGAGAACGGGGTCGCCCCGAGCATAACCAACGGCCGCGTCCACGAGCTCAAGCCGAGAGGCGTTCACAGCACCCTCCTCGACTTGATCGCCAGCCAGATCAGGAATGGGGCTCCAAAGAGGGACAGGACGGTGTTCAGAGGAATCTCCGATGCACTCACCGAGCGCGCGATCACGTCACCCACGACCACGATGTTCGCCCCCATGAGCATGGTGAGGACCACAAATGTCCTGTCAGTGCGCCTCGTAAGCAGGCGGGCCATGTGGGGAGAGAACAGCCCAGCGAAGCCCACGACACCAGAGGCGGCGACATCAGTCGCAGCAAGGACAACGCTCATCAGCAGCATTGCAAAGCGGATGGCCTCCACGCGGACACCCAGGTTCTGGGCGAAGTCATCACCCACCAGATAGGAGCGCAGGGGGCGCATCAGGCTCATGACGGCCGGCACGACCAGGATCAGCCCGATAGCCACCACCACGATGCCCGGCAGTGAGGCGCGATTGAGTCCCATCCAGGACCAGAAGATTGTGTTGGAAAGAATGTCAGGACGCGTCGAGACCAGGACTGACTGCAGTGCGTTCAGCATATAGGAAAGAGCCAGTCCCGACAGAAGAAAGGCCAGGAGGTCATGGCCAATGCGCCGGCTGATGATGAGCAACAGCGCCAGAACGGCAAGTGCGCCGGCTAGAGGGGCCAGGATCATGATCGGCACCGAGGCAACGGTCCCTGCAAGACCAAGCAGTGCCACCATGGTCACCGCCAGTTGAGCTCCACCCGAGACGCCCAGCAGGTAGCTGTCCGCAAGGGGATTGCGAAAAGCAGTCTGCATCAGAAAGCCAGAGAGCCCAAGGGACCCCCCGACCAGAACACCCAGTCCAACGCGCAGCAGCCTAAGCTGGACAATCTGCGCTTCCGGCGTCTGCACGGAAGACCCACTCATCAGAAGGCTCATTCCGTGCACCACCTGCCTCGGCGTCAGCCCTGCACTGCCAAAGAAAACACTGGCAGAAGCAAGAAGAACCAGCAGTGCGGCTGTGCTTGTCAGCACAGCCGCATTCTGTCGCCCAGTCTTCAGGTCAGGGCTGGGCAGCGCGCTGAACATATCCTGCGATCAAGTTCAGCCCCTGGATGATGCGAGGCGATGGGCGGAAGATGTAATCGCCGGGAATCTCATACACCTGTCCCTTCTTGACAGCGGTTACCGTTGCGAACGCTGTCCGTCCAGTAACGTCGCCCGCTCCCATGCCGGAGGCAACAATGATGATCTCCGGGTTACGGCTGATGACAAACTCTTCTGACAAGACTGGCCAGGCAGTGTTGGTGTCATCGCCGATATTTGTTCCACCTGCGACCGCAATGAGATCTGACAGGAACGTGCCTTTGCCCGCGCTCATGAGGGGGCTGTTCCAGATCTCCACGTAGACCGGTGGCTTGCGGGGCAGTTTCTTTGCTGCTGTGGCGACCTTCTCGATCGATCGGTGCATGGAGAGTGCCACTTCGAAGCCGCGGTCTGCCACGCCCAGCACCACCGCCTCTGACCGGATTGCCTCCACGATGCCAGTGAGAGTCTTGGGGTCATCAGCATACACATTGCGGCCCATCTTCCGGAGCTGCTCCACCACCGAGAGGGGAGTGCCATTCGTCACCAGGATCACGTCAGGTGAAAGGACCAAGAGTTTCTCCAGCGAAGGATTCGTAAAAGCGCCAACCGTGGGGATCTTCGTCGCCTGCTCCGGGTAGTCGGTGTACTCGGAGGTAGCAATGATATTGCTGCCCTGACCGAGCGCGAAACAGTTCTCTGCAAGGTTGGGGGCCAAGGTTACGATGCGCATGTGCCCGGCCTTGGCAGGAAAGGTATCATGCTGATACCCAAGGACATCCTGCATCGTAGATGGGATCTGAAGGACAATGGAGGTCAGCCCGCTTCGGGTGGAGACCGTCAGCGTGCCGCCAGCTGCCCTGACGTAGTCGCCAAGGACATCATCCGAGAAGTACAGCGTTCCGGTTCTGCCTGCAGTGCGGAACAGGTCACCTCGCACTGATGATGCATACGTGCTGTCGATGAGGGTTCCGGAACCAAGTTCATATGCACCGGCCACGGGGCCAAGCGCAAAGTAGACGGTCTTGCCGGATGGCTCGAATCGTACCACGCCCCCGGCTGC
>JBNAWM010000007.1:14715-28952 GCA_049699855.1 Candidatus Cryosericum sp.
GCGCAAAGTAGACGGTCTTGCCGGATGGCTCGAATCGTACCACGCCCCCGGCTGCTTCAAGGACTGCCCGCATCGGGAATGCGACGTGAGTGCCAACTTGAAGGGCAGTGAAACCTTTGGGGAAGGTACCGGTACTCCGCCTGGAATCAACGGTTACAGCAAAGCTGGCCTGGCCCGCACGCACATCGATCGCAATACGCCGCATCGCCACCGCTTGCGTGGCACCATCGACCTGCCCAATGGGAACGGCTACAAGCAACACCACCATCATCATAAGAGCAAGCGCGCCGGCGACAAAAGCCCGAGCACGTGCCATCCTGCCGCCTGCCGCGTACCAGGCATATTCCTTGATTCGTTTCTGTTCCTGCAACCTTCGTCCAACCATGTGATTCCTCCACGTCCTTGAGTTTTTGATCCGGCCACCTGCGGTAAGTCGTCACGACTTCCACCCGGCCACCGGTTGCATCCGCTTCTGAGGGCGGACCGCACTTCTCGTGCCAGACAATCGGCTCAGTTCTCCAAACCGGTCGTCTCCTGCATTGGCATCTTCCAGTATAGGAGGAAGCGGCGCGTGTCAACGGGCGTCCACAAGAGGTGACAACCTGCTCTCTTTGCCATATACTAAATGTCGAAGTCAAAAGGAGACACATGATACGCGCAATAAGTCTGGATTTGTGGAAGACACTGATTCAAGATAATGATGAAGATGAGGCTCTGCGCGATCGCATCAGGGCTCAGGCCATTGGCGAGGTGCTTGCCCGACAACACGTGAGCGTTTCGGTCGATGGATTGTATGAGAGCCTTCGCCGCATCGACGTTCTGCGCAGAGACGTCCGCGAAATGCGTGACTGGACGCTCACCACTTCTAACCAGGTCTCCTTTGTGCTGACGCAGGCCAGCGTGTATCCCTCACCAGAGATTGTAGCAGCCATCCTGCCAGGGTACGAGTCCGCAATTCTTGAACTCATGCCCTCGCTGATCGAACAAGACGCACCAAGGCTGCTTGCCCGCCTGGCACAGGACTATCCTCTGTCGCTGACTTCCAACACCGGCAAGACTCCCGGTCGTGTGCTGTTGAAGGTACTCGATACATTTGACATCCGCCGGCAGTTCAGCCACTTCATCTTCTCGGACGAAGTCCTGTACATGAAGCCGGACGAAGGCATCTGGCAGCTGCTTGTCGACACCAATGAACTGAAGCCTGAAGAGATTGTCCATGTGGGAGACTCCTACCGCATGGATTATGAGGGCGCGCGGGCTGCTGGCCTGCAAGCGATCCTCTTCGGGCGTCGGGAGCGAATGCCTTCCGGCACGATCGTCATTGACTCACTCACTCAGCTTTCAACAACGATACAGGAGATGAATAGATGAATATACGTCTTACCGGTTCCAGCCTGACCTCCAGCGAAGTCGTCCGCGTTGCTCGGCAGAATGCTCTCGTCGAACTCAGCGAAGAATCTGTGGAACAGATCAAGGTCGCCTCCTCTTTTGTTCAGAAGATCGTACACGACCAGGTGCCAGTCTATGGCATCAACACCGGTTTTGGCTCACTCTGCAATGCACACATCGGAACCCAGGACCTGGCAAAGCTGCAGGAGAACCTGATCATGTCACACGCGGTGGGCGTCGGCAGGTGCTTCGGCGAGGATGAGGCTCGGGCCACAATGCTGGTGCGAGCCAACACGCTAGCCAGTGGACACTCTGGCGTTCGACTGGAGGTTGAGCAGCTGTTGCTCACCTTGCTCAACCACCATGTCTACCCGATGATTCCCTCGCAGGGATCCCTTGGCGCCTCAGGAGACCTTGCTCCTCTTGCTGCGCTGGCTTTGGTGTTGATTGGCAAAGGCACGGCCAAGGTACATGGAGAGATGCTCCATGGCGTGGACATCCTTGATGCCATCGGAGCAAAGCCGGTTGTCCTGGAGGCAAAAGAGGGCCTTGCGCTGATCAATGGAACGGCGGTCATGACTGGTGTAGCCGCTCTTGTCTTTGCCGATGCGCGCACGCTCCTCCATGCAGCCAACCTTGCAGCGGCGATGACCATGGAAGCCCTGCATGCCCATCTCGAGCCTTTTGACGAACGCATCCATGACCTGCGCCGTCACGCAGGACAGGGGGCGGTTGCCAAGGAGATCCTGAGCTATGTCGCAGGCAGCAGACTTGTCGGCACCTGTGATGACGTTCAGGATGCCTATAGCATCCGTTGCATGCCACAAGTCCATGGCGCGGTGTCGGACACCATCGATTTTGTGGAGAACGTCCTGCTCAACGAACTCAATGCTGTGACCGACAACCCCCTCCTGTTTCCTGCAGACGGAGACGTTCTCTCAGGAGGGAACTTTCATGGTGAACCCATAGGCCTGGCCATGGACTACCTTGGGATTGCTCTGTCAGAGTTGGCCAGTATCAGTGAACGGCGCACGAACCGCTTGCTGAACCCCGCCCTCAGTCGCGGCCTGCCTGCATTCCTGACGCACGACGCTGGCGTCAACTCGGGGCTGATGATCGCCCAGTACACGCAGGCTGCGTTGGTCTCTGAGAACAAGGTGCTGGCACACCCCGCCTCGGTGGACAGCATTCCCGTCTCTGCCGACCAGGAGGATCATGTCAGCATGGGCACCATTGCTGCACGCAAGGCCCGCTCCATTGCTGACAACGTGTTGACGGTGGTCGCTATCGAACTCCTGGCTGCTTTCCAGGCGGTCAGGATCCGTGGCGGCGAGAACCAGCTGGGCGCAGCGACCGGTAGGGCATTTGCGAAGCTCAAGGATTTGGTTCCGCCCATGCAGGGCGACCGCATGTTCATTGAAGATATCGATGCTGTGAGAGACCTGATTCGCAACAATGAAGTCTGATATTCGCAGGACATATGCACAGCTGAACTATATCAGCCTAGTGCGCAGCCGCCATTCGACGCGCAGTTATGAACCACACCCCTTGACGCAGGAGGACAGACAGAGCATCGCTGTGGCTATCGCATCGGCTGTGCCGCTCTCCACGACCAATCTGATGGACTGGAAGCTGGCCGACAAGTCAATCATGGGATGCAGTGCGGTCCTGTACGCCGAATCCGGAACTTCTCCAGACGAGCTCGCTGAGTATGGATATCAGGGCCAGCAGATTGTTCTCGCACTGCTTGCAGACGGCTGGGGAACGTGCTGGTACTATCAATTTCGCATGCCTGGCAGTCCATGCTCGATAACGGTCGGCAGGCCCGCTGCGCCTGGTCTGCGCTCGGCAGTTGTGGAAGCACTGGCCCGGGGAGGCACGCGCAGGCCCTTGGAGCAACTGGTCACGGGTGGCATTCCCGAAGGCACATCACCATTGGTTCGTACCGTCCTGGCATCAGCGCGGCTAGCTCCGTCCGCCATGAACCGCCAGCCGTGGAGCTTCGAGGTACGATCAGACCAAGAGGTTGTCATCAAAGGCAAGGTCAGCCTGTATCCTGACCTGGGCATCTGTCTCGCGAATGCGATGGTCACAGCCCGGCAGCTGGCCGGCCAGGCAGTAGTTACGCGTCTTGATGGGGACGAGTACAGAATCAGCTGGTAAGTGGACTGTTGGAGATGTCAGACGGCAGTGACCTTTCCAGCTCGCTCAAGGGGAGCAGATCAGCCGCCCACCTGTAGCAATGGCGCAAGCCCGGATCTTCTCTGGGGCTTGCGCCATTCCATTTTGGACGCCATCCACAGTTTCTGCTGTTTCTGAAGGTGTCGGATCTTTGCTGGCCTGCTTCGTGTCCGACGATTCTTCTGGGCGGGGCGCTCCATTTTTCGCATCATGCTGTCTTCGTTCATGAGTCACCTCCTTGGATATCGATGCTTGCCCAGGCAAGCGCCCTAACTGTACAGGAGGCGATGAGCATGTCAAGTCACACCTGTGAATGCCGGCGCGCCAACCTCAACAATCAGCCTGGCGATTCACTGCCGGTGAGGATCTGGTCTGCCAAATTCGCCGTGCGCGAACTTCTCGAGGGCCACTGCAGCCCCCTGCTGATTGTTGGACGGCACTACGTACCGGGCCATTGAGAGAGTCGTCGCATCTGCATTGGCGACAGCAACCGAGACGCCCGCGACCGCAAACATGCTGCGGTCTGCCTCGCAATCGCCGACTGCCATGACATTCTCCGGCACCACCCCGATATGATCCATCAACCACTGCAGACCCATGCCCTTGCTGACGCCGGCGGCCATGATGTTGATGAAGTTCACATCTGCCTTGACAATGCTGGCCTCAGACCCGAACCACATCGAGAGCTGCTCCCGGACAACATCACAGTCCTCAGGACTGCACTTGACCGAGATCTTGCGCAGGTCTCGGGCGACAGACTCGGCGTACTGTGGTATCTCTGGCAGTGCATCGTCCTGACGACTCGATGCCCCGTTGTCCCCTGAAGCAGCCCTTGCTGCATTTCGAAACAGTCTTGGAGGATTCCGACCGTAGAGAATCACCGTAATCGGCACTTTCACTGTCTGAAGTCTGCGCAGGACGGCAGCCACAATCTCAGGCGAAATAAGGCGCTCTGAAAGGACATTGCCGTCTGCCGGATCCACAATGACGGCTCCTTGCTCGGCGATGACGGGCAACGACTTCCAGCCCAGCTGTTCCACATAGGGAGCGATGTGTTCGAAGTCACGCCCCGACGCGATCGTGCATGCCAGCCCCGGAACCATGGCTTTGGAGAGCCGCGACTCCAGGTCTGCCGAAATCGATGACGTGTCATCCAGCAATGTCCGATCCAGGTCAAACACCCCAAGCATCTTCAGGTCCGTCACCGCCTGTTCGCCGTTCAAATGCGCCGCAGTTCAGCTCGAAGGAACACACAGCACATTGGTCAATGCACGAGTCCCCTTCATAATGTACTGCCCCTTATAGTACAGGGTAGTTGAACTTCCTCCGTCGAGCGTCAGCACGTCGGTGAACAGCCCGAGCCGAGAAAGTGCCAGGCTGACATCCCCAAATTGCAGGCGCACCTTTGCTGGTGTCACGATGAAGTACAGGTGCTTTTGTTCATCAATGCCAATGAATGCGCGGGATCCAAGCTTGGATGTGCGGCTGATGTCCTTATAGGTTCGGTAATCCATGCAGGGCTTCCCCGCGCGCACGACGACAGGGCCGCACTGGACAAACGTAGAACCAGTGCAGTCACGTGTACCCACATACGAACGGAGTTCTGCTCCGACCGACGCTTTCATTGCTGCAACGATGGCAGAGTTTCGAGCGTACAGCGCTATCTGCCCAGCAGCAAGCTTACGGGGCGTGAAGTATCCGGCGGAGATGCGCCGGAGGATCTTTCCATCCTGAACCACTGCGAGCACCTCGCTTGCTGCGACAGACAGACCGCCATTGTAGTAATTGGAATACAGCGCAACTGATTGCGACGAGGCCTCTGCCGGTAACTGGTTAATGCGCGTCACTGGAACGTCCCTCTCCGTGTCCAGCTTCACAACAGCATGAGCTGTGCCTTCAGCATAAAATGGCGTGTTATCTGGATCAATACCTATCGTCGAAATATAGGTGCCTGAGTAGTAGACGGGCATGCCTTGGTCCTGAACAGATCCACTCATGATGTAACTCGACACATTGAAGGGTGTCGCGTTCATCAGCGCCAGCGGCTTCAGACTGTCCACATATGCAGAGGGATATCGGGCGGTTCCCACGCCACCAACCGATTGACAGGTCACTACATGAATGCCCTTTCCCGTCAGATCAATACGCACAATGTCAAAATCTGCAGCCAGCCCGAACACCTGCTCTCTGCGAGTCTCAAACGTAACCGCCCCTTCATCAACTGGTCCTTCGACAATAGGATCGGCAACCGACATCGTGAACGTCAGCGAACCATCCGTTGATCCATGGGAGTACTGCACGGGCAGCAGGAGTGGAACGTCGGCGGCGGCAACCAGCACTTGACCAAGCAGACTCCGTGGAATGACCAGAAGTGGTATCGCCTGGCCATCCAGTGTCGCTTCACCACAACCCGGCGTCACACATACCAGGTGATCCTTGCTGGACAAGGACAGTATTCCGCTCTGAGGCATGTACTGGATGGTATAGCCCAACTGCCTGGCGACAAACCCGATGGGGATCAATGTCTGACGCGCGGTTTGGTCGAACACAGGGGGAATGAGCATGGTCACTGAACGATCGTTCACGACTGCCCTTGCGCTGCCAGTCGTAAGAACAATGGTCGTGGTCTGGGCACGCGCAGTCAATGTTCCTGCGCACAGGACCAATAACGCCATGGCACCGCACACCGCTTTTCGCGATAGAACTCTGATCCTGTCGAGCATTTCTCACCTCCAGCATCAACACAAATAGTATACACGCAAATCTTAGACGACTGATTCTCCCGACAGGTTTCGCCTGCCTTCCCTTCGAACCGCGTACGCCGCTGAAGCAGACAAACAGACTGTTGAGACGTTACACAAGCGAACTTTCAGCTTTACAAGACGGGCCCCGCTGATATCATATGCCTATGAGAAGAGTTCATGAGCTCGAAAGAATGACCTCCGCAGATACTCGCTGGTCAGACACCAGAAGAGCCATCAGATTCCGATGCGCTCGGTACGTGGTGGTCATGTTTGTCATTGCGGCTGTCCTCGTTGCACTGCCCTCATTCACCTGTCGTGCCGCCTCGAGTGAGCAGTCATCTGCTCATCTGGTTGTGGCCGTAAACATCTATGAGCCCTTCGTGTTCATGCGCGACGGTGAGCTGGCAGGTTTTGATGTCGATCTGGTCAACCTCATCGCTTCGCTCAACGGGTGGAGTGTCAGCTACGAGACGATGACCTTTCCTGCTGAACTGTTGAGCATCCAGAGCAATGCAGTCGACCTGGGCATCGGATCAGTCTTCAAGACAAGCGACCGCGCCTCCCGCTTTGCCTTCACGACTGCATACATGAATTCTGGACTGGTCCTTGTCACGCCTGCCGACAGCACGATTCATTCAGCCGGCGACCTTGGCGGGCACCGGATCGCCGTCAAGACCGGGACAACTTCAGATGACTACGTATCAGGTCTAGGGTCTCAGTACGGCCATATCGAGATCGAGCGTTATGTCTCGGCTGAACAAGTCATCGCAGCAGTTGCCAGCGGCCGTGCTGACGCTGCCGTTCACGACTATATCAATGCGCAGTACCTCATCAATGCTCACTACCTGGGAACTCTCGTCATCCAGAAGGGCACCATCCTCGCTCCATTTCTTGCCGGCCCCCAGCCCGTTGCCTATCCGGCAGCCCGAAATATGCTTCCTCTCCTGCCAAAATTCAATGCAACCCTGGCCGAACTGAAACGCAATGGAATGCTGGCGCAGTTGGAGAGAAAATGGTTTGGTTCCACCATCTCTTTGTACACAGGCGCTGACTGGCTGAGAACAGCGCTGCCCTGGATAGCCGGCACCACGATCGTCCTGCTGGCCATGTATCTCCTTGTTTCGCGCGAGCGCGCCATGCGTGCCGCCCGCGACAGGGCCGCCTACTATCAGCAGCTCTTTTCTGCTGTGCCGGAACCTGCATTGCTTGTCAGAGACACCAAGGAACGACTGGAGATCGAGGCTGTCAACGAAGCCCTCTGCACCCTGCTGGGCCGAAAGGAATCTGAACTGCTTGGTGCTCCCCTTGGATCTCTCATGGTTTCCTCAGCCGGCAGTACACCGAAGATGATTGGATCTCTCGAAGACCAAAGCAGTGCATCAACGGGATGGCAATTCGTCGCTCGGGATGGAACAGTCATTCCTGTCGAAGTCATGATGTCCACTCTACAGACACCAGTAAAACGCGTCTTGATCGTCGCCCGCGACCTGCGAGAACAGCTCAGGGCACAGCAGACTGTCCAGACGGCATACGAGCAGTATCATGCCCTCTTCGACGAAGCGCCGGATCCAACCCTCATCATGACGGAAGGCAAGATCATGCTCGCCAACCGTTCTACAGCGCGCGTGCTGGGCTTGACACGTGAAGAACTCGTCGGAAAGGCCGTCCTTGATCTCAGTCCCGTTGTCCAGCCCGGTGGTCGACCCTCGGCACAAGTACTGCAGGAGAAAGAAGCCGGGGCTGTCGCTGGCCAGGTTCAACGATTCGACTGGGTGCTTGTCAGGAGCGATGGTCAGCAGGTGATCTGTGAAGCTTCGGTCAAATCGATTGCCTCGGCTGGGCCATCCGTTCTGCAGGTCATCTTCCGCGACGTCACCGACCGCAGATTGATGGAGGAACGCTCGCAGCAGCTGGAACGCGAACTCCTGCAATCACAGAAGATGGAAGCGGTCGGCAGGCTTGCGGGTGGAATCGCCCATGATTTCAACAATATCATGGGTGGCATCATGGGACACGCATCTCTGCTCAAGGTGGACGCAGCCGAAGGCACGGATCTGTACGACGGACTCAGTACGATTGAGCTTGCGGCGCGCCGGGCCGCAAGTCTAACACGTCGTCTGCTCTCCTTTACCCGAAAGGAGACTTCAACTGTCACCAATGTCGACATCGGGGCCGTCGTGACGGACACTCTGGCAATTGCCATGCCTGGATTTGACCAGCGCACGGTTCTGGCACAGAACATTGCGCCGGACCTTGCCTATGTTGCTGGCGATCAGACTCAGTTGGAGGAGGTCTTCCTCAATCTCATCATCAACGCCCGTGATGCCATGAAGCCAAAAGGGGGAACGTTGACGATCGATGCTCATAATGTGAATGTCGACCAATCCTTCTGTGTGAGCCACGCCATTCCTGCGCTTACAGATGGCGCTTATGTGGAGATCAGTGTCACGGACAGCGGATGCGGGTTGACCGCCGACGCCCGTGACCATCTGTTTGAGCCGTTCTTCACCACCAAGCCGGACGGGACAGGATTGGGCCTCTCGATTGTCTGGCGTGTGGTCCATGAGCAAAAGGGAACGATTGCCGTGAAATCGGAACCTGGCAAGGGAACCACCTTCACCGTGTACCTCCCGGCCATACCCCGCGCTGAAGCCCAGCAGAAAGCTCGCCAAACGTCCATCTCGGGATCACTTCCCCGTTCTGCCCGCGGAGAAACCGTTCTCATTGTCGATGACGAAGAAGTGGTGCGCAGCGTAGCAGTGAGGGTGCTTTCGAGCCTGGGATACAACGTCATCGACACCAGCAACCCGCTGGATGCAGTGGCCATCTACAAGGAATCGTGGCGCTCAATCGACTTGGTCCTGGTCGACATGATGATGCCGCATATGAACGGCAAGGAGCTCTTTGACAGACTTCGCGAGGTCAATCCCGAGGTCCTGGCGATATTGATGTCTGGCTACGACGCCACCGACACTACCCTTGAGACATCAGGCTTTGTGGGGTTTATCCCCAAGCCGTACACGCTTCAGGAGCTGGCCACGCGCGTGTATCAGTCTCTCATGACTCCTGGCAGTTCTTCCTCCGGCAGCACCGCAGACGCCTCCGCTTGAAGCCTGCCTGACGCCGGAACGCCGGGGGTAGCGAACGTTTTCAGTCCATGGAACGTGCGGGGCGTGACAAAGATGAGCATCACTCCCAGGAAGACAACACCAATGACTCCGCTGACGAGGAAACCCATGCTGGCACCGAGCACATCAGAGATCTGGCCTGCGTAAAGTGCGCCGATAGGGGTTGAACCTACAAACACCAGATTGTAGGCAGCCATAACCCGCCCCCGCATGTGATCGGGCGACTGCATCTGCAGGGCGGTATTGCTCAGCGTCGACAGAGCTGCCATGCCAAATCCACAGAAAATCAGGAGGAGTCCCGTCAAATAGAAATTCCGCTGCAGCCCGACCAAAATCATTGCGACAGCGAGAATGAAACCCGACCAGTAGATGTAGGCAGGCGTGGGTTCCAATCGTGAGCCGCCAAGGGACATCAACACTCCCGCAGCCAATGCCCCCACTCCCATCGCTGACATCAGCCCGCCATATCCATCAGCTCGCAGGCCCAGGGTCAGTTTTGCAAAGCTTGGAATGAGAATGTTGAAGTTGAGAAGGAAGAGACTGATGACGCCAGCGATGATGAGAAGACTCATGATCACCTGATTCTTTGCTATGTACTGGACCCCCTCCCGTACCTCCTGTGCATAGTTCCCCTTGCCGCTCTTGCTTGGCTTGCGGCCCGCCTGCATGAACAGCAGGCTTATGATGACGGCAATGAAGCTGACCGAGTTCAGGGCAAAGGTCCAGGGAATTCCTACGGCCGCGATCAGGATGCCGCCGATGCCTGGACCAACGACACGAGCAATGTTGAAAATCGTGCTATTCAGTGCCAGCGCGTTGACAACCGCTGACTTGTCACTTACCTGTTCGGAGACAAATGCCTGCCTCGTTGGCCAGTCGACGGCACTGATGACACCCGTGAGAGCAGAGATGAGGAGAACCTGCCAGTACTGGGCATGGCCTCCAAACGCTACGACAGCCAGAGCGGCGGCGGCCAGTGCATACATGATCTGCGTGAACAACAGGATGGAACGCTTGGGAAATCGGTCAATGACTGGCCCAATGAATACCGAAAGAATCAAGGAAGGAAGAAACTGGATGCTGGTCAGCAGACCAAGCTTGAACGGCGAATTGGTAAGTTTCAGGACCAGCCAGGCCTGACCCGTGTTTTGAAGCCAGGTGCCAATGAGGGAGATACTCTGTCCCACAAACCAGAGACGGTAGTCTTTGGATTCAAGAGCAGGCAGCCGTTTTCGAATGTTCAATCGATGTCTTCCTTTCGCGAACCGAAGTATTAGGTGCATACAGTCTAGCCGTTCTGCCAGCAAATCATGAACAACTAATGCTTCACCATCTGTAGCAGGGTCTGAACCGTGAGGGTGCCGGCCAGGATAATCATGACGATCGCCTGTGCCCATACCGCGATATTCTTACCACGGCTGTTGACGTATTCTCCCATCAACGACTTGTCGTTGACCAGCTTCAGCATGAGAACCAGGATCAGCGGCAGAAGGACGCCGTTTGCCGCCTGCGAAAACAGCATGACCCCAACGAGCTTGTTCTCGGGTACAAACATGATGATCCCTGCACCCAGGACAATGAGAGCCGTGTAGAGGCCATAGAAGAGAGGAGCCTCTCGAAATGACTTCCCCACACCCGACTCCCAGCCAAATGCTTCAGCGACGGAATATGCCGTCGAGAGGGGCAGGACACCCGCAGCCATGATGGATGCATTCAACAAGCCAATGGCAAACAGCACGGACGCGTACTTCCCCGCCAGTGGAGCCAGCGCACCGGCTGCTTCTGCGGCAGTATTAACTCGGACGCCTGCAACAAACAGCGTGCTTGCGCATGCAACAACTATGAAAAAGGAAACAAAGTTGGTGAGGAAACTGCCGATGTAGGTGTCCAGGGCCTCATACTTGTAGTTGCGTACATCGATCGCCTTTTCGGCAACAGAAGACTGCTGGTAAAACTGCATCCATGGCGCGATGGTTGTCCCAATGGTCGCGATGAACAGCGAAATGAACTCGGGATTCATCTGGAAACTCGGCACAACCGCCGCCTTGCCAACAACGCTCCAGTTTGGATGAGCCATGAACGCACTGGCGACATAGGTCAGATAGAGGACGCAGAACAGGAGCAGGACCTTTTCCACTCCCTTGTATGATCCTCGCACGACGAGAAACCAGACGAGGAAGGCAACCGCAGGGATTGCGACGAATCGGTTCAAGCCCAGAATCGGGCTGGCTCCTGCCACTCCTGCAAATTCGCCCATGGTATTGGTCAGGTTCGTGAACACCAGCAGAATCATGACAATCATGGTGAGCCGGATACCAAATCGTTCGCGAATGAGATCCGCCAGGCCTTTGCCCGTGACGACGCCCATGCGCGCACTCATCTCCTGAATCATGGCCAGGGTGAAGGTGATGAGCAGGAGTATCCAAAGCATCGAGTAGCCAAACCTCGCCCCAATGACGCTGTAGGTTGTAATGCCACCTGCATCATTGTCGACGTTGCCCGTTATGATTCCAGGACCGAGAACTGCGAGCATGACTGGCAGGGTGAGTGCAAAGTGACGCAATCTGCCTCTAAGACGTGCTCTCATGCGTGGCATCCGCCCGGTTACTCCATGGCCTGGTCGAGCACATCGTCGACGGTCACGATGCCCTGCAGAATCCCATCGTGATCGACCACGGGCAGAGCGAGATAGCTGTACTTGTCGATGATCTCGGCCACCTTGTCCTTGGAGTCGTCTACGAAGACCGATACAGTACGTTTCTGCATGAGATCCGAGACGATCGTCCCCGGCTGTGCAACAATCAACGCCCGCAGTGAGAGGATGCCTGCCAGGTGTCCGTCATCGTCCGTAACGTAGAGATAGTAGATCGTCTCCGTATCGGGAGCCTCCCTGCGGAGGAGTTCGATGACCTGCTCCGCAGTCATTTCCTGGCGGATTTCGAGATAGTCATTTGTCATGAGGCCGCCCGCGGTGTCCTCGTCATATGCAAGCAGTTCGCGGACGTCTGCACGCTCCTCCGGTTCCATCTCCTGCAGCATTGCCTCCTGAGTCTCGGCACGCGTATCCTGCAGGATATCGGCAGCGTCATCCGGATCCATCTCCTCAAGAATGTCTGCTGCCCGCGCGACGCCCAGGCGTTCAAGGATGGTAACCTTCACCCTGTCATCTTCCAGCTCGGCGAGCGTATTGGCTGCCTGCTCGTCATTCAAAGCCTTGAAGAGAGCATCGCGCTCGTTGAAGTCAAGATCGTCGACGACATCAGCCAGATCAGAAGGATGGAGCTTGGAGAGCTCCTGCCACGTTGCCCTGACCTGGACGCTGTGCACGTCGCGTCCAAGGGGCTCGACGAAGCTCCACGGAATCGAATTCTCGGCAATCTTGTGATGCCGGGCTGCCTCCATTAGGAAAATGACCCAGGACAAACCGGCTCTCCGCATGAAGCTCCGAAATCCGGCGTCCGCGGCTATGACACGCAACTGCCCATGGCTCTCTGCCAGTTCGATGTCGTTCACGCGCACGACTTTGGCGCCATGGATATCAACAATCTGCTTGTCAAGGACGTGGTTGAGCAGCAGCATGGATGTGCTTTCCAGCTTCGCAGTCGGCTGAAGTTCACTGCCTGCAAGTTTGAGCGTACACTCCGTGACTCCCAGTCCACGCACATTGTGCCAGACGACGCGCGTCAATCCCCTCTGAGTTCTTACCAGAACGGCCATGACAGCCGGAAACTTTTCGCCAAGAGCAACTTCAAGATCTGCTATGGATCCAACGACGACCTGTTTCCGATCCAGAACGCGCATGCCAAGAATGTTGCTAAGGTAAAACACAAGCGCCTCCCGGGGCAAGGTATCGTATTTCCAGCTCCAGTATGCTAGAGGTTTTGCCCTGTGATGTCAAGCATCCGATATCCCTCGTCCACAGGGCGACCGATCAGCGGTCGCCGACCTCGATGTTCTCGACCGGCGACACGGCTTCCTCTCCCATGAGCAGTGGCTCAGACAGAGGAAGGCGCCCGATCACGCTCTTGCGCCAATCGAAGGCAAACACCAGAACGAGCGACAGAAGACCTGCAATGATGTTGCTGATGGTCATGCCAATCCAGACGCCGCGCGAACCAAGCTTCAGACCTATGCCAAACAGCCATGCCATCGGAACGCGCAACCCCCACAGCCTGACAAGATCCAGAATCATGTTGGGAACATTGTGTCCAGACCCCTGAAATGCCGACTGGACTCCCATCATCAATCCGAAAAATGGATTGGCCCACAGAAAGAGGGACATGAAGAGGACGCCCTCGGCGATGATTTCCGGATGACTTGGAATGAAAGCCTTGAAGACCAGCGGCGTGATGAGTCGAAGAAAGACGCTTGCGACAACCATGAGGCCCACCACCGTCATCGTTCCCTCTCGCACGACGGCGGCCGCCCGTTCCCTCATCCCGGCTCCCAGCGCCTGCCCAACCATCGTAGCAATCCCTATGCCAGCTCCGTCGTTTATCAATGAAGTGATGCTGAACATCCTGTCCCCAATGCCATATGCTGACAGCGCCACGGTCGCGTTTGGAACACGTCCGATGATTCCTGTGAGCACAATGAACCCGAAGGATGTTCCAGAGGCACCAATAGACGCGGGCAAACCGATGCGCAAGATGCGCTTGACCCACACAGCCTCAGGACGCAGATCATGGCCAGTCACCCTCAGCTTTCGCCTGCCGGTTGTGAGAATCCACAGGGAGATGGCGGCAGAGAGCACCTGACACAGGACAGTCGCAAGAGCAGCGCCCGCTATCCCCAT
>JBNAWM010000008.1:0-25763 GCA_049699855.1 Candidatus Cryosericum sp.
CCACCATTCTTCTTCGTGTCTGCTGCCAGGGCATCCCAGTTCCACGTCCCATCGGCATTGCGGAAGAGATTGGGGACCTTGTCCAGAGGCTGTGCGCACAGATCATACTTGGAAGCCTCGTAGCCATATCCACTCGCCTTCATGAGGGCAGTGACTGCCTGTTCTGTCGTGACCGGAGCATCGGGCGCGAACGTCCTTGGCGAGGTGCCACTCATGAGCTTGAGCGCCTGGACGGTCCCAATGGACCTTGCATACCAGCTGTCTCCCGGTACATCAGCAAACGAACTTCCATGATTGCGGCTGTTTGCGGCCACGTAGGAGCCGGTGATGAGCGCAGCCAGATCGCCGCGTGAAGCCGTCCTATCCGGAGCAAACGTACTTGACGCAAACTCGCTGAGTGCCCCATTCCTGTTCAGTGTATCGATGGCAGGACGGTATGGAGATGCAAGATAGTCTGGCACAAGGTGCCAGTTGTTGTCCGTCGTTGGCTCGATCGTTCCCATGTCCTTGACGTACTGGATCATGAGATTGCGAATCTCGTCGCTGGACTGATAGACAATAGGCGCGCCTTTGAAGCCGAGGAAACCGCCGCCGCCCGCCCGATAATTGTTCAGCGCCAGCGTGTAGGTAGCCTTCATGTCCATGGGCTGGCCATGATACGTCAGTCCGCTGATTCGCTGTCCAACCGGCTTCGTAATATCAATCACATAGTCTGCGCCTTCCAGCATGTCGTAGTTGTAGCCCGCTACGCTGGAGTTCACAAGACTGGTAGCGGTCTTGCTGTAGTCATACGTGTTGAAGTACTTAGCTGACCACTCCAGCTCGTCCTTGATCTGCTGGCCAGTTACCTTGATGGCAAAGAGCGTGTTTTCGTAGATATATAACGAATACATGTCGCGTACCGTCAGCGGGCCCTTGCTGAAGCTGGGAGCGACGCCCGGTAGCATGGCCGCGAGGGACAGGTCCGTATTGGCGTACTTCATTTGGACTTTCTGGATCAGGTCCATGATGGCAGTATCCTGGGTTCGCGAATTGGTGCCGGGAAAGTCTCCGCTTGCCTGCCCAAGGGGCTGTGTCATATAGGCCATGGCGGCTTCGTGCTGAGTCTTGGTTGCATCGAGAATAGCCTGGTCCGGGACGGTGCTCGAGGTCACTGGAATGTTCGTTCCAGTCTTCGAGGCGACCTTCCAGCCCGTTGCAGTCTGCTCCATCGTGATATCGGCACGGCAGATCTCAACGCCCGCGTTCTTGGGCTGCATGCAGAGGACACCATTCAGCATCTTGCCCGGAATCGAGAGATGGGTATGCCCGGTCAGCAACACATCGATGCCCGGAACGGTCGTCGCAATTGCGTAGCACTGGTTCTCGATCGAGGTTCCAAGATCCTTTCCAGTGTCGATGTCTCTCTCAAATCCTTCGTGAGCAAGCAGGACGACGAGATCCACCTTCTCCGTATCCCTGAGAACCTTCACCCACTTCTGAGCCTCGTCCACCGTGTCCTTGAACACAAGGCCGCCAAGATGCTCCGGGACTTCCCAGTTGGGAATGTTCTTGGTTGTCAGGCCCAGGACGCCAATCTTGACGCCTGCAATCGTCTTGACAATGTACGGCGTGAAGTAGTTGGTGCCGTCCGCCTTGTAGATGTTGGCCGAGAGCCAGGGGAAATTGGCCTGAGCACGCACCTTGTCGAGCACGCCAAGGCCGTAATTGAATTCATGGTTCCCCACGGTCATGGCCTCGTAGCCCATGAGGTTCATTGCAACCATCATGGGATTGGGAGCAGTCGTGTCTACTTTGTTGAAGTAGTAGGTGAGTGGCGTGCCTTGCTGATTGTCGCCATTGTCCAGCAACAGCGTATTGGGATTCTCAGCTCTCACACCCTTGATAATCGTCGATAACTGGGCAAGTCCGCCATTTGCGGGCGCCCCCTTGAAGTAATCGTAGGGGTAGATGACCCCGTGAACATCGCTTGTTTCAAGCAGTGTTATTTTGACCGTCGTTGCAGCCGTGGCACCTTTGAGTGGCAAGCTCGCAAATACCAGACTGAGAATGAGAACTACGCTAAGCAGCACTGACAGGCGCTTCTTCATTCCATTCCTCCCCACGTGCAGAATATGGACCCGAGCAGCAGTATTGTAGTCGAGGGCCAGAAGAATACAATTATCGAGCACCGCCCTGCGATGCCAGACATTTCCAGAGGAACAACCATGCGACTCTCACGACTGGACATAGCAACCACTGAGCAGGCTCGCCACCTCCTGGCAAGCCTTGAGTGTCACGTTGCCGGGATCGACATCATGGCGCCGAAAGCGACATTCCTTGCCATGCGCATCAGCGGACTTCTGCCACAGGCAGCCAACATCCTGAAACAGGAAATGCTGGCAAAGGGAGGCGAGGTTGCCGTTCCCTCAGGAGCTCTGCGCCTGGAGAAAGAGCGAGTGGACTGCGTCGTCATGGGAACGCCATCGCAGTACGATCAGCTGGTAATGACATTGCAGCAGCAACCTTTCGAGCTGCCGACCCTGGCCCCCAAACTCTCGACGTTCGTGAGACTTGCATCCGCACGCCCCGTTGGGCAATCGCTCGGCTCACATGGCGAAACTGCCGTGGGAGGACTTGTAGACTGTGACATCCAACCCCCCGGGGTCCGTGATCACACGGCCAACGCAGTCGCTCTTGGATGGCACTTGCTCGAAGAGCGGTCTGACTTTCTTGTTGTTACAGGTTCCAGCATGGAGAGCGTGCAGGCTGTAGCACGACAGCTTTCGAGCAGTGCCGCCTGCCCGGTCGCCGCGTGGGTACGGGGGAGCTCCCCGATCATCCTCGGGCCTGCCACGCCGCTGATCATCGAGCAAGGCCAAGCCGTGACCCACACGGCAGGACCGGTAATGGCACTGTGCACTGGCGAAGATTCAACGGAGTTCATCGAACAAATCATGGCGATGCCCGTGGAATCCGAAAGGCTTTTTATTGCCGCACAACCCTTTCATGGTCAATCCGGAGTCCCAGCCGTCGGTCTTGTGCCCGGGAGCCTGCCTCGCCTGGATGCCGTCTTCTTCAGAGAGGAGCAGACCGCCGCATTCTCAAGAGATGACCTGATCGTCGCGCTGACACGCCTTTTTGAGCATGGAACCAGAGTTTTTGTAACGGATGCGCCACAACACGTCAGCGACATCCTGAAAGCGGTTCTCCGGAATCAATGAAGCTTATCAGCTATCAGGAACTTGGTTCGACGCAGTTGACCGCCCGCCGGATGGCCGCTGCTGGCCATGCCCGGCCGTTCACTGTCGTTGCCCGCATTCAATCCCATGGAAGAGGAAGGGGCGACAAGACGTGGCTCTCGCCGCCTGGAGGACTCTGGCTGACAACAGCTCTTGACGTGCCATCGGCCGAAGCAGTTCAGCAGGCCGCCATGGCGGCAGCCCAGGCAGTGGCCAGTGTTGTGCAGGCTCAAACGGGCCTTCAGACACTTGTGAAGTGGCCCAATGACCTTCTCATCAATCACAGGAAGGTATGCGGCATTCTCGCAGAGACCCTTGTCGCTCCGGAGCAGACGATCCTGCTGCTTGGCGTCGGGCTGAATGTAAACAACGAACTACCGCAGGCAGACCTTCCGCTCGCGACTTCACTGCGCTTCGAGCTTGGCCATGCGCTCGACGTGGAGCAATTCGGAGGTGCCGTCGCGGAGGCTCTCGAAAGCACCATAAATACCCTGGTGAGGCAAGGGTTCCAGGCCTTCTGGCCCTGGATACGCGATCACCTGGCCCTGCGTGGCCAGGTCGTCACCATCGAATTCAATAATCAGCGCGACACGGGTCGCATTGTTGGCCTGACAGAAACCGGAGCACTCCTTCTTGAGACACCCGATGGATCACGCCACGAGATCAGCGCTGGAAGCATCTACGTCTGGTAAGTCAGACCGTCTGTTCAGTGTCCGCTGCTGTTCAGCCTGGCGGCCTTCAGCACGTTGTCAAACAGCATCAGTGTGGTCAGGACACCGACGCCGCCCGGAACTGGCGTGATCAGTGACGCTTTTGGACGCACACCATCAAAGTCCACGTCGCCAACGATTTTGCCACCTACATCATTGATCCCCACGTCGATGACAGCAGCCCCTTCCTTGACGTATTCGGCCGTGATTGCTTTGGGCCGCCCCATGGACACCACCAGAATGTCCGCCTCTCGCGTGTATTTGATAAGATCCACGGTTTTCGAGTGACAGATCGTCACGGTCGCATCCCGTTGCAGAAGCAGCGATGCCACCGGTTTTCCCACGATGTTGCTGCGACCCACAACGACGGCGTTCTTGCCTTGCATGCGAACACCATAGTTCTCCAGCAGAGCGATGATCGAGCGGGCTGTGGCGGGAATAAAACGAGGTCTGCCAATCATCAGCTGCCCCATGTTGAATGGATGAAAAGCATCCACATCCTTGTCAGGACTGATGGCATGAAGAATGGAGTCGACATCGTAGTCCTTGGGTAGCGGAAGCCCGACAAGAATCCCGTCGACGTCTGCAGACTCGTTCAGTCGGTGGATCAACTGCAAAACCTCAGCCGAGCCGACTGAATCGTCGATCTTCCGAAGCTCGACGTAGAAACCGAGCTCCACCCCCTTGTGCGACATGTTCTTGAAGTAGACCATGGTGGATGGGCTGTTTCCTACGACAACTACCGTGAGCGATGGATTGTGGCCTTCCGCCTTCAGCCGCTGAACTCCCCCGACGATCTCTGTCTCCAGCTTGCGGGTGAACAGCGATGCTTCCATGATTGATCCCATGTCACTCTCCTTTTCGATATCAGTGGACTATTCTCCAACCGAGCTCACACATGCTCGCGCTTACCGCCCTGCAACGATCCTTCCTATGAGTCTGCCTGGAGCGTCATGCTGGCCAGAGAACTGCAACGGGCAGACGCCAGCCATCTCATGAATTCAAGATAGACATCAACTGATCGCGCGTCAAGTGCATACTTATCTTGCCCTGTACCATCCGCCCCGAACCGCCCATCCTGGCACCAAACTTCTCTTTCATCACTGTGCTGAACGCTCTCAGCAGGTCCTCCCTTCCGCCCGGCACAGAGCAGACAAACTGCCCCTCGCTGTCGCCTGAAGGATAGACAATGACGCAGACGGGCCCTGGAACCGAGTCCAGCTTTGCAACAAGCGTCCGACCGACTTCAGCAGGAACGCCGTCGAGAACCACTGCAGCAGACCCATTGGCACGTACCTCCGCAGCTGTCTGAACCGCCAGCTGGTCCACGATGACCTCCTCCAGCTGCTTCAGCTGTCTGCCGGCATCCCGATCACGCTGCAGGAGTTTTGCAACGGCGGATGAAAGGTCCTGCAAGCCACACGTCAACAAACCCTCGATCTCCGCCAGCACGGCGTCATTCTTCCGACGGTACAGCGTTTCGGTCCGGCCAGCGACGAAGTACAGCCGCACGTTTCCTCGCACCTTGTCTGTCCGAATGATGGCAAACGCGCCGATTTGACCCGTGTTCGAGACATGTGTCCCTCCGCAGGGATTTGTGTCGATATCGCCGATGCTGACCAGCCGGAGGGGGCCGCCCGCCAGTTCGGGAACCTTTCTCAGATCATACGCACCAAGGTCTGACACTTCCACAAAGCGAGTCTCGACTGGCAGACACTGCCAGATGCTTCGTTCGACGGCATCCTCGATTTCACGCAGCACCGCGCTGCTCAGGGAGGAGGTGCCGATTTCGATACTGGCATCTTCCTCCGTCATGTGAAAGGACAGGGTACGAATTCCCTTGTCATCCAGCAGCTTGCTCAGAATGTGCTGTGCTGAGTGAAGCTGGGTGTGCCGTCGTCGATTCTCCGAGTCGACGACGCAGGCAGTGTGCTGGCCCACAACCAAGTGTGATCCCAAAGGCAGCACGACATAGGGACCCTTGGCATCCTGCTGGGAGTCAAGGATGGCGATACCGGCCACCGTTCCTTTGTCGGCCAGCTGCCCTCCGCTCTCAGGATAGAAGAACGTTTTTTTAAATCGAACAACAAGACCTGACGTCGTCTCAGCCACGTCGGCAACAATCCCGTCAAACTTAAGTCTCTCGCCGTCCTCCCAATATCCTTTCTCCATTACGTTCCTCCTGAGTTACTCTGTTTTCTTGGCACGCAACGATTTCAGATAGGCTACAATGACCCGCTCGTATCCTGCTCCGGTGGGAAGGTAAATCGCCCGGTCCTGCACGCCCTCAGGGAAATACTCCTGAGCCACCCAGTTTCCAGGATAGTTGTGTGGATACTTGTAGAGAGCCTGCCCCGTACGACTGTTCTTGAGCTGGAGAGGCGTGTCGACGTTTTTTGTTTGCTGAGCCACCTCGCGAGCCCGCCGCAAAGCCGTGAGAACAGTATTGTTCTTCGTGCTGGCCGCAAGGTAAATGGCAGCTTCTGTCAAGTTGAGCATCGCTTCGGGCAGGCCGACCGCATGGACCGCATCATACGCCGCCGTCGCCATCACGACAGCAAAGGGATTGGCCAGCCCAATGTCCTCTGCAGCGAAGATGATCATGCGCCTGGCAATAAAGAGTGGATCGTCTCCCGCGTCGATCATCCGTGCCATGTAGTAAAGAGCGGCATCGGGATCTGAGCCGCGCATGGACTTAATGAAAGCAGAGACCAGATCATAATGCTCCTGTTCAAAGTTCTTCGCGACCGGAACCTCTTTGAGCAGCTCATTCAGATCCGCGCCCTCCACAAGGCTTCCCGACTGCTGTAACCAGACAAGGGCATTGATAGCGACCCGCGCGTCGCCCGAACTGAACGCTGCTATGCGAGCCAGTATCGGCTTGCTTATCGTGATGCCGGCCTTCTCGCTGCCCTGTTCAAGAATCCTTGTGATCTCGGCTGTTGTCAGTGGACCGAACCGCAGCATGAAGATCCTTGAGCGCAAAGCAGGCGACAGAGCGGCATAGGGGCTCTCTGTCGTCAAGCCCATGAAGGTCATGAGCCGGTTCTCCAGCATGGGCAGCAGGAAGTCCTGCTGAACCCTGTTGAAACGATGCACTTCGTCGACCACCAGGAGAAATGGACGTCCCGCGTGCCGGGCCACAACCTGCCGCAATTCCGGAACACCGGCTGAAACGGCAGTGACGTACTCCATCTCCTCACCGAGCTCGCGAGCTGTCAGTCGCGCAAACGTCGTTTTGCCGCATCCAGGAGGACCCCAGACGATGGCACTGAAGGGAACATGGCCTGCCACAAACTTTCGCAGTGGACTCCCCGGGCCGACAATTGCCTCCTGACCCACGAAATCCGCCAGGCTCGATGGCTCAAATGATTCGAATATGCGTTGCATCTCATCCATACATGAGGTTATAGCACGGCAGGGGGCTCAAATCAATGCAAGAGGTGCATGCTGGGTTAAGAGCATTTCGAAGGTCACCCGCAGGCGGTCCACGCAGAACCATTTGGGGCTACCGATTTCCGTTCTATACTTCTCGTGCAGAGAGCAGTTAACATAAAGGAGAAACTGATGCATCCCATAGCTTTTGTTATCGGAAGTCTCACTGTTCGATGGTACGGCATCATGATTGCCACGTCCATTGCGATCAGCGTCACCGTCGTCTACTTTGAAGCGCGGCATCTGGGCATCAACACCGATGATGTGCTCGACCTTGCCATTGCCGCTGTCATCGGCGGCATAGCAGGAGCCCGGATTGGCTGGATAGCCACTTCGCCAGATGTTCTCTGGTACCTGGCACACCCACTCCGCATTGTGGCAGTCTGGGAAGGCGGACTCTCGTATTTCGGGGGAATCCTCGGTGGCGTACTCGCCGCCTATTTCCTGATCCGTCATCGCAAGATGGGCTTCTGGAGAATGGCCGACCTGGCAGCACCTATGCTGGCCCTCTCCTTTGGCATCGGCAAGATCGGCTGCTGGTTGAATGGCTGCTGCTATGGAACACCCACCACTTCCTGGATCGGAGTCATTTTCACAAACCCGCTGTCCGAGTGCGATCTTCTGAATCAAAAGCTGTGGCCTGCCCAGCTGTTCAATTCCGCATCAGGATTCATCGCCTTTGCCATCCTGTTCTGGATCGTTCGCAGGCACAAGCACTTCGATGGCCAGGTGTTCATCTGGTATCTGTACCTCTATGGATTCATGAGCTTTGTCGTCGAATTCTTCCGCTACATTCCCGTCCATGCGGCCGGACTGACTCCGAACCAGTGGACGGACCTCATCATCATTGCACTAGGAGTGATTGCCACCCCCATCCTCAGACGGCGGCCCATGGTGGTTTCTCCGTCCGACCAACCGCCTGCCCCAAGCCAGGAGTCAACGGACAACACTCCTGACCCCAACGCCTAGCCGACTCTCCACAATGTATTGCTTTTCAATGCTAACAAAATGGCTAGAATATGTTCATGACTAAAACATTACAGCACCAAGAACTCAACACTCAACACCACGACATCATTCGCATCACTCCCCTTGGAGGTCTCGGGGAAATCGGCAAGAACATGACCGTCTATGAGGTCAATGACGACGCGATCATCATTGACGCGGGTTTCAAGTTTCCCGAGTACGACATGCAGGGCATTGATTACGTCATTCCAAACATGGATTATCTCGATCAGATCAAGGACAAACTTCGTGGCATTGTGATCACGCACTCTCACATGGACCACATCGGAGCTCTCGGATACGTCCTTGAGCGAGTTCACGTACCAATCTACGCAAGCAAATTTGCACTTGGCATCATCGAGGACGTCATCCCGGGGCGCATGAAGCCCTACGACACGGTCGTGGTACAAGCAGGCGACCGGATAAGAATCGGCAAGATGGACGTCGAATTCATCCGGGTCACACACTCAGTACCCGAGAGTATGGCAATAGCGATTCGCACCAGCGAGGGTATCATTGTCCATACAGGTGACTACAAGATTGACCAGACCCCTGTCGACGACAAACCCATTGATCTCCAGAAGTTCAGTGCGCTGGGACGTGAAGGGATCCTTCTGCTTCTCTCCGATTCGACCAACGCTGAGGAGTCTGGATTTGCTGGTTCAGAGCGCGACTTGAGGTCAACCTTTGACGGCATCGTCCACGAAGCGAAGGGCCGTGTCATCTTCAGCACCTTTTCCAGCAACATTCATCGAATCCAGCAGATCATGGACGCCGTAGCGCCGCAGGGACGAAAGGTATTCGTCGACGGAAGAAGTATCATCAGCTCCGTCAAGGTCGCTCGCAAAGTCAAGATCATGGACATTCCCGAAAACACGTTCGTCCAGCAGGACGAAATGGCCAGTATCCCCAAGGACAAGATGCTCATTGTCACCACTGGAACTCAAGGCGAACCCATGAGCGGACTTTCCCGTCTGGCGCGCGGTGAACATGACTTTGTGAAAATTGCCAAGGGCGATACGGTTGTCCTGTCGGCCGACCCCATACCCGGCAACGAGGAGATGGTTGCTCGCACTGTGGACAATCTGTTCCGGCGTGGAGCCAACGTGTTCTACCGCCGCGAAGACAAGGTTCACGTCTCCGGACATGGTGCCCAGGGAGACCTCAAACTGATGCTGTCACTGACGCGTCCCAAATTTTTTGTCCCGATCCATGGCGAATACCGCCATCTCGTGTGGAACAAGCGCCTCGCAGAAAGCATTGGCATGTCACCATCACACGTCTTCATCCTAGAGAATGGCCAGACCTTCGCTGTCGACCGCGACCACCTCACAGCGCTGAAGCGCATTCCAGCCGAGGGTCTGCTGATTGACGGCCTTGCACTTGGACTGCCTGATAGCCCCATCCTTACCGACCGGGCCCGCCTTGCGAAAGACGGCATCCTTGTCGCGGTGGTCAGCATCGACCGAATGACGGGAAAAATCCTGGCTGGTCCCGAGATCGTCACAAAGGGTGTTGTTACAGACGACGATGCCATTCTGTCTGACCTGGCACGAGAGATGAAGTCGTTCATGACAGCGCATCGCAACAGGGAAACGGGCATGACACCCGATCTTCAGCTTGACTTACGCAGATTCTCGACTAAATATATATATGACAAAACGCGCCGGCGGCCAATCGTCATCCCGGTTATCCTGGAGCGTTAGTCGTTAGCCCTTCATGCGGGGGTGGCGAAATGGCAGACGCGCTAGGTTCAGGTCCTAGTGATCGCAAGGTCGTGAGGGTTCAACTCCCTCTCCCCGCACCAGTGTTTATGAGAGTGTGATCCTCCATAGCAACATGGCAGTTGTCCAGCACGGCCCCGTCAGACGGGGCCGTTTGTCGTTCCTGTTGCTATGGGCTTTATGCTGCATATAATGAGAATTGTCATGAAAAAACGATGCCTGAGCTCGTTGATATGCACTGCACTTGTTGTGTTCTTCATCACCATGCCGGCACTGCCCGTAGCTCTTGGTTCCGGCGCTACCGAAGTCCTTGTCGACAAGTCCTTTCATATCACCCTCCTCAAGACCAACGAGACCATCCTCGCTTTTCCTGATGCCACCGGCACCACCGGCGACAGTGCCACACCTCCCGGTCTCTACAAGGTGACGGACCGGCAAGCCGATCCGAACTGGCACTGGGAAGGCAAAGTCTATGCGCCGTACCTTCGTGACAAGCTCAACGGTCTCGGCATACGCTGGATAGGAATCTCACTCCCATCGTACGGGTTGCATGGAACGAATGACCCCTTCAGCATTGGCAAGGACATCTCCCATGGATGCGTTCGTCACGAGAATGCAGACATTGCAAAGGCGTTTCCCCTGATATCGGTTGGAACACCAGTCAAGATTATCGAAACGCCCGTTTCCCATCAGACCGAGGCAATGGTCACCGACTTTCTGGAAATGTATGACCTTCTCAATGTCATGAAAGCGGCTCACTGACAAGAGAAGCAAACCGACACGAACGAAGGAGGCAGAGGAAGAAAAGCCTGCCATGGGCTGATCTTCAGCATTATGGACAAGCTATCCAAACAGCAGATAGTGATCCTTGTTGTTGCCGTGCTTGCTTTAGGCTTGGGAGCCGGGTTGTTCTTTGGTTCACGTCTCACCCGTTCCTCCTCGCTTCCTCCCCTGCAGGTTGTCTCAGATCCATCAAGCACTGATGCGGCTGTCCCGCTTCCAACATCCATCAACGTCTATGTGACAGGTGCTGTCGTCCATCCAGGCGTTTACGCTCTGGCCGAAACCTCCATTGTCCAGGACGCGCTGAATGCAGCAGGAGGAGCTTCCAAGGATGCAGACCTCATTGCTGTGAATCTTGCGGCCCGCCTTCAAGATGGTGAACAGGTCACTGTCCCCACCCTCTCATCGGACGGCTCCAGTTCTGCTCTGCCGCCCACCTCCTTGGGTACAGCCACGCATGCCCGCATCAGCATCAATCATGGCACGCTGGCAGAACTTGACACATTGCCCGGGATCGGCCCCGCGAAAGCACAGGCCATCGTTGATTACAGAACCGCTCATGGCCCGTTCAAGCGCCTTGAAGATCTTCAGAACGTGAAAGGTATCGGTCCCAAAACCTACGAAGACCTGAAGTCTCTCATCACGCTGTAGCACTGGTGATACGCCTCAGGCTCGTTACACTTGCGGCCCTGGCTGTCTTTCTGGGAGCCTTTTCAGCCGGAAGTTCCGGCGCCACCCCGGCCCTCGTCTTTCTCACGCTCGCGGCCGCTGAGATTCTGTACGCCGCTCAGACCAAGCACCTCCCGCTGAATCTTGTCCGGGTTATGCTTGCCCTGTCGCTGTTCTGGCTTGGTTTTGCACTGGCAGGCGCAACCCTCCGTTCGTCTGCCCCGGGACAGCTGCCGCCCGACACCTCAGTCATCACGGGCAGCAGCAGAACATCATCCGCCACATTGAGCAGCGGAGGCACCTCCCTTGAACTGCTGGTGAAAACGGCAGACGGAACACCACTGAAGCAGCTGGTTACCGTCACCGTCCAACTCCCTGACCGCAGATCATCGTATGCCGCCGGTCAGCCTCTGCAGGTTCTCGGAAAGCTGGCGGTGCGTTCTCCCGCTCTCAATCCAGGCGAACAGCGCTCAGGACCGCAGCAACCGGACATATTTCTTGCCCGTGACGTCCAAATCCTCCCCGGGAATACCTTCGCCTCATGGTGGGGCAGGCAGACCAAGCGTGTGCGCGATCTTGTGGAACTTCGCTCACGGCCTCTGCTCAATTACCGGGCGTTTGGATTGCTCGAAGAGCTCCTGCTTCACCGAAAGCTGTTTGAAACTGCGGACCGGCAGGTTTTCTCCATGACCGGTACCAGCCACTTGCTCGCCATTTCGGGGTTGCACCTCTCACTGGTTTTTGCCTTGATGTCTCTCCTCTGTGGCTGGACTTTCTCCGAGAGAAGTGTCGGAAGAACTCTGGCACCACTTGCCGTTACCCTCCTCTACCTGGCATTCATCGACTTTCCTCTGAGCGCCGACCGGGCATTTGTCATGCTGGCTGTCCTCACCGTGACGCGTCTCGCTGGCGGGCACATCGGCAAGCTGGCCTCTCTCTCCTGGGCAGTTCTCGTCATTACCCTTATCGATCCAACAGCCGTGTTTGACGCAGGCCTTCAATTGTCACTTGCCTCGGTTGCAGGCCTTTTCTTCATCAGCGAACCGCTGACACGCCTGTTCAAACCAAGGCACCGGCTGACCCGCGCGCTCTCCTCTTCGCTTGCAGCGACGATTGGAGCATCTCTTCCGACTGCAGCATTGATTATGTCGACGTTTCACATCGTTGCCCCCGTTGCACTCATTGCGAACATCTTTGCGATCCCCGCGGTCTCGCTGCTGCTGACGGGCCTGCTTGTCTGGTCGGCTGCTATCCTGCTTCTTCGCCCGCTGACACTACTGCTGACACCGATCCTGAACGCAGCCTCGGTTTGCTTGATCGGTGTTCTTCAATTCTTGAGCCGTTTCCCTGGATCGCATTACAACGTCTCTGCGCCCCAACCTTTCCTGCTCGCCTCGCTCGGTCTGCTCTTGGGCATTCTCATCATCACGGTGGACAACTGGCCGAGACTGCGCACGGCGCGGCGTTCCACCGTTCCCCTTGGCGCGGCCGCCGTACTGGTCTGCGTCGCATTCCTGCTCAGTCTGAAACCCTTTGATACGCGCATCACCTTCCCGGTTGTTGACAAGGGGAGTGTCGTGCTCATCCAAAGCGCCACTCTTGGAACATGGCTTTGTCTGTTTGATACCGATGCGAAGGCCTGCAGTCGTTCTGTTCGCGCTGTTGCCGCTCTCGGCGTCAACGCTGTGGACGTTGTTGCCTTCACGGGCCCCCTCACCGACCTTCCGGAGCAGTTGGACTCTGTGTTTGAACTGCTGTCTCCTCGGCACGTTTACGTTCCCGCCATGTACGCACACACTCCCATCGCAGGTCTTGCTCCCCAGTTTCAGTCGACAATCATGGCACTGCCACCTGGTACGATGGTGTCGGCCGCCGCCGGCGCCAGTACAATTCGTGTGGGAAGTACAAGCGATGCGAGCCCTTCCCTGTCTGTTATCACGGCCGCCCTGGCCGGGCTGGCTGGCCATGAAGCCCCATGTCCCGTGCCAACCGCAATTCCAGCGTTTGCCTATGACACTTCTGCAGGAACGGTGCGCGTTGTAACAACCAGTTCAAACGCCATGTTCTCGCTCACACAGACCGGATGCATTTCTGTGTTCACCCGTGGCTCACGCTGCTGGGTTGCGTCCGACCCAAGACGCTGATACAATAAGTCTATGACAAATAGAGCCGTGCTGGTCGATGGAAGTTCAATCCTGTACCGTGCGTTCTTTGCCATGCCCCATCTCAGCACGCCCGCCGGTGTGCCGACCGGAGCGATTCTTGGCACAACCACGATGCTGCTCAGCATCATTGAGGAGCTCCAGCCCTCATACATTGGCGTGTTCTTTGACCGGAAAGCTGCAACGTACCGCCACGAAATGTTCCAGGAATACAAAGCCAACAGGGAAACGATGCCTGATGAGCTGGTCAGCCAGCTGGTCAACCTCAAACAGCTGATTAGCGCACTCGGCATTGTCACCCGCGAGAAGGACGGGTTCGAGGCGGATGACTTCATTGGGATTTACAGCAGAGTTGCCCGCGAAGCGAATGTCCCCTGCATCATCTACTCTGGCGACAATGACCTGCTGCAGCTGGCCGATGAGAATACCTCGGTGCGCATCACGGTCAAGGGTGTCAAAGAGATCCGCGAATACACCCCCGCCACCATTCTGACCGAATTCGGCCTTCTGCCGTCTCAGCTGATTGATGTCAAGGCGCTGAAGGGCGATCCCTCGGACAACATTCCTGGCGTTCGTGGTATTGGCGAAAAGACTGCCCTCAAACTCATTCAGGAATTCGGTTCAGTTCAGGCTCTGCTCGAACAGGGTGGGCCGGAGCGCTACAAAGCAGTGCTTCATGAGAACCAGGATCTCATTCTCCGGAACCGGTCGCTGGTGACGATTCAGACAGACCTCGCTGAGCCCACCGCCCTCGCCGACCTCACGCTGCGCGCCCCGGACGCAGGCCTCGCCAGCCAGCTGTTCGAAAGCCTCTCGCTCGTCGCTTTGAGCCGACGCGCGGCCAAGGTCTTCGGGGTTCCAGAACTGGCCTTGGCTGCAAGACCAGCATCCACTGATGATCTTTTCCAAAACAGCACATTGCAGCAGCAGCCTCCGTCCGTCCCCTTTACGTCCAAGTCCGCACCAGCCCCTGACAACAGATGTGCTGTGGCCATTCTTGAGGATAATGGCGCCCAGAAGCTGACCATCGCCCAGCGAACCGCAAATGCCTCGTCTGTTCAGCAGTTTGATCCAGCTTTCAGCACCGTCCGACCCGAGGATCTGAGCCTCTGGTCTTCCTCCATGAACTACGTCTACGACTACAAGAGGCTGCTCCACCTGCTGGTCCCCTTGGGACTGCCGCTCCCGACAAAAGCCCGGGATGTCATGCTGGCACAATACTTGCTGGATCCGGACCAGAAAGCATGGAGTCCCGACCGCATCGGCCAGGCCTGGGGCATTTCAGGCAATGCATTGCACGCCGAAGGACTGGCGGACCTGATCTATCGCGTTTCATATCCCATGGATGATGCACTCGATTCTGCCCACTTGATGCCCGTCCTCGACCAGATGGAAATGCCATTCGCCGCAGTGCTGGCAAACATGGAGCTTGCAGGCCTTCGAACAGACACTACGTATCTGAGAGAGTTCGGAGCGAGACTCGGACTTCGCATCGCAGAACTCGAACGGCAAGTCTATGAACTCGTTGGCACGCACGACTACAGCCTTCAATCCCCCAGACAGCTGGCGGTCCTGCTCTTTGATGTGCTTGGGCTTTCGCCTACCAAGAAGACCAAAACCGGCCTTAGCACGGACGTCGAGTCCCTTGAAGCGATCCAGAACCAGCATCCCGTTGTCCCCTTGATCCTTGAACACCGGCAGCTGACGAAGATCAAAGGAACCTACGCAGATTCACTGGTACGGTATGTTGCCTCGGATGGCAAGATTCATCCAACTTTCCTCCAGACGGGAACTTCCACGGGACGCATCAGCTGTGTTGAGCCGAACCTTCAGAATATCCCGGCCAGGACTGAGATTGGGCGAGAGATCCGGCAGGCATTCATTCCCAGCCATGAAGGTTGGTCTCTTGTCTCGGCAGACTATTCTCAGATTGATCTGCGTATGCTCGCCCATCTCTCTGCGGACGAGAATCTTCGCAGTGCCTTTGAACAGGGTGAGGACATCCACCTCCACACTGCCTCCCAGATCTTCGACGTTCCTGAGCAGCAAGTGACGCCAGAAATGAGGAAACGAGCCAAAACGATCAACTTTGGCATCATCTATGGCATTTCCCCGTTCGGACTTGCCCGGCAGTTGAACATCAGTAGTGATGACGCCCGGCAGTACATCGAACGGTATCTTCAGCGCTTTCCTGGCATCAAGGAGTATCGAGACAAGATCATCGAGGCTGCTCAACGTGACGGCTATGTGACAACAATTCTTGGTCACCAGCGTCGAGTGCCGCATATCAACAGCCACAACAACACCGAGCGGCAGGAAGCTGTCCGTCAGGCCTTCAATGCGGTCGTACAGGGCAGTTCGGCGGACGCGATCAAGGTGGCTATGATTCATCTCTCGTCGGACCTCGGGCCTCTCAAGGCACGCATGGTCCTCCAGGTTCACGACGAAATCGTGGTCGACACACCGCCAGAGGAACTCGACTCCGTCCGCAAGCTCATGCAGACCACCATGGAGTCAGCGATAAAACTCTCGGTTCCTCTCGTGACTCACCTCTCCGCGGGACCGAATCTGCGAGACCTCGAATGACGTTGGATATAGGGCTTACAGGAAATATAGCCTCAGGCAAGAGCATGGTTTCCTCGGTTCTGCGCGACCTGGGTGCTGCAGTACTTGATGCCGATCTCATCGGCAAGCGCGTCCTCGCCCAGAACATTGCTGGGGCCCTCGATCAGGTCAGAACCGCGTTTGGAAGCCGCGTTTTCCAAGGAGCCCAGCTTGACCGCAGAGCACTGGCCAATCTTGTCTTCAACCGTCCAGATCTGCTTGCGCAGTTGAATTCCATCATGATCCCGGTCATGACTCAGCTCATCATTACGGAAATGGAGCGCTTGCATCTGACATCGGACGTTGTCGTCCTCGACGCCGCCATTCTCATTGAAGCTGGCTGGCAGAACCTCGTGGATGTTGTCTGGGTCGTACGAGCATCAAGGACAGAACAGCTGGAACGCCTTGTCACACGAGACCATCTGTCACGGGAAGAGGCTGTAAGCCGGATAGACGCACAGATGCCGCTGGATGAGAAGCTCGCCTATGCAGACGCCATCATCGACAATACTCAGGACATCGACAAAACACGCAGGCAGGTGGAGACCCTTTGGAAAACGTACTTGCAGAGCCGCTAAGCTATTCCAGGATTGCGACGTACCACGAGTGTCCCCAGAAGTTTGAACTGAAGTACATCCGGAAGATCCCTGAGCCTTCGCACTGGTACTTCAGTTACGGGAAAAGTATTCATGCGGTGCTTGAAAGGCTGCCGTCGCTTCATGTGGGCGACAACGGTCTGCTGTACCCCGACGAGGGTTCTCTTTTCCCGACGTCTCTGTCACAACTGCTCGACGAGAACTGGCTGTCAGAAGGCTATGCGGACGCGCGCACCGAACAGCGCAAGCGACGAGAGGCTCTCCGCGTCCTCACTTCTTTCTTTCCCATTTTTCAGGCGACCAGAGATCAGACTCTCTATGTCGAACATTCCATCACGACACGTCTGGCCGGATTCGCGTTCACCGGGATCGTCGATCGCATTGACCGCGTTTCTGACACCCTCTTGCGCATTGTCGATTACAAGTCATCCAAACCTCGAAACCTATCGACACTCTCATCGCACCGCTTTCAGGTGGCGCTCTATGCAGCGGCCCTGACCCAGGAGGATGAGTTCAAGGGACAGCAGTTTATTCTCCAGACCTACTATCTGAAAGAGAACTTGAAGGCTGAATTGACTGCGGGGACACAACTCTATATGGATAAGTCTCAAGAGGCTCTGGCAAAGACTGCTCATCGAATCCACGAGGGCGACTTCGGAGCCAGGCGAAGCAGCAAATGCATCTCGTGCGACTATAAGGACGTTTGCCCGGTCTTCCACCGCTCCTGAAGCTACAAGAGATTTAAGACAAGAATCCCTGCGATTCGGGTGCTCGCAGGGATTCTCTTGCTGCTCTCAGGGCGGTGCTAGCTTACAGTTTGGCTTTCAGCAGGTCACCAAGACGATGGACGCCCTCCGTTATGTGCTCGGGATCGACCGCCGAGAAGTTGAGACGCATATGCGTGTTGTCGTCTCTGTGGGGATAAAACGCAATGCCCACAACATAGGCGACCTTGGCAGCGATGGCTTCTCGGAAGATAGCAGCAGTGTCAATGCCCTCTGGCGTCTTGACCCAGACAAACAGACCCCCCTCTGGGTTGGTCCAGCTGCTTCCAGTGGGAAAGTACTGCTCAAGAGCCGCAATCATTGCGTTCTTCTTCTTGGGGTACTCCTCGCGGACCACGGCCAGATATTCATCCATCCAGCCGCGGCTGATGAACTCATAGGCAATATACTGGGTCAAAGCGGGCGAACACAGGTCTGCAGCCTGCTTTGCGATGACAATCTTGTTCATGATGTCTTCGCGCGCGACGATCCACCCCAGCCTGAGCCCCGGGAAACTGATCTTGGAGAACGTTCTGAGGGCGACGACGCGTTCCTTGCCCCCCAGTGCGAGCAGTGAAGGAATGGGATCTCCTTCAAAACGGATTTCGCCGTAAGGATCATCTTCAATGATCAGCAGGTCATATTTGTCGGCCAGTTCAATCAACTGCCTGCGACGCTCCAGTGTCATTGTGACGCCAGCAGGATTGTGAAAGTTCGGGCACGTGTATAAGAACTTCGGGCGGATGTTCGACTTTTGCAGTTCCTTGAGTTTCTCTTCCAGGATATCCATCTTCATTCCATCCTGGTCGAGCGGCACGGTGCAGAAGCGTGCCTGCATGCTGGCGCACGCCTGTATCGCTCCAAGGTAGGAGGGCTCCTCCACAACAACCGTGTCTCCAGGATTCACAAAGATCTGAGACACAAGACTGAGACCCTGCTGAGATGCAGTTGAGATAATGATATTCTCAAGGCCGATCCCCTGGACTCCTTCCTTCTCCATGCGATCCATAAGCAGAACGCGCAATTTCTTGATACCCTCTGTGGAACCATATTGAAGGGCTTTCTTGCCGTATTCCCGCAGTGCATACGTGCTTGCCTCGACCACACGCTCAATCGGGAAGAAACGATCATCGGGCATGCCCCCTGCGAGCGAGATAATCTCGGGACTGTCGATCAGCTTGAGAAGCTCTCTGATTTCGGATGGTCGAGAAGCCAGTGCCCTTTCTGAGAACAGCTCTTCTGCATTTAGCGACATCGATCTGCCTCCACATTGTGATGATATCTTGGCAAGTGTCCCTTGCAAGAAACCAACAAGAACTACTTACCGATGAAGTATATCCCGATTTGGCATAAGAAAAAGCCCACCAGCCGGTGGGCTTCAGCGCCGCGCGTCAACGGGTCATGCTAGAGGCCTATTGCGTCCGATATCTCCTTCATCGAGGCAAGCCCGATGCGAACAAAATTGTAGAGATCAAGTCCCATTTCCTGGCATGCCAAGATCTGATCGCGGTTTGCTCCAGCTGCAAAGCGCTTCTCCTTGAAGCGGAGCATGACGAAGTCGGTGTCGACGGCTGACAGTTTTCTTTCCTGCCGGACAAGCGCGCAGGCGACGATCAGGCCGGACAAGGGATCGGCTGCGTACAGAGCCTTGTCCATCATGCTCTTGCGCGGCAGTCCGTGCAGACCGTTGTGTACCCGAACAGCGTAACAGATATCTTCGGGCACGCCCATGAGATGCAACTGCTCTGCGCCCACAATACTGTGCAAATTGGGCTTGTCTTTGGTCTCAGCATAATCTATATCATGGACAAGACCTGCGATGCCCCACTTGTCGACGTCCTCATGGAAAAACGCTGCCAGTCCCCGCATGATGGCCTCGACCGCAAGCATGTGGTTTACGAGGTTCTGGGAGGGCGCGCGCTCGACAACAATCTGGTACAGCTCGTCTCGGTTCATCACCTAAGCTTCAGCCCTGAAACCGGGGGCTCAGAAACAACCATCTCGTTGTCATTCGCCTGCGTCTGCTCCGCAGAAAGTCCAGATTCGGAAACCATTCCCTCGACGCTTGTATCTTCATCGCCTTCAGCCAGAAGCAGACTCTCCGACCGATTCCTCCGTACCGCGAACCAGGCTGTCAGACCAAGCATGATGATAAATGCGTAGTTCAGCGCGGTAAACAAGATGACCAGGGACAGATTGAGCCATGTCGGAAACTGAAAGTCAGGATGGGCTGCTGCGTAATTGCTGACGTAATAGGAGATGAAGCTGCCCAACAGCCACTGAAGAGTATAATACGTCGTAACGAGTACCGTCGTGAGGAGGAGAAACAAACTCACTTTCCCTTCCTGAGAGCGCCTGTACTGGATTGCCAGCACAAGCCCGACCACTGCCAGAAGGGCATAACCGAGATTAAAAAAGAAGTCAATGCTGAAGATCGAACTGAATGGAATCATGATGCACCGCCTTTGTCTTTGGACGTTTTGGGCGCCGTCTCTTTCGGGACTGTCGCTCTGCTAGCTGGTTTCCTGCTTGCCGGCTTCTTTGCCGGGGCTGTCTTCTTCGAGACGATTCTCTTCGCTGTATCGGTCTTTGCTGGACCAGCTGACGAAGCATCTGCGGAGGCAGAAGCCTTGCTCACGGCGGGTCGTCTTGCCTGCTTCGGCCTCTTGTTCAAAAACTCAAACTCTATCTTTCCTTTCTCACCAATCTTCAAATAGGCAGAAAATGGCTTATTGTACTTGGATACAAAGTCCTCGATCAGATCTGTCTTGCCATGTTCAAGGAGATTCCGCGCCATCTCACGATCGATGGTCTTTCCAGCATACACCTTTTTCATCTGAAAGTGGCAGTCCGTATTCGCACACCGATAATGCTCCGTAGTTTCAATGACGGGGCTCTGGCACACCGGGCAGCGTCCCAATGGCTCCTCGTTGATAACAGGTTCAGCAGCGGCTCCTGCTGATCCCTCGGCAAACTCCCACTCCAATTTGTTGTCAGGCTTGAGCAGAAGACGAGCGCTGAATTTGAATCCACGCTTGCTCACAAAACCGTCAAGCATCTCTGTCCGCTTTTCCGTCATGAGCTGTTTGGCTTCCTCTCTGCTGATAGGACGCCGCAGGATTGTCTTCGGTATGCTGAACTTGCAGTCGGTTTTCTTGCGTCCATGATGCTCACAGACATAGGATGAAGGGCGTTCCAGGACATTGCCTCCACAAATGGGACACACGCCGAGCGGCTCCGTCGACTCAATGCCGATCTGCGTTGGTGCATCATAGGTCTTGATCTTCTCGATCATCTGCCGCGTGAACTCCTCGATACGATCAAGGAATTCGTCATTGTCCAGCTGCCCCTTCTCTATCTTGCGCAGACTCATCTCCCAATCTCCGGTGAGATCCGGCGCTACCAGATCAGACAACTGAATTCGCTCAAGAAGGTCAATGAGGTCCATCCCTCGCTTCGTTGCGACAAGGCTTCGCGCTTTCCGCTCGACAACTCCGGTTCTGATGAGTTTCTCGATGATTTCGGCTCGCGTGGCAGGAGTGCCCAGTCCGCGCTCCTTCAGCGCTTCGGCCAGGTCCTCATCATCAACAAGCTTTCCAGCTGTCTCCATTGCCGCGATGATCGATGCATCTGTAAATCGTGCAGGAGCTTTCGTCAATTTGCGTTCCGACTGAACCTTGAATGCCTGCACTGACGATCCATTGCGAAGATCTGGCAGGTCTCTGCTTTCGGCTTCGCGCGGAGCAACCTCCAGCCAGCCGGAAGTCTTCACGACCCTCCCGTCACTTCCAAACGTCTCACCCTCGACGACAGTCTCAACGTGCGTCAGCATCAAGACCGCTTCCGGATAGAACTGCTCAAGGAACCTGCGAACAACCAGGTCATAGACCACGCTCTCATCATGCGACAGACTGTCGCGATCCACTCGCGTCCCCGTCGGGATGATTGCATAGTGATCACTTACCTTCTCATCGTTGAAGACAAACGGCCGCATGGACCAGCGTTCTCGCTGAACATGCTGCACAAATGGGCCGTATTCTCCTCCAGCGAGGTCACCGAGCACAGTCATGACTTCCTTTCGAAGCGCCGTGGGCAGATACTTGCTGTCAGTCCTCGGATACGTGATAGCTCGCTTCTCCTCATACAGCGACTGCGCTGCCCTCAGCGTCCGGCTGGCACTCAATCCGTTCAATCCGTTTGCTTCCCGCTGCAAGAGTCCCAGGTCGTACAGATACGGAACCTGCATGCGACTCTCCTTCTGCACGACGGAATCAACTGTCCCTTTGTGCCCCATGCACTTCCTGGCAATTGCCTGAGCGCTCGCCTCTTCAGGAAGCCTCGTCTCAGAGCCATGGTGCCACAATCCCGCATAGACTGGCTCGCCCTGCGGCAGAACCTTAAATTCTGCTTCTATTTCAAAGTATGGAACCGGCGTGAATGCCTGGACTTCCTTCTCACGCCTGGCAATGAGGGCAAGCACAGGGGTTTGCACGCGCCCCACGGTCACCAGCGATCCATTGCGCCGCGTCAGACCGCGTGTTGCGTTGATGCCGACAAGCCAGTCTGCCTCCGAACGGGCAAGGGCCGCTCTGCCCAGGTCGTCATACGCCGACTCCGGGCGAATCTGCTTAAACCCATCACGAATGCTCTCTGCTGTATAGGAAGACAGCCACAGACGAGAAGCGGGCTTCTTTCCCCCTGCCTGTCCATAGATGTTTCGGAAGATAAGCTCTCCCTCGCGGCCGGCATCGCACGCATTGATAACCTCGCCAACCTCTTTCGAGGTGATCAGCTTCTTCAGCGCGCTGAACCGCTCCTCAGCACCATCCAGCACAGAGAAACGAAATTTCTCCGGGATAATCGGCAGGTAGGAGAGCAGCCACTGCTTGTACTTCTTGTCATAGTCCTCCGGCTCGGCAAGCCCGACAAGATGTCCTACAGCCCACGAGATGATATAGTGTTCACCTTCATAGTAGTCGCGGCTTTTCTTGCAGTGATCAATGACGCCAGCAAGCTGTTCTGCTACACTCGGCTTTTCTGCTATAACAAGCTTCTTCACAACTTCTCCTTTGATGCCATACGACGATAGTGCACCTCATTATACACGCAAACGACTGCGAGCAAGGGAGCATGGCTTCGCACTCAGCTGAGTGCAGTCAGCAAGAGGTTGAACACCTCTTTCGAGGGCAGAATGCATCGCTCCGACGGAGGGATGAAAGTGGGGACGACCAATGGACAGACATGCTCATCGACAGCACAGCTCAGTGGAACTGGTGCGCCCGACAGGATTTGAACCTGTAATCTACGGCTCCGGAGGCCATCGCCTTATCCAGTTGGGCCACGGGCGCATATCACGGTCAGTATAGCAGAAGGCCAGCCCTGTACAAGGCCGGCCCTCTGCTTAGTGACTCACAAAACACGTCACTCAACTGTCACACTCTTTGCAAGATTCCTCGGTTGGTCCACGTCCAAACCCTTGCCATCAGCGGTGTAGTACGCGAGAAGCTGAAGCGGCAGTGCATAGACGACAGGCGAGAAAAGCTCTTCGACCGGCGGCATCGGAATGTAGTCGGTGGCAATCCCCTGTGCCCTCGTGTCTTTCTTGTCCGCCAGAACGATGAGGGGAGAGTCTCGAGCAATGGACTCCTGGAGATTGGAATAGATCTTCTCGTAGAGCGACCCCTGCGGAAGAAGGCCCACGACCGGCACATCCTCGTCAAGCAATGCGATGGGGCCATGCTTCAGCTCGCCGGCGGCGTATCCCTCGGCATGGATATAGCTGATCTCCTTCATCTTGAGAGCGCCTTCCAGTGCGATAGGGTAGTTCACGCCCCTGCCCACATAAATCATGTCATGGACTTTGTAGAGTTTGCGCGCAATCGTTTCCATGATGCCCGCGTACTCGAGCACCTGCTCGCACTTCTGACTGAGACTGGACAGCTGAGATGCATAGTGCGCAGACGTCCCAGCGTCCAGCGTTCCATTGCGCTGACCAAAATTCAGAGCGATGAGATAAAAGGCAATGAGCTGTGCCATGAACGACTTCGTCGCTGCAACACCAATTTCGATGCCAGCCTGGGTGACGAAGGTCACGTCAGACTCGCGTGAGACGGTGCTTTCCGGACGATTAGTGATGGCGACGACTTTGGCCCCGAGGTCCCGCTGTAGTCTAAGAGCGGCCAGCGTGTCGATCGTTTCACCGGACTGTGTCACCGCGATCCCCATCGTTCCCGGGCGGACAATCGGCTGCTGATAACGATATTCACTGCTGAAACTCACTTCCGTGGGGATACGCGCCAGTTCCTCCAGGAGATACTTCCCGACGCGGGACGCATGATAGGACGTCCCTGCGGCAACGATCGAAATGCGTTCTGGCACTGGCAGATTGCTGAATTCTTCCAGATCGACGCGGCCACTGTCAATATCGATGCGACCATACAGCGTGTCTCTTATCACGACTGGCTGTTCATTGATCTCTTTCAGCATGAAATGCTTGTAGCCTTGTTTCTCGGCAGCCGAGGCATTCCACTGAACGGTCATCGGCGTCCGATCGAAGGCGTGCCCGTCTTCAAGCGAGTAGAAGCCATATCCCTGCGTGTTGATCTCGACGATATCCCCATCATGCAGTGGGATGATACGATGAGTGTACTCGAGAAGCGCGGGCGTGTCCGAGCCAAGAATCATCTCTCCGTCGCCGACGCCCAGCACCAGAGGAGACAGCTGGCGAACTGCCACTATGCGTCCAGGAAAAGCCTTGCCCAGAACGAGAAAAGCAAATGCCCCATCAAGCTGCAGGGCCGTCGCCCGAGCCGCATCCAGCAGATCAGCCCCGGCATCGACCTGCTCCTCCATGAGATGAGCGATAACCTCGGTGTCGGTCTCGGACACAAAGACGTGTCCCTTGCGAATCAGGTCCTCCCGCAGGACCTGGTAGTTCTCGATGATGCCGTTGTGAATCACCGCGATCGCACCCTTGCAGTCGACGTGCGGATGGGCATTCCTGTCCTCTACCCTGCCATGAGTGGCCCATCGAGTGTGTCCCATTCCTGTCGTGGCCGTGTACTCATTTCCCTCGATGGCCTCCTCCAAGGCTTTGAGTTTGCCACGTTTCTTGATGACAACGAGCTCTCCCTTCTCCAGAATGGCCATACCGGCGGAGTCATAACCTCGATACTCCAGCTTGCGCAGTCCTTCGATGATGACGGGAACGGCCTTCCGCGGACCAACATAGCCTATGATTCCACACATATCACTCCTCCTCCTGTTGACAGCCCGACATCAGCACCCGCTTCAATCGATCAGCCAGCACCGTGAGTCGAGCGGTGTCCTTGCCTTCCAGAAAGATGCGTACCAGCGGTTCCGTTCCCGATGGTCGCACAACAAGCCTGGCGGCGTCACCCAATTCCATGCGCACTTCCTCCACTGCCGCCACGAACTCGGGCCGCAACGCAACGGATTTGTCTTTCACCCTCACGTTCTCGGCGACCTGCGGATACAGCTCGATCTCGTCAACTACTCTGGAGAGATCGGTTCCAGAGCTGGCCAGATAACCAAGTACAGCCAGTGTCGTGGCCAGTCCATCTCCCGTCACGTTCTGGTACATGTTGATGATGTGCCCCGACTCCTCGCCGCCAAGCACAAATCCTCCCTCGTGTAAACGGTCCAGGATATAGCGGTCACCAACATTGACACGCTCAAGTGTTATTCCCTGGGATTTCAAGGCCCGTTCCAAGCCGATATTGGTGAGAACCGTGCCCACAACCGTTCTCCGACTCAACCGATTCTCGGAAGCAAGTCCGACTGCCAGTACATAGAGCATAATATCGCCCGACACACGCCTTCCCTTGCGGTCGACCATGATGACTCGATCTCCATCACCGTCATGGGCGACACCCATATCCGCTCCCTCAGCCACAACACGGGCACCCACTGCAGCAGGATGGGTCGATCCGCAATCCTTGTTGATGGATCTCCCGTCGGCGTCCGTATTCATCTCGATCACTTCGGCGCCCAGGCGCCGCAGCAATGCAGGCGTCGTGTAACCGGTCGCACCGTGTGCAGCATCGACGACGATTCTCATTCCGGCCAGG
>JBNAWM010000009.1:0-24486 GCA_049699855.1 Candidatus Cryosericum sp.
GCACCCAAGCATGAGCTCACCAGGGGCGAACTTGCCGACATGATCGTCAAGATGCGTTTCCCAACCGTGGTGATCATGCACACGAACGATTTCCACGGCAATCTCCTGCCGGTAACCGATGCCAACAAAAACGTGGTAGCGGGCGCTGCTCGTGAGTCCACAATTGTCAACAACGCACGCAGTACATTCGGAGCCGATCACGTTCTGCTTGTGGATGCGGGAGACCTCATCCAGGGAGCTACCATTGCCAACATGTTCCAGGGCAAGGATGTCATCGACGTCTACAATGCGATGGGATACAAGGTCGCGGCCATCGGAAATCATGAGTGGGACTACGGGCAGCAGGTTCTCAAGGACCGGATTTCCCAGTCCAAGTTTGACTGGGTCAACGCCAACGTGACAGGCGTGAACCTGGGGTGGAAGGCCAATGTAATCAAGAATGTCGCCGGCATCAATATTGGTCTGTTTGGTCTTGTGACAACCGATCTGCCAACAATTGTCGCGCCCTCAAGCTTGGCGGGTGTGGGGGTTGCGGATCCGATCACGGTGGCGAAGCAGCAGATTACTGACTTGAAAGGGCAGGGAGCTCAGTACATTGTTGCCCTCAGCCACTGCGGCTACGACAATGGCGGTGCTCCGCTGGATCCCGCCATCGCGGCCGGCGCACCCGGCATCAATCTGATCATCGGCGGACACTCTCATACGGTCCTGCAAACGGCCGCAATGGTAGGAAAGACGATGATCACCCAGACGGGTACTGCCGGTGCCTATGTTGGCAAGGAAGTCATCGATTTCACTACGTATCATGGCAAGGTCGTCGGTCAGAGCGTTTCTTATGAGCTTGTGCCGACCTCGGCATCTGTTCCCGAAGATCCCGCGATCAAGGCAATCGTCGACGGGTACAACAGCCAGTTGAAGGAGAAGCTGGACGTTGTCATTGGCAAGGCTCTTGTGGCACTTGATGGAGAGCGTGCCGACGTCCGCACGAAAGAGACCAATCTTGGCAACTACGTTGCTGACTGGATGCGCATTTCCACGGGTGCAGACATAGCCTTTGAGAATGGTGGCAGCATTCGTGTGAGCATTCCTGCTGGCGATGTCACGGTTGGCAATATTTATGCAGTGCTGCCATTCGACAACATCCTGGAGATCCTTGAAGTCAAAGGCTCTACTCTAAAAGCCTGTTTGGAGAACTCGGTGAGTGCCTATCCTGCTCAGGCGGGTGCGTTTGCCCAGATTTCCGGGTTTAGTTTCACGTTCGATCCATCCAAGCCGGTGGGGTCTCGTGTCGTGAGCATGACGAAGGACGGCAAGCCCATGGACATGGATGCAAGCTACAGACTCTGCGTGCAGGACTTCACTGCCATGGGAGGTGACGGGTACTCCATGCTGAAGACGGCCAAAGTAGTTTACAAGACGAGCGCATGGAACCGGGATGGTTTGGTGGAGTACATCAAGGCCAATCCAGAGATCAACCCGACTGTCGAGGGCAGGATCACGGTCGTCAATCCATAACAGAGACATAGACAAGATTGTTGATCAAAGAGGGGGCCGGCAATTGCCGGCCCCTTTCTGGCCCCGGATGCTGTTGCAGTTTCGTCAGAAGAGGAGAGAATCAGGAAATGAACATGACGAAGATCATGACAACGAAAGAACAAGAATCACTGCATGCCGCACTTCGAGAACGTGGCGGCATCGATGTGGAAAGAGTTCCCCCGGGCGCATCCTACGTCGTGCGGTATGCTGAAACAATCGTCACTGCCTACAGGGGCGGCAAGGTACTCTTTCAGGGAAAGGACGTCGAAGCGGCGGCGGCATTGTCCGAGGAGAGTGTGGAGCACTCGGCAAACAAGACCGAACCTACGATGAAGTTTCCGATCGTCGGCGCAGATGAGTCCGGCAAAGGAGACCTGTTCGGGCCACTTGCCATTGCTGCTTTTGTGGCTCGCAACGCCCACGAAAGAAACCAGGCCGTACAGGCTGGGGCACGCGATTGCAAACTCATGAGTGACGTCGAAGTACGGAGTGTCGCCGCTCGACTGCGAGAGATCGGAGAGTGCCGCGTGAGGGTGCTGATGCCCGAAGAATACAACGCGCGATATGCCTCCGTCCACAATGTGAATGTTCTGTTGAACGAGCTCTATGGAGAATTGCTTCAAGAAGTCGCGGCGAGTTCAAAAGCAAAAACGGTAATACTGGACAAGTACGGGGGACGTGCACTGAACCTGTGGAAGGGCACGCAGGGCTTTCGGTTCGTAGTCGAGACGCATGCAGAACGCTATCCCGAGGTGGCCGCGGCATCGGTTCTCGCCCGAGCGGCGTTTCTCGATGGACTCCACCGGACAGGCGCGGAGAATGGGGTGCCTTATCTCCCCAAGGGAGCATCGGGGGACGCACAGAGGTTCATGCGCCAGCTGGCTTCGGAGAAAGGAAAGGACGTGCTGCGACTCGTCGCGAAGGTGAATTTCGCTCCGGTGAAGGAGGTACTCGAAGGGTTGTTTTGAGGCGAGAACGTGACATATGGGCTGGTTGACAACATCTCAGGGCACTATACTATATGACGTGATGCTTGCAGTCAGACCTTCACGCGAGGAGCCGCCCCATGTTTAATCCTGTGGTACCTGCCGACCAGATCGTCCAGCAGGAAGTTGCTACGATTGATTTCTGGGAAACCAGCCATATCTTCGAGAAGTCGCTTGAACTGAGCAAGGAGAAGAAACGTTTTGTATTCTTCGAAGGCCCCCCTACCGCCAATGGCATGCCCGGGGTCCATCATGGGCTTGCTCGAGTCTTCAAGGACACCATTCTGCGATATAAGGCCGGGAGCGGTTATTATGTTCCGCGCAAGGGAGGGTGGGACTGCCAGGGTCTGCCTGTCGAGATCGAGGTGGAAAAACGCCTGCAGATCAGCGGCAAGCAGCAGATTGAGGAGTACGGCGTTGAGGCGTTCGTTCGTGAGTGCCGAAACAGCGTGTTCACCTACAAGGCCGAATGGGAGAAAATGACCAGCCGGATAGGGTTCTGGCTGGATACAGAGCATGCCTATGCGACGTACACGAATGACTACATCGAGTCGGTGTGGAATATTCTGAAGAGGTTCTATGACCAGGGGCTGCTGTATCAGGGGCACAAGGTTGTTCCCTATTGCCCTCGTTGCGGAACAGCCCTCTCCATGCATGAGGTGGCGCAGGGCTACAAAAATGTCTCCGAGGAGACGGTATTTGTCAAATTCACACTGACGTCTGGTGAACTGGCCGGGACCAGAGCGCTGGTTTGGACGACGACCCCGTGGACCCTGCCAAGCAATGTAGCGCTCGCGGTCAACCCTGACGTGGATTACCTTGTCGTGGAGCTCGAAGGTGAGCGATATCTCCTGGCCGAAGCCAGATTGTCTGCTGTGTTCGGACACGATGCGGAACATGTGACAGTTGTCCGCAAATATCGGGGAAAGGAACTTGCCGGCACTCGATATGAGCGCCTTTACGACTATGCAAATGTGTCGCCAGAGGAGATGGAGCGTGGCTGGCGGATTGTTACCGCTGATTATGTGACAACTACAGATGGGACGGGCATTGTACACATAGCGCCCGCGTTTGGTGAAGACGATCTCAGCGTGGGACTCAAGGAGGGTCTGCCATTCGTTCAGCTCGTGGACCTTGCTGGCAAGTTTACGCCCGAGGTGAAGCCCTGGGCGGGGAAAGATGCCAAGGGCAGCGATCCCGATATACGCCGCCAGCTGAAGGCGGACGGGAAGTTGTTCAAGACTGAACGGATCGAACACGATTATCCCTTCTGCTGGCGATGTGACACGCCTCTCCTCTACTATGCGAAGGACTCCTGGTTTGTCCGGACGACAGCGTTCAAGGACAGGATGATCGCGAACAATCAGCAGATCACCTGGTATCCGGAGCACATCAAGGATGGCCGGTTTGGCAATTGGCTGGAGAACATCAAGGATTGGGCTCTGTCGCGGGAGCGCTACTGGGGTACTCCGCTTCCCATCTGGAAGTGCGATTCCTGTGGACATCAGCACGCTGTGGGTTCCATTGCCGAACTCAATGAGATGGCGATCAATCCTGATCCTCAGGTTGAACTGCACCGCCCGTACGTGGACAAGATCGAGCTGCGCTGCCCTGAATGCGGGGGCGTGATGCACCGCGTTCCAGAGGTCATCGACGTCTGGTTTGACTCGGGTTCGATGCCATATGCTCAGTGGCACTATCCCTTCGAGAACCAAGGCGAGTTTGCGAAAATGTATCCCGCAGACTTCATCTCGGAAGGCATCGATCAGACTCGCGGGTGGTTCTACACACTGCATGCCATTTCCACTGCCCTGTACGATCAGCCTGCGTTCAAGAACTGCATGGTGCTTGAACTGGTTTTGGATGAAAAGGGACACAAAATGAGCAAGCACGTCGGCAACGTGATTGATCCCTGGAGTATCCTCGACAAGCAGGGAGCCGACGCATTCCGATGGTCGCTGTATACCAGTACGCCTCCATGGTACCCTAGGCGATTTGGTCCGAATGTGGTGGCCGATGCGCTCAAGAACTTCATCATACCGCTGCGGAATGTATACAGCTTCTTTGTTCTCTATGCCAACATTGATCACTTCGACCCCGATGAGCCACAGGTGCCAGTTGAACAGCGATCCGAGCTGGATCGCTGGCTTCTTAGCCGGTTTCAAGCTCTGGTGCGCGACGTCCGTGAGAACATGGAGGCCTACGAGATCAATCCTGCCACCAAGCTGATCCAGGCATTTGTGGAGGAGCTGAGCAACTGGTACGTGCGTCTCTCCAGGCGTCGTTTCTGGAAGAGCGAGAATGATGCGGACAAGCTGGCGGCCTATCAGACGCTCTACACGGTCCTGGTTGATCTGGCCAGGCTCCTGACCCCATTCACGCCGTTCATGTCCGAGGAAATCTATCAGAATCTTGTGCGGTCGGTGAAAAGCGATGCTGAACTCTCGGTCCACTTCCTCGATTTGCCAGAATTCGATGAGTCACGTTATGATGAGCGCCTGAGCGCCTCGATGCAGGCGGTGATGGACGTCGTATCGCTGGGGCGGTCAGCAAGAAAGCAGGCTGGAGTCAAGACGCGGCAGCCACTGCAGGCCGTAGCCGTCTACGTTCGCGACGAGCAGATTCATGAGGCGTTGGTGTCCCATGCGGACATCGTCCGCGACGAGCTGAACGTCAAGTCCATCACGGAGGTCATGCATGCCTCGGATATCGCCGAGTTCACCTTGCGGCCTAACCTTCCCGTCCTCGGAAAGAGAGCAGGAAGATCCATCCCCCTGATTCAAAAGGCCTTGACCGTCGATGCCGAGAGACTTCATGCGGAGTTGGAAACGGCCGGGCAGGTTTCGCTGGACCTGGAGGGCGTGCCTTTCATTTTGACCAGGGACGACGTCATCAGCACGGTTTCGGGAAAGGGTGGGATGTTTGCGGCCTCGGCTGCGAATGTTGTTGTCGCGATAGACCCTGTCATCACGCCCGAGCTTCGAGGCGAATGGTATGTGCGCGAGGTGGAGCATTTTGTTCAGGGGCAGAGAAAAGAGAGCGGCTATCAGGTTACAGATCGTGTCCGTCTGGCAGTGACCTGCTCTGATGCTGAAGTTGCCTCAGTGCTGACTGCTGCAATGCACGAAATTGCCCAGGAAGTTCTTGCCCGCGAGGTGCTGGTCACCCAGGGGCCTGTCGAGGGCGATGAGCCCGTGCTGGAGCTGGATGGCTCAAAGATAGCCTGCAGACTGGAATTGTAGGGAGGCTGACTGCCGGTGGACCGCGGCGCCGCGGTCCAAGGCGTGCGTCTGTCAGCAGGAACTCTTCCGAAGGTCGTCGTGCATGGAAAATAGCTCCGTGATAGTGGGGTGATCTCCGCAAAGCGGGCATGCGGGATCGCGGTCGATGGGCACGACGTCGAAGCGGTTGTCCTCCCCATCCATCAGGAGGAGCTTGCCGCCAAGCCAGTCGCCGGTTCCAACAATGAACTTGATCACGTTCTGGGCAACGATGGAGCCTATGATACTGGCAGTGGTTCCAAGGATGCCGCGGGCTCGTTCATCGCGTACCATGTCTGAAGTCGGTGGGTTGGGATAGATACAGCGGAAGCAGGCTGTCTTGCGTGGCATCACGGTGAAGGCCATGCCATGCAGGTTGCTCACGGCGCCGACGAACAGAGGCTTGTCAAACAGCACCGCTGCATCGCAGATGAGGTAGCGAGTGCTGTAGTTGTCTGTGGCATCGACGATCAGATCGTACGCACTGAAGAGTGCATACGCATTTTCAGGGTCCAGGCGGGCCGGATAGGACTCAATGCGCAATTCGGGATTGAGAGCAAGCAGTCGTTCTCGAGCCGCAGAAGCCTTGGACTGTCCGATGTCGCTGGTGCTGTAGAGGATCTGCCGGTTCAGGTTGGATAAGCTCACGACGTCCCCATCCACGATTCCCAGCGTGCCAACACCGGCAGCGGCCAGAGTCAGCAAGACCGAGGAGCCGAGGCCACCAGCTCCTACAGTCAGGACAGACGCATGCTGGAGTTCGGCCTGCCCTTTCGGGCCAATCTGCTTCATCCACAACTGACGTTCGTAGCGGCTTTCCTCGGTGCAGGGGTCATGGGATGGGGCGTCCCCCCGGTTTATCGGATTCACGTTGGCACCTCCTGCGGGACGAACACCCCATGAAGGCTGAAGGGCAGGACAATGGGCAGCCAGGCACGAGCCAACTCTGTGAGCGTGCCTGCATCGAGGACAAGAACGAATGACCTCTTTGTGGCTGCATCGACGACGATGCTCAACAACGTGCCTTCTCCCTCCGCTGCATTGGGGCCGCCGGGAATGAACGTTGGCGCGCCTGGGTAGCAGTTGTCCGATGACCACTGCAGGAAGGCGCCTGTGGCGATGTCCGAACGTCCCAGGCGGTCAATGAAGCCGCCTGTTCTGCTCGGGCCTGCAGAGAACACAACGGTTGAAGGCTTCATCGAAACCCGTGGGTCGATCTTAGAGAATTCACCGGGAGGACTTTTCAGAGGCAGGCACACCACCCTGTTTGTGTCCAGACTGATGACCAGGCGTGTTGCCAGGGGAGCGGGAAAGTCGCCGGCGGCAATCCGTCCTTGATCAAACGCAAGGGCATCCAGGATGCTGGGGTCGGCATATGCGGAGAGGTCGGTAACGATGCGCTCTCCCTCCTCCCACGCATTGATGTGGTGCAGAACGAACATTGGACGCGTTGTAAGGACTGTCTTGAGGAAGCCTGTGGCCCGATCAAGTACGTAGATGCGCGTACCTCTGCTCGCATCCCAGACATAGTTGCGGAGGTAGGGGTGGCGCGCCGATCGCAGAGATCTCGGGCTTGCCGTAAAGGGTCCCTCGACCAGAATGATCCAATGAGGGGTGACGCTGAAAGAGTGCATATAACCAATCCTCGAAGAAGGCACTGAACGCAGCCTCCTGGTCGTGCCCATACTGCCCGTGACCGTAATGACATAGCCTGCTGGGTCACCTGCGCTGAGTACAAGATCGAAGCGTTCGCCGGTGCTCTGGTCGAAGAAGGGGTGCGGCGCAGAGCCTGAACATCGAGCCGGTGTCTTCCATGGCTTGCTTTCCATGGTCGCCATGGTCGTTGCATCGATGAAGACGCTGCAAGGCAGGGCACCGAGCGCCTCGAGTTTGTGGTCATGGTAGACGATATTTAAGTTGGTATTGTCGAAGGATCGGCGATTGCGATGATGGGCCACGGGTGAGTCAAAACCACCCGCCGAGATAGTATCCTCGATGAGAGCGCGTCTGTACCACGACGTTGCCAGAAAGCGGTTGGTGAACGTTGCTTGGGGACCATCAAATCTCATGGAGGAGATCATGGCAAATCCGTCCAGCCAGTGGCCTGCACTCTGTGTTCCCAGGTCGAATCGTCCGGGACCGATCTGATACAGCGTGCCGCGAAGATCCGCGGGTAGGGCGCCCGAAACCTCGAGGGATACTTCTGAGAGTTCTTTGTAAAGGCTGGCAAAGCCAATGCTCCAGCCGGGCGAGTATGATGAGCTCATGATGTCAGGGGTCTTCGAGCGGGCGCGTTGTGTGCCGGGGTTGTTGTGTCAGCATTGGCGCAATGCTGGCGGAGAGGGTGGGATTTGAACCCACGAACGAGGGAACCCCGTTACCTGCTTTCGAGGCAGGCGCTTTCAACCGCTCAGCCACCTCTCCTTTTTGACCTGATTGCTGAAAAAAACTCCTGTAGAATGGCTTCTGCTTCGGTGCGCAACACACCGGAGACAATCTCGGGACGGTACCCAAAGATTGGCTTCGTGAGCATATTGCCATTGCTGCCTACAGCTCCGTTGTCAAAATCGTACGCTCCGAACACGAGGCGATCAACTCGCGCAAGAGCAATTGCCGCCGCGCACATCGGACACGGCTCAAGCGTAACGTACAGCGTACACCCATCCAACCGCCAGTCCTGCAGGCGCTCCGCCGCGGCGCGCAACGCAAGTATCTCAGCGTGGGCAGTAGGATCCTTCGCCTGCTCGCGCATATTGTGCGTTGCGGCAATGATCTCGCCATCCTTTGTGACAACGCACCCCACAGGAATCTCGCCTTCGTCAAGCGCAAGCCTTGCTTCATCCAGGGCCCGAAGCATGTTGTTCACGTCGGAGGACGCCATATCAGGAATGGTGCGCCCGACAGGAATCGAACCTGTAACCTACGGTTCCGTAGACCGTCACTCTATCCAGTTGAGCTACGGGCGCACAACGATGATTGTATTCCATTTTCTCCGGTTGGCAAGAAGAATAGAGAGGCTGGCAGATCAGCGCGGCAGTGGAGATGCACACAAATCTGTTATAATCAACCTGTCAATGAAAACAAGAGCTGATGTGTGTGTCGTGGGTGGGGGTGCAGCCGGGATACTGGCCGGCCTGTCAGCCAAGCGTCGCCTGAAGGCGCTAGGCTGCAGCGGGTCGGTGCTGATTCTCGAGCGGAACCGGATGCTTGGCAGGAAACTCTCCATTACTGGGAAAGGAAGAGCGAATCTGACGAATGCCCGGACAATCGATGAGTTCATCGAAGCGTTTGGGCCTTCGGGAAAGTTCCTGTATCCGGCGTTCAGGTCTTTTTTCTCGGCGGACCTGGCTGTTCTGCTTTCAGAAGCTGGCTTGCAGTTGAAGACTGAACGGGGCGGCCGGATGTTTCCGGTGACTGACAGGGCGCAGGATGTTGTTCAGGCGTTGGGACTGCTTCTGGCGCGGGAATCGGTCGAAGTGCTGTATGGGGCGAGAGTCCACTCGGTTGATGGTGAGGCTGGCGCCTGGAATGTCGGGACCGAGTCGGGTGCATCTATCGAGTGCTCGGCACTTGTCGTGACCACGGGAGGAAAGTCCTATCCCGGCACCGGTTCAACGGGAGATGGGTACCGGCTGGTGGAACGTCTTGGTCATCATGTGGGCCCTCTTTCTGCGGGGCTCGTCCCCCTGCAATGCTCCGATGAGTGGCTCAAGGGTCTCGCGGGTGTGTCGCTGGAAGGTGTGGCGGTGGAGGCATGGGACGGTTCGCGGATGCTGGACCGCAGGCAAGGTGAGATTATGGTCACCGAGAGAGGGATCGGAGGCCCTGCTGTGCTCTCGCTGAGCCTGGCCGTTACGCCGGTGCTTGCCGAGGGGAAGCGGGTTACCCTGCGTCTTGATCTGAGGCCACAGCAGACACACGCTGACGTGGTCCATGCGATGGAAACCTGTCGGAATGCCGATGAGATTCTGACGTATGTGTCGAGATTCCTGCCAAGGAGGATCAGTGCCCGGTTCATGCAGGTCTGGGGCATCGAGGGCATGGGTCAGGCGCTATTGCCCAGGAAGAAGCTGGCGGAGGTGGCGAGGTCAATCAAGGGGACCGAGCTGACATGCACGGCGGCCGATGCCCTGTCGTCAGCGATCGTTACCCAGGGCGGCGTGCTTCTGCGCGAGGTCGACCCCAGGTCCATGTGTTCGAAACTGCTGCCAGGACTGTTCTTTGCGGGCGAGCTTCTTGATCTTCAAGCTGTCACGGGCGGGTACAACCTCCAGGCGGCATTTTCGACTGGATTCCTGGCAGGGAAATGTGCAGCTGAATACGTTGCCAAATCTACAAATAGCGATAAACTCTACAAGGAGGTGACGACAACATGGCCGAAATAGGTACGACAAGGATAAAGCGCGGATTGGCAGAAATGTTCAAGGGCGGCGTCATTATGGACGTGACCACGGTGGAGCAGGCGAAGATAGCGGAGGAAGCTGGTGCCGTTTCTGTCATGGCCCTGGAACGAATCCCTGCCGATATTCGCAAAGAGGGTGGCGTTGCACGGGCTGCGGATCCCGGACTGGTAGAGCAGATCATGGAGGCCGTTTCGATTCCGGTTATGGCCAAGGTGCGCATCGGGCACATTTCCGAGGCGCGGATACTGGAGTATATGGGTGTGGATTTCATCGATGAAAGTGAGGTTCTCACGCCCGCCGATGTCGTCTACCATATCGACAAGTGGCAGTTCAAGATACCTTTTGTTTGTGGTGCACGCAATCTGGGCGAGGCCTTGCGGCGCATCAGCGAAGGGGCAGCTATGATCCGGACCAAAGGCGAGCCGGGCACGGGAGACGTGTCCGAGGCAGTCACGCACATGCGCGTTGTCATGAATGAGATTCGCAAAGTCCAATCGATGCTTGAGGACGAGCTGACCGTCGAGGCCAAGGAACTTGGCGTCAACGTCGAGTTGCTGCGCGAAGTGCGCGCGCTGGGACGCCTGCCCGTTGTCAATTTTGCTGCCGGGGGAGTTGCGACGCCGGCAGATGCCGCCTTGATGATGACTCTGGGCGCGGACGGCGTGTTTGTGGGTTCCGGCATTTTCAAAAGCGATGACCCACTGCCTCGCGCGAAGGCCATTGTTGCCGCGACGACCTACTGGAATGACCCAAAAGTGCTGTTCGAAGTCAGCAAGGGTTTGAAAGAGGGAATGTCTGGCATCGATGCCCGTACGCTCGCCGAGCTCGACAAGATGCAGGTGAGGGACAACTAGGCGTGACGATCGGAGTTCTCGCCCTGCAGGGCGACTTTCGTGAACATATGCGTATGGTCGAGTCTCTCGGCGTCCGGACGCAGCTGGTTCGTTTTCCCGAGGAAGTCGATCAGGTTGATGGATTGATCATTCCGGGAGGAGAGAGCACAACCATGGGGAAACTCATGGTGAAGTATGGCCTGGATCGTGCTATTATTGACAGGTTCAATGCGGGCCGGCTTGCGGTCTACGGGACGTGCGCGGGAATGATCGTGCTTGCCCGTGAGATCGAGGCGAATGTTGACCAGCCTCACCTGGGACTGCTGGATGTCACGGTACGCAGGAATGCGTTTGGCCGCCAGAAGGAATCAAGCGAGGAGGATCTCGACATTGAAGGACTGGATACGCCGTTGCATGCGCTGTTCATCAGAGGACCGGTCATTGTTCGGACAGGACCCTCCGTGAGGGTGCTTGCAAGGGTAGCCGAAGGTCCGGTCTATGTCCAGCAGGGCAGACTGCTTGCGTCGTCCTTCCATCCGGAGCTTGGGGACGACACGAGAATTCACCAGCATTTCTTACAGCTCTCAGAACAGAGCCTAAATCAGGAGGTCTAGATGTCCGGGCATTCCAAGTGGCACAACATTCAAGCCAAGAAGGGCGTAGAAGACGCCAAGCGTGGTCGCGCTTTTACCAAGATCACTCGTGAGATCATCATTGCGGCAAAGGCGGGCGGCGGAAATCCTGAAACCAACACACGGCTGAGAGCGGCGGTCGAGAAGGCAAAATCTGCAGGCATGCCCAACGACAATGTCAAGAAAGCGATCATGCGTGGTACTGGCGAGATGGAAGGCGTCAGTTATGAAGAGACGACCTATGAAGGATACGGGCCAAACGGAACCGCTTTCATCATCATGGCCTCGACTGACAACAAGAATCGCACGACGTCCGAGATCAGGCGCATCCTCTCCCAGCACGGTGGTGCCTTGGGTGAGAACGGGTCTGTCAGCTGGGGCTTTGAGCGCAAAGGCTCCCTTGAAATCGACCCCGGGGACAAGTCCTACGACGACCTGTTCATGATCGCCGTGGACAGTGGCGCAGAAGACCTGAAGCAGGATGAAGAGGTGACGACTGTCATCACGGGTCCCGAGGATGTCTATAAGGTACGCCAGGCTCTCGAGACGGCCGGGATCGTCGTGAAATCGGCATCGCTGGTGATGATTCCAAAGACGCTTGTCTCCGTCTCCATCGACGATGCTCGCAAGATAGCTCGTCTGGAAGAAGCATTGGATGAACACGATGACGTCAGCGACTACTTCTCCAACTATGAGATGAGCGACGAAGTCATCAAGCAGCTGGAGCAGGAAAGCTAGAGAGATTATGCTCACACTGGGAATTGATCCCGGTCTGGCTCGCATTGGCTACGGTGTCGTCTCTTCTGAGGGTGACGCCGTAGCCCTTCTTGACTACGGCTGTCTGGAAACTCATGCAGACACTCCGTATCCGGATAGGCTGAAGTACATCTATGATGCGGTGCGCCGTCTTGTCCACCGATACAAACCTGACGCAGTCGCGCTCGAGTCGCTGTTCTTCTTTCGAAACGCAAGGACAGTGATGAAAGTGAGCGAAGCGCGCGGGGTCATCGTCCTGGCGATCGGCACGTGCCACGTGCCAGCATTCGAGTACACGCCTCAGCAAGTGAAACAGGCTGTCTCGTCCTATGGCATGGAGACCAAGAAAAATGTCGAGATCGCCGTGCGCCAGATTTTCGGCATTGAGGAACATATCACACCGGATGACACTGCCGATGCCATTGCCATTGCGCTGTGCCATTCTTTTACGGGAGCCTACCGGACGGCAGTTCTCGAAGGTGAAGCTGATGATTGCTCTGATTAGGGGAACCGTTTACAGAAGGCTGGATGCCGCGATCATTGTTCTTGTCGGCGACATCGGGTATGAGGTGAGAGTGATTGATCCTGCGGGCTTCCAAATAGGTGAGGAAGTGGAGCTGGAAACCTACCATGTTGTCAAGGAAGATCGCCAGGAACTGTATGGGTTCGCGGAGCCTCTTGATCATGAGGTCTTTACAGATCTCATCGAACATGTTCCAGGCGTTGGCGCAAAGACTGCATTGAGTTTACTGCGCAACGTGTCGGCGTCCCGTCTTGTCGAGGCAGTCCGGGAGCAGAACATCGGACTGCTGACGTCTGCGGCTGGCGTGGGCAAGAAGAACGCAGAGCGCATCCTGATCGAGTTGCGCCCGATCGTTAACCGCAAGTACGCCGATCTCATTGAAGCTGGAAGCGGCGGAAGCGGTGAACCTACGGTCTTGGTAGAAGTGGAGATGGCTCTACGGTCGCTGGGTTACTCCCAGCGTGAGATCAGCAGTTCCTTGCGCGAGCTTGGGGCCCCGAAGGATCGGTCGGCGGAGGAACTTGTCAGCGACGCTCTACAATTCCTGTCGAGGAAGTAGCTGATGGCAGCCGGAGAAGAGAAGCGCGTGCGTCGGAAGCCGGTCGTGGCCAAACCGGCTGCTGCACCGCCGAAGCCAGATGCGGATGCAACCGGTGCAGTCATGCGGCCCAGGCGGCTAGAAGACTTTATTGGTCAGGAGCAGTTGCGACGCAACCTTACGGTTTTCATCAATGCAGCGTTGAGTCGCAAGGAACCTCTCGACCACTGTCTGCTCTATGGACCGCCGGGATTGGGCAAGACAACACTTTCACAGATCATTGCAGTTGAGCTGGGCGTTCGGTTCAAGTATACGAGTGGACCGGCGCTTACCAGGGCAGGTGACCTGGCCAGTATTCTTGCCTCTTTGAAGGAACGCGATGTGCTGTTCATCGACGAGATTCACCGTTTGCCAGCGGCAGTCGAAGAGGGACTGTATTCGGCGATGGAGGATTTTCAACTGCCGATCATTCTGGGAAAGGGGCCCAGTGCAAAGACGCTTACCATACGTCTCAAGCCATTCACCCTGATCGGTGCGACGACACGATTCGGCATGCTGTCTGCCCCGCTTCGTGACCGTTTTGGGATTGTCATGCGCATGGACCCGTACAATGAAGCCGATCTGGCCGTCATCATAACCAATGCTGCGGCTCGGTTGGAGACAAGCATAGAGCCTGCCGCTGCCAGACGCATCGCCGCGCGCTCGCGCGGAATACCGCGCATTGCGCTGAGAAATCTGAAACGCATCAGAGATTACCTTGCGTATGCGGGGGCGACCATCGTAGATGTCAAGCTGGTCGATGAGGCTTTTTCGCACCTCAATATCGATCGATATGGACTGCTTGACATCGACCGTCGTCTGCTCGAGGCAATCGATGAGAAGTTCAGGGGAGGACCAGTCGGCCTCGACAGTCTTGCTTCTGCGATCAGTGAGGATCCAGAGACGGTGTCTGTAGTAATTGAACCCTATCTGGTACAGCTGAACTTCATCGCACGCACCTCGCAGGGACGGATCATCACCGACCTGGGACGTCGCTACCTGAAGACCCATGAGTCTGCAGCAGGGGGAAGCGACGAAGCATTGTTCTAGCGTCTGTCCAGCTTGTGAAGCTTGATAAAGTGCCGGAAATCGGTATAATCAACTTGGACCCGTACAGCACAGTTCGGGTTTGTCCGATTCAAAGCGCACGGAGAGATGGCCGAGTGGCTGAAGGCACTCGCCTGCTAAGCGAGTGGGTGGTTAATACCGCCTCCCGGGTCCAAATCCCGGTCTCTCCGCCATTCTGTTGTTGAAGGCGTCCCAGTATGCTTCTTGCCATTGATGTCGGTAATACCAACATAGTCTATGGCCTGTTTGATGGTTCCGCGCTGCGCGAGAGCTGGCGCCTGGCGACCGACAGGGGCAAGACTGCTGATGAATACGGAGTGTTCATCCGCAGCTTATTTCAGTCTTCAGGCATCCAACTGAGTGAAGTCGATGCCGTTGTGCTTGCTTCCGTTGTTCCGCCCCTAACACCTATCATGCGTCACCTCATCGACCGCATGTTCCACGTGCGGGCGCTCGTTGTTTCCACTTTGCTGAAGACAGGCATCTCGTGGAAAGTTGAATCGCCGTCGGAGATGGGTGCAGATCGCATTGCTGACTGTGTGGGCGGTTACTCCAAGTATGGAGGGCCGTGCATTGTTGTCGATCTTGGCACGGCTACGACCTTTAACTTCGTGAGCGCCGACGGGCAGTACCTTGGTGGATCGATCGCACCGGGGCTTCTCAATGCAAGCGAATCGTTGTTCATAAAAACGGCGAAACTTCCGCGTATAGAGCTGGAGCGTCCTGCTAGCACTTTGGGGACCGACACGATCACCCAGATGCAAGTGGGTGTTGTGTGGGGCGAAGTATTCATGGTAGATGGGATGATCCGGCGAATCCGTGAGGACAGTCACTGCCCGGATGCCAAAGTCATCGTGACGGGTGGTCTGTCAAGCGTCGTGGTGCCCGGACTTCAGACTTCGTGCGTCTACGATCCAAATCTTACCCTGGAGGGCCTGCGGATTCTGTTTGAGCTGAACAGGAGCGAGACGGCGTGAGAGTGGGCTCTCTTGAACTGGACGGGCGTGCGCTGCTCGCCCCGCTGGCTGGATATGGCGATTCCCCGTTCCGTTTGCTGTGCAGGCGGTACGGTGCTGCCATGGTCTATACCGAGATGGTCTCGTCGCTCGGCATAAGGTTTCGCAATGCCAAAACGTTCAGCATGCTGGCGTTTGAGGCTGACGAGCATCCGGTCGATTTTCAGATATTTGGCGCACGACCAGATGCGATGGCAGAGGCTGCAGTGGTTCTGGCCGAAGCGGGCGTCGATGCCATCGACATCAACATGGGTTGCCCCGAGCCGAAAATCGTCAAGACCGGGGCTGGGTCTGCGCTGCTGAGAAACCTTCCTCTGATTGATGCCATCACGTCTGCAGTGGTACGTGCCACGCCTTTGCCTGTCACTGTGAAGATCCGAAAGGGATTCTTGATGGACGACAATGTCGCTGGCGAAATACTGGCGATCTGCGAGAAAAATGGCGTGGCAGCTCTGGCTATCCATGGGAGTACAGCCGTACAGGGCAGATCGGGCTCCAAGGATTGGGATGTCATTGCCGCGACGAAGGCAAAAGCGACGATACCTATCATTGCGAATGGGGGCGTCAAAAAGGCAGATGATGCCAAGAGGTTTCTGGAGTACACTAACAGTGATTTCGTGATGGTTGGCCGGGCAGCTCTCGGGAACCCGTGGGTTTTCGAGCAGATCAATGATGTGCTTGCCGGGAAGACGCCGCGAGAGCCTGGCGTCGATGAACGGTTCGACGTCATGCAGGAGCATGTGGATCGCGAAATTGCCCTGAAAGGCGAGGTCATCGGGGTCAAGGAGATGCGCAAGCATCTTGCTTTCTACTTCAGAGGCCTGCCTGAAGCGACCGTTTATAGAAACCGTATCAACCAGATACGATCTGGAGACACATTGAGAGAGCTGTTGAATGAGTACCGTTCACTTTGCAAGAGTGCCAGCGAGGAGGTTCGCCATGATGCATGAGGACGAAGAACTACTGAGTGATGACATTGAGATTACGAATGCGCGCGAAGATGAGCAGGACAAGCTTTATATCAGTCCGTCTCAGCGCGAGAAGATGCTGAAGGAGCTCGAGCGGCTCAAGACGAAGGAACGCCTGCGCATCGCGGAGCGCATCAAAGAGGCAAAGGGGTTCGGTGATCTGTCCGAGAACGCCGAGTACGAGGAAGCCAAGAAAGAACAGGCTTTCATTGAGGGAACAATCATGGACCTCGAGCGCCAGCTTGAGCGTTCCATCGTCGTTGACCCCGGTGATACCGGCACGGGCGAAGTACATATGGGATGCAGAGTCAAGGTCAAGGACGTGGAAAGCGGCCAGGAGCGGTGGTTCACCATCGTAGGAAACCTGGAAGCCGATCCGATGGAAGGACGCATCTCTATTGACAGCCCTGTCGGGAAGGCACTGGTGGGAAAGCACGAAAAGGAAACGGTTGCCGTGCGCATTCCCAAGGGACGCGTTTCCTACAAGATCATCTCCATCGAGAAGGTATAGCTGTGCTTGAATTGAACGAGGTCGAGAACAGCCGCAGAGACAGGATCGAGGAACTGCGCCAGCAGGGAGTCGACCCCTTTGGCCATCGATTTGCTGACACGCTCGAGACGGCAGAGATCATCAGGCGTTTCGATGAGCTGGCAAGCACTGTCATTCGTGCGCGAGGCCGGGTCATGGCCATCCGTGGTCATGGAAAGGCATGTTTCCTTGTTCTGGCCGACATGTCTGGCAGGATACAGTTGTATGTGCGGGCTGACGACCTGAAGGAGCCAACGTACGAATGGTTCAAGAAGTATGTCGATTCGGGAGACATCATCGGAGTTGAGGGAACTCCCTTCGTGACGCATACGGGGGAGAAGACCATTGCTGTCTCGAGGCTGTGGATCCTTTCGAAAGCGATCCGGACACTGCCTGAGAAATTCCATGGCCTGACGGACGTGGAAATCCGCTACCGACAGCGGTATGTCGATTTGATCGTGAACCCTGAGGTGCGCGACGCTTTCGAAAAGCGCTCCCGCATTGTCACCCACATGCGGACCTATCTGACCGAGCGAGGGTACCTCGAGGTCGAGACTCCTATGCTGCAGCCCATAGCAGGGGGAGCAACAGCCCGTCCCTTTGTGACGCATCACAACGCGCTGGACCAGGACCTGTTTCTTCGTATTGCTCCGGAGTTGTATCTGAAAAGGCTTCTGGTTGGTGGTTTCGAGAGAGTTTTTGAGATCAACCGAAGTTTTCGCAATGAAGGCATAGACACGGTCCACAACCCGGAGTTTACGATGATGGAGCTCTATGAGGCCTACTCCGATCTGGATGGGATGATGAGTCTGACCGAGGACCTGATTCTCGACCTGGTCGACAAGGTAACCAAGGTACCGGTTGTCCACTTCGGGGATCAAGTCATCGATTTTCATGGGCCGTTTGCCCGCACGACTTTTGACGCGGCGATGCGGCTGTATGCTGGCGTGAGTCTGGAAGACCTCCGGGACGATGCTTTGGCTCATCGGAAGATCGCCGAGTTTGGCATCCACATGGACAAGACCTTCGACTATGCAAATGTCGTCAACGAAGTGTTTGACAAGATGGTTGAGCCGAATTTTGTGAATCCCACGTTTGTCCATGACTATCCAGTGGAGATTTCTCCTCTTGCTAAGCGCATTCCTGATCATCCTGAGCGGGTTCAGCGGTTTGAATTGTTCGCGGGCGGAATGGAATTGGCGAATGCCTTTACGGAGCTCAATGACCCTGTCGATCAGGAGGAGAGATTCCGTCAGCAGGCTGCTGCAAAGGCTGCTGGAGATGACGAGAGTCAGGCGATGGATTTTGACTACGTTCGCGCGCTGCAATATGGGATGCCGCCGGCCGGCGGCCTGGGCATCGGCATCGACAGGCTCGTCATGTTGCTGCTTGGCGTGGAATCGATTCGCGAGGTGATTCTCTTCCCTCAGTTGAAGAGAAGAGAAGCTCAGGACTGAGACCATTGGGTTGACATAGGAGGGCAGGATGGCAAAGCCCCAAGTTCAGTATCGGTGCAGCGAGTGTGGATATATAAGCGTCTCGAAGCTCGGAAGGTGCCCGGAGTGTGGAGCCTGGGGCTCGTTTGTTGAGGAGACTTCTCGTCCTGAAGTCGCGGAGCGGCTTTCGTCACGGGTCCCGAGTGCCACGATCCTGCCCGATGAGACTGAACTCGAAGTGGCCGTAGAGAATGTCCAGCCTGAACGTCGCATGGCGACAGGTATTGAGCCGTGGGACGAGGTCCTGGGAGGCGGTCTGGTTGTGGGTTCGGCCGTACTGGTCGGTGGAGAGCCGGGCATAGGCAAGTCAACCCTGGTACTGCAGGCAGCTGCGGCTCTGGGACGTCATGGCAAAGTCCTCTATGTAAGCGGGGAGGAGTCTCGTTCTCAGATCCTCGGCCGTGTGCGCAGGCTCGGGCTGAATCCAGACAACCTGCTGCTTGCCACGACGAATTCACTGGCTGACGCGCTCGCTCTTGCCGAACGGGCCAAACCGGCAGCCCTTGTGATGGACTCGCTGCAGTCGTTTTCAACCGAGGAGGACTTCTTTGGTTCTGGAACGCCAGCACAGCTGAAGATCAATGCTGCCGCCATTGCCGGGTTCTCAAAGAAAGCTGGAGTGGCTGCCCTGATCATCGGACACGTGACCAAAGATGGAGCCATTGCCGGTCCAAAATACGTAGAGCATCTTGTGGATGCCGTTCTCTATATGGAAGGTGACCGCTTTGGCGCCTACAGGTTGCTGAGATCAGGGAAGAATCGATATGGCAAGAGCGGGGAAACCGGCTTCTTCGAAATGACATCAGCCGGACTCGTGCCCATTCTTGATCCATCGAGTGCGTTTGTGACAGATGTGCACAACCTCCAGCCCGGTTCGGTCGTGGTTCCTGCTGCTCAGGGCAGTTTCGCTGTGCTCGTTGAAGTCCAGTCGCTCGCTGCCACCAGCTATCTTCCCTCTCCCAGGCGTATTGCTACTGGTCTCGACTACGGCAGGCTGATGATCTTGCTGGCGGTGATTGAGCGCAGAGCCGGTACCAGCGCTGGCGGGCGCGATGTCTACCTCAACATCTCGGGTGACTTTTCGGTGGAGGATAGAGGTATTGACCTCGGAGTCGGGCTGTCGCTGTACAGCGCTATTCGCAATGTTCCTATACGCGAAGGGGTGATGCCGATTGCCGAGGTTGGACTCGCAGGTGACCTGCGGCCCGTCTTCAATTTGCACCGGCGAATCGAACTGGGAGCGCGTATGGGATTTCGGGAGTTTGTCATCAGCGACAAGGCTCGTGACGACCTGTCGGATCTGAAAGGGATCAGCATCCATCGAAAGCGTTATCTCAGCGATGTTATCGGCAGTTGCTTTTCGGGAGCTTCTGACGGCGGACAAGGCGGGCAATGACTGTCCTCGGAGCAGGATCTGAACACTTTGCTGCGATTGTCGTGTCAGGTGGCAGCAGCACGCGATTCGGGGGGAGCAACAAGCTGTTTTCGGTGGTTGATGGCCGGCCGCTTATTTGCAGTACACTGGAAAATGTGTGCCAGGCACCCATTCGCAGGCTTGTGCTGGTCTGCAGAGAGCAGGACCGCACACGCATGGAGCGGTGTCTTGCACGGGTCGTCTTGCCCCACCGGGTTCAGGTCCTGCTGACAAGCGGGGGCTCGACGCGGTTCGAAAGTGTAGCAAAGGGTTTGACAGCGCTGTTGGAGGATGGCGCCGCCGATGGGGATTGGGTCTTGATTCACGATGGAGACCGGCCAGCTGTCAGCCGAGCACTTCTGCGAAGATTGGTGGCCGCTCGCGGGACGGGTGCCGTGATCATCCCGGTGGCGCCGCTGTCCGATTCACTGCGCCGGGTTTCTGCCGAGGGAAGCGAGGCTGTTGACCGAACAGGGATCGCAGCAGTTCAGACGCCTCAATTGTGCAAGGTTGGCGTGTTGCGAGACGCCTTTGCCGCTGCCCCCAGAGGCACTGCCTTCACGGACGAAGCTGCCCTGATCCAATCATGCGGCGGAAAAGTGGCAGTTGTTCAAGGAGATGCCGCGAATATCAAGGTGACGGTTCCCTCTGATCTGAGCGCAGTGCGAAGGGTGCTCGAGAAAGGAGCGAGGACCATCGTGGGCTTTGGCTACGATGTGCATCGTTTTGAGGCCGGGCGTCGGTTGGTTTTGGGCGGCGTGACAATCCCGTCCGAAGTTGGGCTCTCGGGCACATCAGATGCCGACGCCGTACTTCACGCGCTCATGGATGCAGTTCTTGGATGCGCCGGTGCCGGGGACATAGGTGGCATGTTTCCCTCGTCGGATGCGCAGTACGCTGGCATCGACAGCCGAACGCTGGTGGAACGGGTGATGCGGAACAAACGGGTTCGCCGCCTGAGAGTGTTGAGCGTTGATGTCACCATTGTCGCGGAGCGTCCCCGGCTGTCTGGATATCAGGAGGCCATGCGGAAGAGCATAGCCCAGCTTCTGCGGGTGCCTGCGAGGAGTGTGGATGTCAAGGTAACAGGCAACGACACCATCGGATGGATCGGCAGAGGTGAGGGTATCGCCGCTCTGTGCGTCGTGAACGCTGTTCGGCACTTCTGACCGAGAGAATACAGGCCGTACGCTGAGCACTTGTGACACCGATCCCCGGCGTGATCGACTGCCTCCAGCTCCAGTTGCATCGGGCCACGGCACATGCTCTACTCAGTACTGTTGCTTCCTTCCGGACCTGGCAGGATTCAGAGCTTTGCATTGCATGGTGTGCAGCTTTCAACGCTTTTGGCAGAGATTGTTTCGGAACTCAAGGCCCCGCATGCTCAGCATGGACCCCGGTAAGCGGATTCCGGGCTACAGGGCACCGCTGGCTCCCCGTCCTGTACGGCATCTGTAGTATACGCGCGCAGAGGCGATCGTCAATCCATCACTGGCCCAGTTGTGTCAGTGCGATGGAAAGGCGGCTCGTTTGGTCGTGCGCGATGGTTACCTCTCCGGACCAAGGCAGATACCCGGGCAATTCGAGCAGGATGTCGTGCGTTCCCTCCTTGAGACCGGTGATGGTGAACGGAGCAACCTGATTTGTCGGCTGTCCGTCAATAGTAATCGAGGCTCCAGCCGGATCTGTGGAAATGCTGAGCGCTCCGACCAGCGAAACGAATTTGTATTGTTTCGAGACCGTGGCGTTCGCCGTGACCGAAATTGTATCGGTGACATCAGGACTGCCGTCAAGCTTGAGCGTCAGCGCATAGTCTCCAACAGGAAACGAGGTTAGTTGGAGTGGCGTCACACCGTAATCCTTGCCATCCAGCAAGACCTGTGCTCCAGCGGGGGTTGAGCTGATGCTGAGCTTGCCAAATGCTTGTACCAGCGAAAAGTCCTGGGTAGCCTGCGCTTCGTCCGAAAGATCGACCGAACGCGCGATGGAGCTGTACCCCTTGAGGGAGACCACCAGATCATAATTGCGTGGTTTGAGGCCGCTCACGGTCAAGGGGGTGGTTCCCCTCGGTGTTCCGTCTATGCTTACCGTCGCCCCGGAGGGTGTTGATGTTATGACTAAGGTATAGGCGGCGTGCGTCATGTTCGCTATGATCTGCGCTGTCATTCCTTTGACGGCAGTGGCGCTGCCCTTCCAGACTTCCCACCCAGAGAGTCGCAATTCTATGGTGTGAGAGCCGGGACTGACGCTATGAACCACCAGCGGTGTGATGCCGACTTCGTGTTCGTCGAGAACTACGGTGGCGCCTGAAGGAAACGAACGGATGTTCAGGCTTGCTTCGCGTCCCTGTGCATAAAGAAACACAGCGGCAGCAATGACGAGTACTGCTATCAGGATGGGGATCCACGCTCTGCTTCTACGGTGCCGGGGTGCCGTGGGCGGCTTGGATGGTTCTGCGGCATGTTGTACTGTACGCGGCTCCTGGAGACTTCCCAGCAGTTCATCGATGCGATCTGGTTCGTGAGGATGCGTTTCAGACATGATCGTACCTCCCTTCATTCATCCTGCGCAAGACGGTTTCTCGTACGTCAGCGAACACAGCGGCTGCCGGGCGAGCGGCATCGATGACCACCCATCGGTGTGGCTGGCTCTTCGCCATGTCCAGAAAAGCGCTGCGGACGATCTCAAGAAACTGTCCTCTCTGCTCGATTCTATCCAGTGTGGTCTTTCGGGCAAGTGAGACGCGTGGGTCGATGTCCAGGAGCAGGGTAAGGTCGGGTGTGAGGCCACCCGTGACAATCTCCATGAGGTGTTCGACAACTTCTTTGCCGACGTTGCCTGCAACGCCTTGGTAGGCAATCGATGAGTCTGCAAACCTCTCGGCAATGACAATGTCGCCCCGCTGGAGTGCGGGATGGATGACTTCGTCAATGTCCTGCCTGCGGTCCGCGGCAAACAGAAGGACCTCAGCGAACAGCGACAGATTGAGTTCGTCATGGACCAGAATGGTTCGCAGTTTTCGGCCCAGCGGGGTGCCCCCCGGCTCAAAGGTGTGTGTCACGGGCAGCTGGAGCCCCCGAAGACATTTCTCCAGTCGTGCGGCCTGGGTGCTTTTTCCACATCCATCAATCCCTTCAAACGTCAGGAAGAAGGCCCCGCTCATCGTGGGTTTCCTGTTGGAGTTTCCCCGGGCTTCATCTGTGGGGAGTACACGACGACTCGACGGAACGGGGGAGCCCCCTCGCTCTCGCTGAACAAACCGAGCCGTTCCGCCAGCTTGTGCTGGATTCTGCGTTCGAAAGCGTTGGAGTATGGCAGTTCGCGCGATGAGGATGTGGCAGCGGCTTCCCGCATGAGGCGGATCCAGGCGGAATACTGCTCCTTGTCGATGGACATGGAGTGAACACGCCGCAGGAGGTCCTTGACGGCCGCAAGGCTGTTCTTGGTCGTGGTGTAGAGGGGCAATCCAAGTGCCGCCGCACGCTCCACCAGGAAAGGTTTCTTTGCGGCAGCCGAATCGCTCAGGAGAACAAGGTCAGCCTCCTCCATCGTGCGAGCTACTTGAACATCGGTATGGAGGCTGTGTCCGGCTCTCTCAACATAGCTCTGGCTGATTCCCTGTATGTACAACTTGACAACGGAATCCTGAGTCCACAACTGGTCAATTCCCGGCTCCTGCTCCACCGGCGTTTCCAGCGAACGTGACGGTTCGATGACAAAGTCCTTTCCGGCGGTTCGTCTGCGAATTTCGGGTTGAACGTCAAACCCTCTCAGCACTCTGTCCACGACATCGGCGAGGTTGCGGTAAATGGCAAGCACGTCCCGCTCGCGCAACTCGATCAGCACATCAAAGGTGGGAGCTGCTTTACGCTCCAGAACACTCTTCTGCGTTCCTCTGCGCTGGGCTTCCTCATCGCTCAGCGTGACCGTCTGGATGCCACCCAGGAGGTCGATGAGCGTAGGATTTGTGATGAGGTTGCCGAGATCATTTCCGTGTGCCGTGCCGATCAACTCTACGCCTCGTTCAGCGATCGTTCGACAGGCCTGTGCTTCCTCGATGCGACCGATCTCGTCGATGACGATGACTTCGGGATTATGGTTTTCGACAGCTTCGATCATGATGTCGTGCTGTTCCTTATCGATGGGGACCTGCATGCGGCGCGAAGATCCAACACCAGGGTGAGGCACGTCGCCATCTCCGCCGATCTCATTGCTGGTGTCAACGATGATGACTCGTTTTCGCAGCGTGTCACTGATGTAGCGTGAGGCCTCACGCAGAAGAGTCGTCTTTCCGATACCCGGTCTCCCCAGGATGAGAATGCTCGCCCCGCTCTTGACAAGATCCTCGATGACCTCAATCTTGCCATAGAGGGCGCGGCCCACGCGGCACGTGAGGCCCACGATGTCATTGTGCCTGTTGCGAATGGCCGAAATGCGGTGCAGGGTCTGTTCAATACCCGCCCGATTGTCCCTGTCGAATTCGCCCACC
>JBNAWM010000010.1:0-23212 GCA_049699855.1 Candidatus Cryosericum sp.
CTGGAGGGTGGATCGTGGCATCTTCCCGCAACGGACCCGCAGGCGACCATGGGGCCACCTTTGACATCTACCTGCCGCGCTGTCTGGAGGCCCCAACTCCACCTCGGACCACAGGTCAGGCATTGGGCAGTGTGTGCAGGGGGACCGTGCTGGTGGTGGAAGATGAACCCGTGGTGGCAGGGGTCGCCCGCGCATTTCTTGAGAAGAGCGGGTGCAGTGTCCTGAGCGCGGGGGATGGCTCTGCGGCCATGGCCATCCTGCAGGAGGAGCATGCGAACATTGGGCTCGTCCTGCTGGACATGACCATGCCGGGCATGACCACCAGCGAGATCGTGCATGCTATCAGGAGCCTGGATCCAGCCCTGCCGATTTTGCTGAGTTCAGGAAACACGTCTAGTGGCATTGTGGAAGACCTGCTGGAGGCAGGCGCCGTGCAGGGGTTCCTGGAAAAGCCCTACACCCTGGCCCAGCTGACGGACAGGGTGATGAGCCTGATCCGCAGCATGTAGGTCGGGCAGTCTAGTAGACAAGCGATGCTTGCGTGAAATCAGAAAGAGGAGGGGGCGGCATGGCAACGGAATGGATACGCTTGGGCTGGAACAAGGCACGCAGGTGGGTGTGGGCATTCTTTCCCGCACTTCTCCTGCAATGGCTGCTGGGCAGCGGGGTCACATGGCATCGTGAGCTGGATGGTCAGTACAGCTTCCACCTTTGGTGGCACAGCTTGGGCGTCCTCGGACCGGAGCTCGTCTTCACGGCCGTTTTCGTCAGTATCCTTGGGTACGTCCTTTCGCGGTGGGTCGAGATGGGCATCCTTCACGGATCGGTGAAGGTGGCGCGTGACGAGGAAGTGACCGCGCGTGATTTTTTTTGTATCCGGGAAGAGGCTGGGCAGCTATGTGGCAGGATCACTTCTCTTTGGGTTCATCGTCGGGGTGGGCTTCATCCTGCTGGTCGTCCCGGGGTTCATCTGGGGGCTGCGCTACAGCATGTACGGTTACTACATTGTCACGCAGGACGCCGGTCCGATGGAGGCTCTTCAGATGAGCGCCGAGGCAACCGAGGGGCACAAGCTGGAACTGCTGGGCCTGGGTGCCGCCTCTGTGGGAGTTGTCCTGCTCGGAGTGCTGTGTCTTTTCCTTGGCTTGATCTGGACGATTCCAACGGTGGACACTGCCTGGGCCGCCGCGTTTCTCAGACTTTCGGGCGAGCAGGTGCCTCCGGCCTAGCTCAGCCGGCCATGAAGAACTCGCCGATCGCCGTGATCGCACGTGCCGTTTGAGGCAGCGGTGCCACAACAAAGTCATGGAAGAGTCCTCTCGCTTCATCCAGGCGAACCGTCGTGCCGCGGGCTTGGGCAAGCTTCTCTGCAAGCACAAGGCAGTCGGGATACAAGATGTCATTTGTGCCAGTGACGACAAGGACGTCTCCAAGATTCTCCAGATTCCCATAAATCGGTGACAGGCGTGGATCGGTGAGTGCCAGTTCCCCTGCATAGGCTCTGGCCGCGTAAGAAAGACTGCTCACTGACAGGATGAAGTCCTTTCTCTGGAGGGCCGCACTGTCGGGATTGCTCATCGTGAGGTCAACCCAGGGCGAGACCAGCGCTGTGCGGACGGGACGGTGCCCAGCGCCTGCATTCCGCAGAACCTGCAGGAGCGCGAGTGCCAGACCGCCGCCGGCCGAATCGCCAAAGAGGCAGAATTCATGATCGGGATACCGTGCGGCAACCTCCTCATAGGCCTTCAGCACAACCCTGTGGGTGGTCGTGGCAGTGTACTCGGGCGCAAGGGGATAGTCAAAGGAGGTGACGTGCAGTCCGAAGTCCTGGACAAAGCGTTTGATGATCCGCAGGTGCCCTGCCGAAGCTTCGGCGACATAGGCGCCGCCGTGCAGAAAGAACACATGGCGCTTGTTCTCTGCTCTGCCCTTGACGGACAGCAGATGAAAGCCGTCGACCTCGCTGTCCTGTCCGACAAAGCTTGCACCAAGCCTCTCTGCGTAGACGGCCTTGCCGCCTCGTGCCGGGTTCTTGAACATGCGGGCAACGAGGGCGTTGGTGATCATGTGTCCAGGATCTTCCTTCTGGTGAATGGGCCTGTCACAAACCGTGCCGCTGCCTTTGCCGTGGTCAGCCACTCGAACTGCACGTTGTTCCGTGTGTTTGCAAGCATCTTTGGCACGAAGTAGCTGGCCACCGTTTCCGGCTTGTCGGCCAGCATGTTGAAGATCCTCTGAAAGCTTCGCTGACTTTCGATGGCAGGGACACTGCCATCTGGAGTCTTTTTGATGAAGTCCGTCAGGACCATCCCGGGCGAGAGCCGTCCCGCAATCACCCCGGTCCCCTCCAATTCTTTTGCGAGCCCTTTCATGAAGTAGGTCAAAGCGTGTTTCGTCATGCCGTACAGAATGGTTTTCGGCTGGAGCATGTTGTTGGAGCCGAGCCCCTCCATCGAATAGATCGCACCGCTTTTCTGCCTGATCATGCCTGCAGCTGCCACCTGGCACCCGTAGACCACACCGTTTATGTTGGTTGCAATCGCAGCGTTTACATAGCACTCTTCCATGTTGTAGATGAACTCGTGCGGAGCATTCTGTCCCGCATTGTTGATCCAGATGTCCACGCGGCCCCATTGCTTGCTGGATTTGTCCCACAGGTTCTGCACATCACTCCTGCTCTGCACATTGCAGGGGACATACAGCATCTGCTGCTCAAAGGACGACAATTCGGCCCGCACGCTTTCGGGCAGCTGCTCACCTCTGCCCGACAGGGTGACATTGCAGCCACGTCGCAGAAACTCTTTTGCCATGCAGAGGCCGATGCCTCTTGTGCTGCCCGTTATGACGACATTTTTCATGGTGTACCTCGCCTGAGCGTGTCCTTTCCCTGCTTGTGGCTGCTCGCAGTCTGTTCCGGAAATCCTGCCGGGCCTGTCATCAGGAATACATCTTCTGGTAGTACTCCTCGACCATGCGCGCTGCCGAGAACTGGTGCTGGGCCATGTCGATGCTGGCGTGCATCATGGCGACCCATGTATCGCGGTGGCTTTCATAGGTGGGGAGGACCTCTCCGGTGAGAACCTGGTAGAGGGAGGTGACGTCCACCTGGTTGGCGTTCGACCCTTCATAGCCGCCGCCGAACTGCCACCCGTTGACTCCATGCTTGCATCCTTCGGGCCACCAGCCGTCGAGCGTGCTCAGATTGAGCACGCCATTCATGGCAGCTTTCATGCCGGACGTTCCACTCGCTTCCATCGGCCGCACAGGATTGTTGAGCCAGACGTCGCATCCGCGCGTCAGCATCTTGCCGATGGCCATGTCATAGTCCTGCAGGAAGACAACGCGGTCCGGAAACTCCTTGGCAATGCGGACGATGTTGGTGATGGTCCCCTTGCCGGCCATGTCGTTTGGATGAGCTTTTCCGGACAGGACAATCTGCAGCCTGTGGTTCTGCAGCAAGTCACCAATCAGGTTGCGGTCCGAGAAGATGAGGTCACTGCGCTTGTAGGGTGTCGCGCGCCGGGCAAACCCTATGGTCAGCACCTTTTCGTCGAAACTCACCCCATTGCTTCGTTCGATGCTCTCGATCATCGAGCGCTTGAGGGCCATGTGCGCTGCCCACAGGTCGCCGCCGCCCTGGTGCGCCTGCATGATGGTCGCGTCCTGCCAGGTGCCGTTGTGGACCCCGTTGGTGATGGAAAGGATGTCGGCTCCGCCGGGAATGTTCTTCCACATCTCACGGGCTGTGTGCCCATGCAGCTGGGAGACGGCGTTTGCCTTGCGCGACAGACGGATGCCTGCAGCGGTCATGCTGAACGGGTCGCCACCGAGGGTGGTGATCTGCTCGCGGGTCAGACCGTCATACGCGTTCATGTACTGCAGCATGCGGTGCGGGTGCACCTCATTGCCGGCAGCAACCGGTGTGTGGGTGGTGAAGACGATGTGCTGCTTGACTGACCACAGCGCATCCAGAAAGGGCACTCCGTTGGCCATCTGCTGGCGGATCAGCTCGACGCCTGCAAAGACCGCGTGGCTGTCGTTGAAGTGATAAATGTCCACGCCGATGCCAAGTGCCTGAAGGGCGCGGACGCCGCCAATGCCAAGGATCATCTCCTGAGCGATGCGCTCTTCCTCGAAGCCGCCGTACAGCTGTGCTGTCAGGTTCCAGCCGGCATTGTCGGGCAGGTACGTGTCCAGCAGATACAGGGGGACATTGCCGAAGGCGGTGCACTTCCAGACTTTGGCTCGCACCTGCAATTCCTGAATGGGAACGGTGACGACGATGCCCGTGTCTTCGAGGAAGTCGTACCGGTACTCGTGGTAGCAGTCATAGGGTCGGTCGTTCTCGTCGATCAGCTGTTCCGTGTAGTCCTGGCGCCACAGGATTCCGATCCCGACCATGGGACGGTGCTCGTCACCCGCAGCTTTCAGGATATCGCCGGCCAGAATGCCCAGACCGCCGGCATAAATGTGCAGATTCTCGTGCAAACCATATTCCATGCAGAAATAGGCGACACGGGGCATTGATTCACCCATTGCAAACCTCCGTCATTCTCCAAGTTTCATGACCACCGCCTGGCAAGGCTGAAGTGGGAGTTCCTCATCTGAGGAGACCACTCGCCCACCGGGGCCATGTGTATCGTACAAGATTGCAGCTCTTTGTCCAGCAGAAAACGCCAGAGGGCACATCCGCAGAGGCGCAAGCGACGCACTCATCGTCAGCGAGCAATTTGCCGCGACAACCAGACCGCCAAGAGCCACGTCATGATAGCAGAGCATCACCAAGTTCCCAGAGTGGAAAGGCTCCGGCTGCTTCACGAAGTTCGCAGGGCTGGCCAGAAGCGCGTGGTAGCGTCTGCGCAGATGGAGCGTCTCGTGAAGCGTTCTGTCCACGAATGTCTCCGGCGTTCCCCAGTGAAGCCAGGCTGGGTCGAAGAAGGCGAGTCTCCCATACATCGGGTCATCGCGTGGCAGGACCCAGCGGCCCTCCTCGGTGTTGTCCAGACCGAGGTTCATGGGCTGGACTTCCAGCAGTTCCTGACCGCTGTTGATGGAGGGGACAGCGTTGGGCATGAAGGCATTGAGGGTCAGTGCCAGCTTCAGCGAGGCCGCGTCGGGATGAATCAGTGCCGACCGGGGCGTGTCGGGGGTTTCGAGGGATGCCACGACGGGGATGGGCGAGGCAAGAAAGGTGCTGCGCAGAATGGACGACGCGAAGTCGGGGTCATGGATCCTTTTGTACGCATCATAGGTGAATCCACTGAGAAGGTCGAAGCCTTCCGACTGCGCCTGTCCTCCCCTGCTGGCGCCCAGCTCCTCCGACCACAGCAGGAACTTGGGGTCAACCTCTCGGATGCGTTGTACCATGAGAGCATTGAGCCTCGAAGGCATCGCGTGTGCCATGTCGATGCGCGCTCCGTCGATGCCAAACGTCTGCCGGTAATAGGGAAGCACGCCAATCGTGTAGTCCCACAGTTCCTCATTGGGAACGGTTCCGGGATACCTGTCGAGTGAAGCGCCATCCTGCATGACAAAGGGGGACTGGTGCTCCGGGACGTAGGGGGCGGCTGCGGGCGCAGTGTCGAAGTAGAAACGCAGGTACGTGGCATCGGTCCACGGCGGCTGCTGGTCGTTGATGATGTCTGAAAACCCCGGTACCGTCGTGACGCCGAATTCCTCTTCGATGACATCCAGGGGATTGCGCGCAGTCTGCGCATGAATGCCTGCCCAGCGCTGGGGATCGATGCGGTTGGGCGCTTCAGTGAACTGCGCCAGGTACGCGGGGATCCCGGGCGACGTATACAGCTCTCGCAGTGTTGCATCGTCAAGCCACCGCATCGCCTTTCCATCGCCCAGCGATGGAGGGCGGAACGCATCGGCGTCCTCTTTTCGAATCCAGCAGAACCAGTCAGGGTGATCGGCAATGAGAGCGCTGTCCCTGGCAGCAGTCCGAAATGCGAAGTCCAGCACCACCTTCATGCCCAGCCAGTGGCAGAGATCGACGAACGCGCGGAACTCCAAGTTGAGCAGTTCATCGGAGCACTCGCCCAGGAGAGGATCGTGAAGCGAGGGGTCCAGGCGATAGATGTTGCTGATTGCGTAGGGACTGCCCAGCTGGCCCTTGCGGTAGCGATCGCCAGTTGCAAACACGGGCAGGAGGTACACCAGGGTTACATCATAGCGCTCCAGCAGCGGCAGGAGGGCCATCGCCTTCAGGAAGGTGCCTGAACTGAGATCTGCGGCACCGAGATGCGGCCAGGCAGTGAATGACCGCACGAGCATGCCATAGATGATGTCCTCGGCCAGAGGTCTGTTGCGTGCAGCATCGGTCAGCGCCGGGCTCCCCAGCTGGAGCGCACTCTGGATGGCGGCGGCGAAGAAGTCGTACGGGTCCACTTCCAGCTCGTGCGGCCGTGCGGGGTGGGTTGTGCCACCCTGATATCCCGGGGGATTCCAGCGCTCAGGAACAAACCACCGCGGACTCGCGGGGCCGGGCCTGTTCTTCAGCATGTCAAGCAGGCGCTGGACGCTGTCGGGGGCTCCGGCGGGCACGTTCACTTCAACACCGCAATGGACATGGGCGGCAGGCTCAGGCTGTCACCACGCAGGGTAACTGCCGCTCCGGTCGTCGAGAGGTAACCGCGGATGCCCGTATAGTGGTTTGCCGACGGACCAAATGTCACCGTCATCCGCTTCTCGGATGTGTTGATCACCAGAATGATACGAGAGCCATGCCAGGTCTTCTCGACGGCGCAGACCTCTGGGTCCGGAAAGGGGTCCAGCAGCGTCACCGTACCGCGCCCAATCTCGGGGTTCTCGTTGCGGAGGCGTATTGCCTGCCGATAGTAAGAGTACAGGGAGGCCGGATCCTTCTCCTGGACATCCAGCGGTGGAAACAGCGGGACGGGAGGGTCCATCCCGGGAGGTCCCTTTGTCATGCCTGTCTTCACCATGCTGGACCACAGGAAGGGGCCACGTTTGTCCTGATCGATGCGTGAGCCTGTCATGCCAATCTCCTCGCCGTAGTACAAAAACGGTCCACCGCTCATGGTCAGGTACAGGCCACCCGCCATTTTCGTCTTCTGCTCGTCGCCCGAAAAGAATCCTGCCGGCCTGGCCGTGTCATGGTTGCCGATGAATGGCGCGTCGATTGCCTCTTTGTTGTATTCCTTCAGCATCTTCTGCCAGGTGACCGTTGCGGAGCAGAAGGATTTCGCAGACGCGTCCGGCCCCGTTCCATTGAGGGTGGTGGCAACAATGCCGGTTGCCTGCGCGAAGGGGAAGGCAAAGAAGCTTGTCGCATGGCTTTGATAGTATTCTGCAATCGTTGTGGCATTGCTCCAGACTTCGCCGACAAGGTAGACGGCAGGGTCGATGGTGCGGCAGTAATCGGTGAGCCAGTTCACGAATGCGACATTCTTGCCAGTATCTCCTGAACCGCTCCCGCCATAGTAGTACAGGACAGCGTCAAGGCGGAAGCCGTCGATCCCCTTGTCCAGCCAGAAGCGCGTGATCTCCTGAATCTGCGTACGCAGGGCTGGATTGTCCAGATTGAGGTCCGGCATCGTGGGACCAAACTGATCCTCATAGTACCAGTCTGTCGTTCCGACCTGGGCGTAGCTGCCGATGGAAGGCCTGCCCCGCACGAAGTTGTAGTAGCCAAGATAGGGATTTGCGGCCGGGTGGTCGGGATTCTGCTGCAGGGCAGCGGTTGCTGACAGAAACCACGGGTGCTGCGAGGAGGTGTGATTCAACTCGTAGTCGATGATGAGGCGGATGCCGCGCTGGTGGCAGGCGGAAACGAGGCCTTCGAGGTCGCCCAATGTTCCATAGGAAGGGTCCACGTCCTCGTAGTTGGTGACGTCATACTTGTGGTAGGAGGGTGATGGCATGATGGGCATCAGCCACAAGCCATTGATGCCCAATCCGCCGCCCTTGCCGTCGTTGAGGTAGTCCAGCTTGGCGATGAGCCCGTTCAGGTCACCCGTTCCATCGCCGTTCGAGTCATAGAATGAGGGAACGAAGACCTCGTACCAGGTGCGGCATGCATCATCGATAACATTCAGCGGCTGCTCGTACCGGTAGCGGGCGGTTCCCGTGCAGCCAGCAGCAAAGAGAGAGACGGCAAGAAGCAGAGCGATCAGCCGGAGAAATCTCTTCACGACATCCTCTATGGCTGGATCACGACAAAAGACAAGGGAGCCATCCTTGTTTCGCGTTCGGCGCGCGCTGGCAGCTCTCCCAGGGAGAAGAGTACGTTGCCGGGGAGTCCGACGGGGGCAGTGGCCATGTGGGGCGAGGGATTGACGGCGATGAGCAGGTTTCCCCGTCGATAGACAAACGGATAGCTCTCCGGCTGGGCATACAGGACCTCAAACGATCCCTCAGCCTGCAGGTCGGCCAGGGTATGGCGGAGATGGATGACGTTTCGTACCGTGTTCAGGAGCGAGTCGACGTCACTCTCCTGCGCTTCAACGGTGGGCGCATCCGGGCTGGTGTCCACCGGCAGATACAACGAGTCTGCGGGAGCACTCGAGAAGCCGTGTGTGGCACCGGGACCCCACTGCATCGGTGTCCGCGATCCGGTGCGGTCATAGCCGCCCTCTTTGCTGACCAGTCCTTCCACGAACCGCATGCCAATCTCATCGCCGTAGTAGAGGAATGGAACACCGGGCATGGTGAAGAGGAACGCGTAGGCAAGCTTCAGTTGAGTCACGTCCAGAAATCGCCGCATCCTCGGAGTGTCGTGGTTTCCGGTGATGAAGCTGATGAAGCCCAGTCCCCGTGCGTCCTCGCAGCGCTTCAGGTAATCGGAGACAAAGAGACTGATGTCGCCATGTCCCTCGCTGCCAAAAAAGCCCATGGGCGCACCCGTGCGCAGGTCCGTGCGCCGGAACAGGGCGCGATACCCGTTGTCTTCGTGATCCAAGTAGAAATCTGCGTGAAAGCCGGCCCGCAGTGCGCGCGCCGGGTCGGACCATTCGGATACCAAGGCAGCCTCAGGATATTCTTTGTCCAGCATGGCGCGTATATCGCGCCAGACGGCCGAGGTAGCCTGCTTGTCGTCGTCGTTCTTGACCAGTGAATCAGCCATGTCCACCCTGAAGCCGTCGCATCCCCCCTCCAGCCAGAACCGCATGACCTCTTTCATAGCATCACGCGTTGCCAGACAGTCCGGATGCGAAGCCGGCAGCTGCCAGCGTTCGGTGACGTGCGCAAAACCGTAGTTGAGTGCGGGCTGGGTGCTGAAGAAATTCACAACGTAGTTGCCGTTTCGGGGCACACTGCCGCTGATGCACCGCAAGTCACGGGGCACTGTCCAGACGCTGTCCGTCCAGATGTAGCGGTTGGAGTACGAGTTTGCGGATGGCAGGGCACTTTTCTGAAACCACGGGTGCTGGTCGGAGGTATGGCCGGGCACCAGGTCCAGCAGGACGTGCATTCCGCGCGCGTGAGCTTCGGCAAAGAGACGGTAGAGGTCCTCATTGGTCCCATACCGGGGGGCGACCAATTGATAGTCGGCCACGTCGTAGCCCCCGTCGCGAAACGGCGAGACAAAGCAGGGGTTGATCCACAGCGCAGTGCAGCCGAGGCCCTGGATGTAGTCCAGTTTCGAGATGATGCCGTTGATATCCCCGATGCCATCCCCGTTCGAGTCGCAGAACGACTGGGGATAGACCTCGTAGAAGACTGCATCATTCAGCCAGCCGGGCATGGTCATTCTGTTTCCTGCGCAGGTCGGGGCCCCGTCAACCCTTGACCGATCCACCCGTGATGCCCTCAACATAGAATCTCTGCATCGAGATGAACAGGGCAACGATGGGGATGGAAACGAGAACGGCTCCCGCAGTGAACGTGGAGAAGTAGGTCGTGATATGTTCGCGGTCGATCATGTGGAACAGGCCCAGCGCCACCGTATAGTTCTTGTACGCCGTTGGCCCCATGATCATGTTCACGAAGATGAAGTCCGCCCACGGAGCAAGGAAGGAGACAAGGATCGTGTACACGATAATGGGTTTGGAGAGTGGCATGGTAATGCGCCAGAAGATCTGGGCGCGGGTGGCGCCGTCGATCATGGCTGCCTCGTCCATCTCCTTGGGAACGGCATCGAAGAAACCCTTGGCGACGTAGAACCCCAGCCCTGCGCCTCCTGAATAGACCAGGATGAGGGCCAGCAGGGTGTTGGTCAGGCTGAAGGCCTTGAGAATGTAATAGACAGCGATCATGGACATGAAGCCGGGGAACATGCCCAGGATGAGTGCAATGTTCATCAGCGGCTTGCGCATATGGAAGCGCATGCGGGACATGGCATAGGCGACCGACAGGACGAAGACGGACGAAAGAGCACAGGTGCAGACCGCCACGAACAGCGTGTTCAGGAACCAGCGCGGAAAGTAGAATCCAGAATCGATTTCTGCTTTCGAGAACAGATTGATGTAATTCTGGAACGTCAACCCATACTTGGGCCAGAAGTAGTTGGGGATGCCAGAAACGCCCTTGCTGAACGAGATTGCGATGATCCAGACGATGGGCACCAGCCAGATGAGGCACAGGACGGTCAGGAGAACATAGGCCAGGGTATTGCTCACGATGCCGCGGCCCTTGGCATGTGTATAGGCTCGAGTGCTCATTGGAAGGTCTCCTCTTCCTTGTAGGATTTCGTGTTGCGATAGGCAAAGAGCGACAGAACGGCTGAAATGATGAAGACACAGATGCCGATCGCGGAGGCATAGCTGTAGTCGCGCGTGTTGACGGTCAGCTTGTACAGCCAGGTGACCAGCAGGTCTGTCTTGCCTGCCTGGTAATAGTTCAGACTGCTGGGCCCGCCACCCGTCAACAGGTAGATGACGTTGAAATTGTTGATGTTTCCGATGAACTGGGTGATCAGGTAGGGAGCGGTGACAAACAGCACATAGGGCAGGATGATCTTGGTGTACATCTGAAAGGGCGACGCACCGTCGATCGATGCCGCCTCGTACAGTTCTTTGGGAATGCTGATAAGGATCCCGCTGGTGATGAGCATGCTGTAGGGAATGCCAACCCACAGATTCACCACGAGCACGGTGATACGGGCAAAGGTCGCGTTAGTGAGGAAGGGAAGAAACTTGGTGGTCAGTCCCCACTGCTGGAGGGTCCCGTTGATGGGTCCAAAGTCATCGAGCATATTCCGCATGACAAGCAGTGAGACGAACTGCGGGATGGCGATGGACAGCACGAACACGGTCCGGAACAGCCCCTTGAACTTGATGCCCTTCTTGTTGATCAGGATGGCAAGCAGCATACCGAGAAAGTAGTTTGACGCGGTGGCGATGACGGCCCACACCAGCGTCCAGACAAGAACGGGCCAGAAGGTGCCGCCAAGGACGCCGCTGTTGGAGAACAAGCCTTTGAAGCTATAGATCCCAGTCCAGTGGAACAGCGATCCAGGGGGCTGGTGCGAACTGTCGTAGTTGGTGAAGGCGATCAGAATCATAAAGATCAGCGGAAGGACCGTGAACAGCAGGACCCCGAGAACAGGCATGAAGAGAAGCGTGATATGGAACTTGGCATCCAGGTAGTCCCGCACTTCCTCGCGGACGCCAGGCAGGGGCCGCCCCTGCTGAACCAACTGCTGAGCATGGACGGCGGAGGAGACATTCCAGAAGTACGTTGCGATGAACCACACCGTCAGCAGAACCGCCGCAACGCCATACAGCAGCATCAGCATGGAATTGTCTCCGGGAATGAGCTTTGGGACTTGCCCCTGCACTGCCTCGATGTGCTGGGTGGTGGTCCCCAGCGTACGCAGTCCAGCCAGCGAACGGGCGCCGCTTGTCGCCATGTAGGCGATGAACAGCACCTCGCACGCAAGATAGTAGAGACCTTTGGCGACTTGTCCGCGTGACAGGTTGGAAAAGCCCATGAGAACATACGACAGTCGTGTTTTGTGATCGCCTTCCTTGAAGCTCGTGACCAGGAACCTCAGCTGGGCGCCGAGTCTTGCGAAGACGCTTGCTGGGCCAGAACGTTCAGTGCCCTCCGAACCGTTTCCCTCCATGATACACCGCCTTTCTTCCTGGCAAGCCCTTTGGCCTCATTGTACCGAGGCGGCGGCGCAGCTGAACACCTGCTGTGTCAGCCACGCCACCGCCTGTTACTGCAGTCTGGGAATGTGCTGTTGTGTTATTGCAGCGCTGCCAGAATCTGCTTTACCATGGCGTTCAGGTCTGCCTGGAGCGTGGCATTGGTCGTCTTACCGGTTTCGATGCTTGTTCCAAGGGCAGCGGCTGGCGTCCAGTAGTTGCTGATCTGCTTGATGGACGGCTGCAATGTGGCGTACTTGCCCTGCAGGGCATCAGCAGCAACCGCAATGTTGGACGAGAGCGTCGAAGGATCGATCGTGATGTTCGTCGGGGCATAGCTTCTGGTTTGGAAACGCAGCAGCTGATTGTCCTTGTTGGTCAGCCATTCTGCAAGAGCCATGGCATCGGCGGCCGACTTCGTGTGCGAGTTGACGCCGTAGAGCTTAAAGTTGGCAAAGGAACCCATGTTGACCGTCGACCCGTTCAGCACGATGGTGGGCAGCTTGGTTGCGCCGTAGTCCGATCCAAGAGCAGCCTGAATCTTGGTGGCATTCCAGGTTCCCGAGACGGCCGTGGCAAGCTTGCGGTCCGTGAAGTTCTGGCACATGGTGGAATCGTAATTGGCACCATAGTCGGCAAATTTCTTCTTGTCCGCAGCAAGCTTGATCATGTACTGGCCAGCAGCAAGGCCGCCGGCGTTGTTGAAGTCACAGACGGTGGGGTCGGTGCCCGTGTCGCCGAACAGCTTGCATCCGGCGGCAAAGAAGAACGATGCGATGTACCAGCCATTGCTCAGGTTCATGGCAAAGTTGGTGACACCGGTGGGCAGAGCCTTGCCCATGATGGTCTCAAGTGAACCAGCTTCCGCATCAGAAATGTACTTCTTGTCATAGTAGAGGAAATACGTGTCGGCTGACGACGGATAGGCCATCAGCTGGCCATTCACTGTGGCGGCAGTCACCGAGGCGGGCGAATTGGCTGCTTTGATGGCGTCCGTATCGACGGTGACGGGCAGCAGAGCGCCCGCTCCCTGCAGAGCGGCGATCTGGTCGCTTGCAAACGCAAAGACATCAGCTGCCGCGTCCAGGTCTTTCAGTACCGTGTCTTTGGCGACATCCTCGCCGCAGACGCCGAGTGTGATCGTGTAATCCTTGTCAGGATGAGCCGCCTTGAATGAATCGGCCATTGTCTGCAGCATTGCCTGGTCATCCTGTGATCCCCACAGCGTCAAGGCAACGACTGGTTTCGCTTTGGGTGCGCAGCCGGCGACCAGCGTCACGGTCATCGCAACTGCCAGGACGAGCGCAAGAACCCTCTTCATGCTTCTGAACATACATCCTCCTCTTCTCTGTTGTACAGAGTGTGCCATGTGAAACAACTGATCCGACATTCCCGTATCATGCTGAAAACGTCCAAATAACGATAGTCATCCGCAGCGCATCAGACTGCCTGTCGCTCTCACCTCCCCTGGCCAGGCCGCCTCGATCCCGAAAGCGCCCGGCAGACCCTGCAAGGTGTTCCTTGCTTTGACGTTATAGCCCAAAATTCTTTCTGGTCAATCGGCACTGGGTCGTTTGGGAAGAAGGCGTGACTTGGACCTCCAGCAGGTGAAGCACTGCGTGCACGGAAGAGGTGACATCAAGTTGTGAGACCTCTTCTGGACGGTTCGCATCGGGACTGCCCATCCCTGAAGACATTAATTGACTGCTTTGCATGGCCTTCTATACTGGCAGCATGACAATTCAAGAGTTCCTTGCGCTGGACTGGCACCTGCTGAAGGACGAACCTCTGATTCGGCCGCCCGGCCGGTTTGCAGGACCGATCGTGGCAGACCCGACGTTTTCTGGTCCAGATACCTCACCTGACGGGCGGTGGCATCTGTTTGCGCATACCATCCACGGGATTGAGCATTTTGTATCGGATGATGGAGAGACATGGGCGCATGCAGGCAGAGTCACCGGGCAGGGGATGCGGGCATATCTCGTCCTGCATGAGGGGGTGTACTTCCTGTTCTATGAACAGCCGCGTTTTCGGTATGCCGATATCATGTCCCTGTTGCATGTTCGGTGGCATTCGCGCATCGTCGTCATCACGTCGCCAGATCTGGTTTGCTGGTCTGCGCCAGAGACTGCCCTCGAACCCTCGCTTTCATGGCACATGGCCGCTCCGTATGGCGAATCTGTCTCCAATCCCTGCGTTGTCAGCGCTGGCGACAAGTGGCTGCTCTACTACAGCGCAGGGCTGACCCATGTAGCGGACTGCGGATTCGAAGAGCCAACGTTTGTAGGTGTTGCTGTTGCAGACAGCATCAAAGGACCGTTCGTCCCGCTTCCCGAGCCCATATTGTCGCCCGATCCCAACGCGCCCACCTGCAACCTGTGCTGCGGTTCGATCAAGGTGATGAAGCTGGAGGATGGTTTCGCAGGCGTACAGAATGGCATCTACGTTGGCAGAAACGGGAAGTCTGGATCGGCGCTGCTGCGTCTCACATCGAGGGATGGTTTCCATTTTGACTATGTGGATCGTCAGCACCCGTTCTTTGGCCCGAACGAGGTGGGAGGCGGCTGGATGCGGTCTCATGTGTATGCCTGCGATTTCCGGCCGGTTCCGGCCATGAACGCTTGGTATCTCTATTTCAACGCGCGCAATGATTGGTCCTGGACGCGCGGTCGTGAACGTATTGGTTGCCTGACGGTTCGGATGCGGCCGCAGGACATGTAAGTCAAGGAGAGTACCCATGAGCAAGTTCAGTGTGAAGACGTGGGCGGCGCTGGCCCTGCTGGGCATGGCCGGGCAGCTGGCCTGGGTTGTGGAGAACCTGTGGTTCAATGGCTATGTAACCGCCGTTACAGGTGCTCGTGCGGTAGATGCCATCGCGTGGATGGTCGCAGTTTCAGCTGCGACGGCGACGCTGACAACCATGATCATCGGGACGCTCTCGGATCGCGTGAGGCGCCGCAAGCCCTTCATCGTCTTTGGATACGTCATCTGGGGGATCACGACAGCACTGTTTCCCTTCGTGACCGTACTGCCATCCTCGCTCCTCGTGGTCGGTATCGTGGTTGCCGATGCCGTGATGACGTTTTTTGGGTCCACCGCCAACGATGCTGCGTTCAATGCATGGGTCACGGATATCACCCCGTCGGTCAAGCGCGGCCGGGTCGAGGGGGTCCTGTCGGCCCTTCCCCTGTTTGCTATTATTATCACGTCGGTCCTGGCAGGTATCATGACTAAAACGACTGGCGAGGGATACATCCCCTTCTTCCTCCTGATCGGTGGATTTGTCACCCTTTCGGGTATTGTCAGTGTATTCCTCATCCGGGACGATCCTCGGCTGGTCGGCATGGGAAAGGGAGATGACGAACAGTTCACTGTCCAGTTCTTCAGGGTCTTCCGCCTGAGCACCATTCGACAGCATCCTGAGTTGTTTCTTGTGCTGTCTGCAATTTTCCTGACTGGTTTTGGCGATCAAATCTACACGCCGTATGTCATTCCATATATGACCGGCTATCTCGGGCTGAGCCAATCAGAGTTCACGATGATTCTCGCAACCGGCATGCTGGGTGGAGGCATCCTCTCGTTCTTCCTGGGGGTTCTGGCAGACAAGTTCCCCAAGCGGAAGCTCGCCCTGATCACGCCAATCCTTCAAGCGCTTGCCATGTACAGCATGTCTGTGGCGCACGGCAAGCTGGAGCTTATCCTGGCATTTCTGGTCATGACCGCCGGAACGACGTTCAGCGCTATCGTCATTACGGCAATGGCACGTGATCTCATGCCGCCGGACCAGGTTGGCCAGTTTCAGGGTGTTCGCATGATCTTCTATGTGGCACTGCCGATGATGACCGGCCCATTTGTCGGCAACTACGTGATCAAGACACTGGGCGTGTTCAGAAATGGGCAGCACCTGCCCGGACCCTCGCTCTTCTCTATTTCTGCCGGCGCCTTGCTGTTGACCATCATCCCGGTCATTCTCCTCAATCTGCGACACAGGCGCCGCAAGCTGTATAGATGGGCATGAATCAGTGGAGACCGTCTGGCAATCAGATCAGGACGCGGTGGGCGCGTGACGTCGACCCGGGAGCGCCACTGCCGGAATACCCACGACCACAGCTGGTTCGCACGGACTGGATGAACCTCAATGGTCTGTGGTCCTATGCCATTACCCATGGAGAATGTCCGGCGACGTATGAAGGCCAGATTCTGGTACCGTTTGCAGTCGAGTCCTCTCTTTCGGGTGTGGGCAGAGCGCTGCATCCCGATGAAACACTGTGGTATGCAAGGACATTCGCCATTCCGTCAACTTGGGCTGGCCGGCGCGTGCTGCTGCATTTCGGTGCTGTCGACTGGTCGGCTGCTGTGGTGCTGAATGGACATGTGCTGGGGAAGCATCGTGGCGGCTATCTGCCGTTCTCGTTTGACATAACGTCGTTTCTCGTTGAGGGAACAAACGAACTGGTCGTCCAGGTGCAGGATCCCACGGACACGGGGCCGCAGCCACGTGGAAAGCAGGCCCTTCACCCCAGGGGAATCCTCTACACTGCCATTTCGGGAATCTGGCAGACTGTGTGGCTTGAGCCCGTGCCGGAGTGTCATATCGAATCGGTCACGGCAACACCGGATGTCGAAGCAGAGATGGTGTCCATCCTGGTGGTGACCACGGGTGTGGCGCGTGTTGCCATCACTGTGCGAGATGGGGACCGGGTGGTTGCGCAGTGTACCGGGGTTGCAGGGACGCCCATTTCTGTGAAGATGCCAGAGGCCCGGCTGTGGTCGCCTGATGACCCGCATCTTTATGACCTCGACGTGGGAATTCCGGGGGGAGACAAGGCCAGCTCCTACTTTGGCATGCGGTCGTTCGGGGTTGTTCGTGATGCGACAGGGCACCAGCGGCTGACCCTGAATGGCAACGTGTTCTTCCAGCATGGGCTTCTGGATCAGGGGTACTGGCCGGACGGCCTGTATACGGCACCGACCGATGAGGGACTCTGCTACGATATTGAACTGGCGCGGCGTCTGGGCTTCAATATGATCCGCAAACACATGAAAATTGAACCGCTGCGCTGGTACTATCACTGCGACCGTCTGGGTATCATTGTCTGGCAGGACATGCCCAGTGGAGGTAATGCCATCAACCAGATGTGGCTGGGCATCCTTGCGCTTGCGGGCCTTCGCCTGCGCGACGACAGCGTACGGGCAAGGAGCAGGCTGGGGCGCGGGAATGATGGCGTGCGCCGGGACTTTGTGGACGAGTTGAGCCAGTTGATTGACCACCTGAAAGGCGAGACCTGCGTTGCCTGCTGGGTGCCGTTCAATGAAGGCTGGGGCCAGTTTGATGCCTCAGCAACAGCCATGCTGGTCAAGCGACAGGACCCGTCCCGACTTGTCGATCACGCAAGTGGCTGGTTTGACCAGGGCGGCGGGGATCTGTCCTCTGTTCATCGTTATATCCTGCGCCTTGGCCTTCCCCGAAGGACACATGGGCGCTGTTTCGTGCTTTCTGAATATGGCGGTTACAATTTGCAGGTACCTGGCCACGTCTGGCGATTTGACCGAGCCTTTGGATACCGTCACTTCGCGTCACGTGAACAGCTGTTGAAGGCATACAGATCACTTATTGAGAAACAGCTGAAACCGTTGATCAGGCATGGCTTGAGCGCTGCGGTGTATACGCAGACGACGGATGTCGAGCAGGAAACGAATGGTGTCATCACCTATGACCGTGAGATCATCAAACTTGATGAGGACACCATTCGTCGCATCAACACAAGTGTCTGGCGTTGAGCCTTCGCTTTTGCCGAGGGAGAGGTCTACAGCGCTGCTGCCTCGGGAGAAACGGCTACATTCTTACGCGCCGCGAACAAGCGCTGTACCTCATCGACGTCTTTGTCGCCACGGCCGGAGAGGTTGACCACAAGAAACTGGTCGGCCCTCATGGTGCGGGCAAGCTGTACAGCGTATGCAATGGCATGGGAGCTCTCCAGAGCCGGAATGATGCCTTCCAGACGGCTGAGCAGTTCAAACGCTTCAAGTGCCTCATCATCACTGGCAGTCACGTAGGTTGCTCTGCCGGCGTCCTTGAGGGCAGCATGCTGGGGTCCGACCCCCGGATAGTCGAGGCCGGCCGCCACAGAGTAACAGGGCGTCGGAGTTCCCTGGTCATCCGCCAGGACGTACGTTCGCATCCCATGAATGACCTCGGGGTGCCCCGCTGTGATGGTCGCGGCATGAAGGCCGGTTGCCAGACCCTTGCCCGCCGGCTCAACGCCAATGAGCGCGACACCCTTATCCTCGATGAAATCTGCAAACAACCCGATGGCGTTGCTGCCGCCGCCGACGCATGCGATGGCGGCATCAGGCAGTCTGCCTTCTGCCTGCAGTGCCTGGGCACGGGCTTCGCGTCCAATGACCGACTGGAACGTGCGTACAATCTCGGGGTATGGGTGTGGTCCCACGGCAGAGCCAAGCAGATAGAAGGACGCCTCGGGATCAGCAGCCCACGCGCCGAGCGCAGCATCCACCGCATCCTTGAGCGTGGCCTGGCCCTCCGTCACACTATGAACCGAAGCCCCCAACAGTTCCATGCGGACGACATTCGGGTGCTGTCTGCGGATGTCCTCTGCTCCCATATAGATGTCACAGCCCATGCCGAGCAGTGCTGCAACGGTGGCCGTTGCAACGCCATGCTGGCCGGCACCGGTCTCAGCAATGAGTTTGTGTGCTCCCATGCGACGTGCCAGCAATCCCTGGCCCAAGGCATTGTTGATCTTGTGAGCCCCGGTGTGGTTGAGGTCCTCGCGCTTCAGGTAGATGCGAGCGCCGCCGGCATGTTCGGTGAGGCGCCTGGCCAGATACAGCGGTGAAGGGCGGCCGACGTAGTCGCGCAGAAGCTGATCCATTTCGGCAGTGAAGGAAGGGTCGGCAAGGGCTTCGTGAAAAGCTGCATTGAGCCGATCGAGGATGGCCCCAAGCTGAGGCGGCACAAACTGGCCGCCGTATTCGCCATAAAATCCGTGTTCATCCGCGTGCAAAGGCAATGTCGTTGTCATTACGTTCTCCTTGTGCTGGATTCAGGTCGGGCACAGAAAACGAAAAACCCTCCGGGCGCCCGGAGGGTAGAGGTATATGGAACAAGAGACGCTAATCAGTCAGCGCACAAGGCCCCCGGGCGACATATGTAGCTCTGTCCACCACCACGCAAACGTATGAAGGGTCGTTCTCTGTGCGCTATTCATGACCTGTACGCTTATTCTAACAACAAGCCGAGGTGTTGCAAGGGCGGCGCGTGAAGAACCAGCTCTTCTTACAGGCCCTGGGGGTGCTGAGCCGGGTTGCTCGAAAGGGGTGCTGGTTGTGTGGTGCTGCTGACAAGCGGCATGTCACCGCTGATCTCCAGGCCGCAGTTGCGCCCGCGTCCTTCGAACAGCAGGATGTCACCGGAAGCGTGACGTTCGAGAAGGCGGACTTGAACGACAGCATGCAATTCTTCGACAAGCATCTTGGCCATGCTTCCTGCGCGGGGTGCATAGACCTGCCCCATCCCATGCCTTCCGCCAGCCCATACTTCCAGGACCTGCTTTCCGTTGACGACAGTAAATTCGGCATGCTCGTCATCACGCACGAAATGTGCCAGGCGCGAACCATTCCATGTCGTCCACTGGAGAAGCCTCCCATTGTACAGGAAGCCGACGATGAATCCCCGAAGCACCGTCCCGAGGAGGGGAATGTCAGCAATCGAGACGGTCAGGCTCACGTGGTCTTCGTCAAAATGATTGGACTGCATCCACACCCACGCGCGAGGAAAGGCACTGCCCCAGTCGCGTTCCATGTAGCCGCGTCCGCCGGTGAAGTCGATTTCCTGTCCATCCAGTGCAAGCGATCCGCTGATGCGAGGGTCGATGCTGGTGATGGCATGATACCCTTCCAGGAAGGGAAGCAAGCCCAGAGGTCCCATGGCTCCCGGGGCCCATGGATGAACGGGCCATCCGATGGGCTGCGTGAACTGGACATCCCCAGCAAGGCGCACGCCAGCATCGTCGATGTCCAGGTGCATGGATGTCAAGCTGAAGCGGCTGGTGCCGACCACGATGTCAAACCTGTCTCGCGAGGCCCAGAATTGCTGAACAGGGTAGCGGTGCATGCTGGTCCGCCCGGTTGTTCCATCGAGAAACTGGATGAAGCAGTACTGCAGTGATGGGTCGCGGTCCATCCAGATGCCCGGAATGACCGCCCAGACGTGGCGCTCCGTGGGGTCAACCATCTTGAAATACCATCCATCGAAGCCACTGGGGCGCCAGCTGCGTCCATGAAACATCTCCGGATGCCAGACGCGTTCCAGGCGGTTCATCGCGCCCTTCCCCTCAGGCACTCTGCCCTGGATTCTGAGTTGTCGGCCAGCAGATACCTCTGTCTCATCATAGTGTCAGTATGTGCGGGAGGCTCCCGTGTGCAAGGGGCAACAACGACATCCCCCCCCAATGTTGTCAGTATCAGTGGCTTGACTTTGTGAAATATCGCTACAAACTGTTTGCGAACTTCGTGCAGTCTGGGGAGCATATCGACCAGTGCACAAGGCCTCTGGACCTGCACCGCAGTGAAGATGAGAAATCAGGAGGAATGCCATGAGAGTACTGATTGTTGGTGGAAATGCGGGAGGAGCCTCGGCAGCAGCTCGGCTTCGGCGGTTGGACGAGAAGGCGGAGATCGTCGTCTATGAGCGGGGACAGTACATCAGCTTTGCCAATTGCGGGCTCCCCTACCACATCGGCGGGATTATCCAGGAGCGCGATCAACTGCTGGTGCAGACGACAGCGTCGATGAAGGAGCGGTTCAATATCGACTTCAGGACGGGGCATGAAGTCACCAGCATCGACCGTGCCGCGCACACCGTGACCGTCCGCGATGTCGCCAGTGGCGAGGAGATGATCGATCACTATGATAAGCTCATCCTGTCACCAGGCGGGTCGCCGGTGCGTCCGCCCATCCCGGGCATCAACAGCGACGGCATCTACTCCCTGTGGACCATTCCGGACATGGACCGCATCATCGAGGCAGTACACGCTGGCGCCCGCAAGGCAGTGGTGGTGGGTGGAGGGTTCATCGGAGTGGAGGTTGCAGAAAACCTGAGGGAGCAGAAACTCGGTGTCGCACTGGTCGAGATGCTGCCCCAGACGCTGGCGTTTCTTGATCCGGACATGGCTGCCTATGCCCATGAGGAGATGGAGATCCACGGGGTCGACCTGCATCTGGGCGACGGTGTCAAGTCGTTCACGAAGAATGCCGATGGCACGCTGACAGTTTCACTGGCCAGCGGCCGGCAGCTGGTGGCGGACCTGGTTATCCTGGCTATCGGCGTGCGTCCGAATACACAGCTTGCCGAGGCGGCCGGGTTGGAACTCGGACCGACACGGGGGATCCTGGTGGACGATCACCTCAAAACCAGCGATCCGGACATCTATGCAATCGGCGACGTGATCGAGGTGGAGCACTTCGTCACGAAGAGCAAGGCATTGATCCCGCTGGCAGGGCCCGCTAACCGGCAGGCGCGCATTGCGGCCAACAACGTCGTGGGTCACGATGATGTCTACAAGGGAACCCAGGGGACATCCATCGTCAAGGTGTTTGATCTTGCTGCCGGAGCGACGGGGGCAAACTCTGCCCTTCTTGCGAAGCTTGGTATCCCCTTCCGCAGCATCACTATTCATCCTGGCTCTCATGCTGGTTACTATCCCGGCAGCACGCCCGTTCATATCAAACTGCTGTACAGTCCAGAGGGAAAGATCCTGGGAGCGCAGGCCGCCGGCTATGATGGCGTTGACAAGCGCATTGATGTCCTGGCAACGGCCATGCGACTGGGAGCGACGGTGGATGACCTGACCGACCTGGAGCTGGTCTATGCCCCGCCGTATGGGAGCGCCAAAGACCCGGTCAACATGGCAGGATTTGTCGCACAGAATGACCTCGAACAGCTGGCGCCCGTAGTCGGGGCCGAGCAGTTGAAAGAAGAGCTGTCAGCCGGAGCACTCCTGCTGGATGTCCGGGAGCCCGATGAGACATCCTGCGGTATCATTCCGGGAGCCTTGACGATTCCGCTTTCGTCCCTGCGAGCCCGCATGGGCGAGCTTCCCCGCGGCAAGAAGATTATTCTTACCTACTGCAAAGTCGGCCTTCGCGGGTATATTGCTCAGAGAATTCTGTCTCAGAGCGGGTTCCAGGTTGTCAACCTCAGTGGTGGATATACAAGCTGGGAAGCGACAACGACAGGTGGCATTGAGGAGCAGCCGGTTCGTCCCGAGCGTGAAGCAGACGACCAGCAGGTCAACGTGAGTGGACCGTGCCCGGCTGGGGTGGCACGTACGGCACCTGCTGCGGCGACAAAGACGGTCGAGATTGATGCGTGTGGCCTCCAATGCCCGGGACCTCTGCTGAAGTTGAGGGAAGCACTTGCGACGACGGGGCCCGGCGATCTTATCAAGGTGACGGCTTCGGATCCGGGGTTCTACGCAGATGTCGCAGCATTCGCCCAGGGGCAGGGCCTGGAAGTGCTGGATCGTCAGCGCGGGAAAGTGATCACGGCGACCCTGCGCAGACCGTTGCAGGCAGCAGCTCCCTCCACAGGGGTCGCGGTCGTTCCGGGCAGGGCCGACGACCATGCGACGGTCATCGTCTTCAGCAACGACCTGGACAAGGTTATCGCGGCCTTCATCATTGCCAACGGTGCCCAGGCCATGGGGAAGAAGGTCAGCATGTTCTTCACTTTCTGGGGTCTGAATGTCCTGCGCAAGGACGAGAACATGCGCATCAAGAAGACCTTCATTGAACGGATGTTCGGTATGATGATGCCGCGTGGGGCCAATCACCTCACGTTGAGCAAGATGCACATGATGGGTATGGGAACAGGCATGATTCTTGGCCTCATGAGAAAGTACAATGTAGCACCCATCGAAGCCATGATGCGCTCCTTCCAGGAGGGTGGCGGCACATTCATTGCGTGCACGATGTCGATGAGCCTCATGGGCATCCATCGTGAGGAGATGATCGACGGCATCTCAGAGGGCGGTGTGGCGACCATGCTGGCTGATGCCGACCAGGGACACATCAACTACTTCATCTAGGAACCCCCACATGAATGCACAAACCCCCTGCCGGTCATG
>JBNAWM010000011.1:0-22159 GCA_049699855.1 Candidatus Cryosericum sp.
CAATGTCCGATGCATCGGTTAAAGGAATCGAAGTGCTTGACGGGTTCACATTGAGCTGGTAAATCATCTGGTTTGCGGCGTCTTCTGCCAGATAAAGGACCTGCTTCTCCGTTGCATCACTGATGAGCGTGGACGACCGTGAGCGGGACAGCTGTGAGACGGAGATTGCAAACATACTCATCACGAGAGCCATGATGATCACCATGATCACAAAGCTGGCACCCGTTCTCTTGTGTGGCAGGAACATCAAGGTACCTCCCGTCGACGAGTCACGCTGCGGCCGGCGTTCCCGCCGTTGCCACGGACTGCTGCACATATAGCTATTGTACCCATCTGGCACCGTGGCGCAAGTGTCCGTTTGCTTCCAAGCATGAGGCTCATCGTCATTGCAATCTGTTCGGTTTCTGGTATGATACTACACGTTAAAGTAACGTCCTCATCCTTACTTTACTAATCTTTGAAAGGGGGTGGTGGCTGAAATGCGCACCGAAGGTAGACACATGGTAGTCGAGGTCTCTGGGTGTAATCCGGATGTTCTCAATGATCTGGATAGAGTTAAGGAGATCTTGCGCGAGTCTGCTCTGCAAGCAAATGCAGAGATCCTGGAATTGGCGTTTCACCATTTTACTCCTCAGGGGGTTAGTGGGGTAGTAGTGATTTCCGAGTCGCATCTGTCCATTCATACATGGCCTGAGTACGGATACGCTGCCCTAGACGTTTATACCTGTGGAGAAAAGACCGATCCATGGCGGGCCATGGAGTATGCAGCTGAGCAGTTTGAGGCAACGACAATCGTCAAGACCGAGATTGCTCGTGGACAGGAGATCGAGGGACGTCCAGGCGTTTATGGGCACTCGGTCGTCGAAACAGAGGTTATGCGAGATGGCGTGGCAGTGGTATCATGACACATTTGAGCCCGGGGAGGTTCACCTCCACGCGCTGACTGGCGTGATCGCCACCAGGAAGACCAAGTATCAGACAGTCGAGATCGTCGAGTCCGAGCACTACGGCAAGATGTTGATTCTCGACGGCGACTGCCAGAGTTCGGTGAAGGACGAATACATCTATCACGAGTGCCTCAACGAGCCGGCCATGGTCGTTCATCCTGACCCGCGCAGGGTGCTTGTGGTCGGCGGCGGTGAAGGTGCGTCTCTGCGCGAACTGCTGCGCTTCAAGTCGGTCGAGCACATCGACATGTGCGATATCGACGAGGAAGCCAATCAGATGTATGAGGAGTACCTGCCGGAGTATCATCAGGGAGCGTTTCATGACCCGAAGGTCAGCATGCACTTCGAGGACGCCCGCGCATTTATCGAGCGTCAGCCTGACCACTCCTACAGCGTGATCATTGAAGACCTGACGGATCTCTTTGAGGGCGGGCCATCCATTGTCCTGTTCACGAAGGAGTTCTATCAACATGCATTCCGCGTTCTGGACGAGGGTGGTACCCTGTGTGTCACGTCGTCGTACCTCAAGCCGACGAATGTTGCCGTCCACAAGAGGATTCTGGACACCATCCGTTCGGTGTTTCCGATCGCTCGTTCGCTGTATTCGTATGTGGGTGCGTATGATGTTCCCTGGTCGTATATCCTGGCATCCAAGAAGAATGATCCACTGGCCATGGACGCCGCCACGGTTGACCGTATCCTGGCTGAACGCGTTGGGGACACCAGCGCTCTGAGGTTCTATGACGGTCTGACCCACGAGCGCATCTTCCGCATGCCCAAGGACATACGGAGCATGCTGGCTGCCCCCGGCGAGCCTCTCGAAGACGGCAAGCCGTTTGGCATCACGCCCAAGGGCATCTAGAGCCGCTGGCCTTTTGTCCGTACGTTTCCGCCCGTCCCGACAGGGGCGGGCTTTTTGTTAGCGCGATTTTCGCGAGAACTGCTATCATATAAAAAAGGGAGTGTGAACGATGGTACAGCTGTTGAAATCGGCCAGGATACTGGACGCTGGACAGGGAAGCGGGGATGGCACGCGGGTCGTGGATATCCTTGTGGATGGCACGAAGATTGCGGGCATCGCTGACCACGCGGATCCGACCGAGGGTGCCTCGGTCGTCGATGCGTCGAAGTACCTGGTCACTCCCGGGTTTGTCAATGCCCATGGGCACCTTGCCATGACCATCCTTCGCGGGCTTGCCGATGAAGTGCCGCTCGATGTGTGGCTCCAGAAGTACATGTTTCCACGCGAAGCCCTCATGAACGCTGATGATGTCTACTATGGCAGCTTGCTTGGGCTGGCCGAAGGTATCATGTCCGGGACCACGACGTTTGCCGAGATGTACTTCTTTGAAGACGATGTGGCACGGGCGGTGGAGGAGGCCGGCGTGCGTGCCAATCTCTCGACTGGCGTGGCCTCTCTCGACAACGAGCGCGGCAAGCTGGAGAAGTCCGAGGAATTTGTCATGCGCTGGAACAACAGGGCCGATGGGCGCATCAAGACTAGTTTCGGTCCCCACGCACCCTATACGGCGAGCCCGGCATTTGTCCGCGAGAACTTTGAACGAGCGCGGGACCTGGGGGTCATCGTGCAGTTTCATCTTCATGAGACGCGGGGCGAAATCGAGGATTTCACGGCAGCGCATGGAACGTCGCCGATCACCTATTACGCGGAGCAGGGCTTCTTCGACAGACCTCCGCGGCTCCTCGCGGCGCACTGTGTTCACATGAGCCCTCGCGATGCCGAGATTCTGCATGACGCGGGGGCCAGCATTGCCCTGAACATCCAGAGCAACCTCAAGCTGGGGTCCGGGATTCCCGACTATCGGCTGCTGCTGGGCAGCGGAGTGAACCTGTGCATTGGTACTGACGGGGCGGCCAGCAATGACAACGTGGACATGCTGGAGGAAATGCGCACACTGGGACTGGTCATGAGGGGATCGACCATGAATGCCTCAGGGATCAGCAACGCCAGCCTGCTCGAGATGGCGACGAGCAACGGGGCCCGAGCCCTCGGCTTTGAGGACGTTGGAACACTCAGTGAGGGGTCCGCTGCAGACCTTGTCCTGTGGAACCTTGACGATGAATCGTTCTGCCCGGGGAACAATGTGGCATCGCATCTCCTCTGGTCTGCAAACAGCAGGGCCGTGGACTCGGTGATGGTTGCCGGCTCATGGGTCATGGAACATCGGGAGTTGGTGCATATCGACTTGGACAAGGTGCGTTATGAAGTTGCGCGGCGTGCGCGCCGCCTGGCGGGGGATGAACACCGAAGCAGAGAGTCATCTTGATGTAACAGCAGGGGCTTTGCTGAAGGCGCTGGCCGAGCGGGGATGGCGCTTTGGCACCGCGGAGTCGCTGACGGGGGGCATGGTGGGAGCGGCGGTCACGGCGGTGCCGGGAGCTTCCCGCTGCTACGTTGGGGGTATCATCTCGTATGCAGATCGGGCAAAGGTGCTCTTGCTGGGCGTTGGCGAAGATGTGCTGTCGAAGCACGGCGCGGTCAGCGCAGAGGTGGCAGAGGCCATGGCAGAGGGCTGCCGGGCGCGGCTCCAAGTCGACGTGGCCATCGCTACGACGGGGATAGCCGGTCCAGCATCTGATGAACGGGGGACGCCGGTAGGGACGGTGTTTGTGGCCGTCGTTACACCGGACGCGCGCAGGGTGGAGCGGCTGATGTTGGCAGGGAGCCGGCAGGAGATTCGAGTTGCAGCCACCCATGCAGCCCTCAGGCTGGCGCTGCGTCTTGTGGAGATGACGTCGGAGCTGGAGGTGCGCAGGTGACGACTGCAAGGTTATGGCGTGCAGAGCAGGACGGGGCCGTCAAGTGCCTTGCCTGTCCGCACGCATGTGTTCTTTCGGAAGGGAAGTCGGGGCTGTGCGGCGTGCGCCGCAATGTCCACGGTGAGCTGCAATTGCTGGTGTACGGCCGGCCGGCGGCAGTTGCCCTGGACCCCATCGAAAAGAAGCCGCTGTATCACTTTCTGCCTGGGTCGACTGCGCTTTCGCTGGGGACGTTCGGATGCAATTTCACGTGTACCTTCTGCCAGAATTATGAGCTCTCGCAGGCGCGAGTGGTGGATCAACAACTGGCGCGCCTGCCGTATCTGAGCCCGGAAGCAGTCGTCCAGCTGGCTCTGGAACGAGGCGCCTCGTCGATTGCCTGTACCTACAATGAGCCGGCAGTCTGGGCCGAATATGCACTGGACATCGCGGTCCAAGCCAGGGCGTCTGGCCTGCGCACAGTGTTTGTTTCCAACGGCTTCTACTCTCGCGAACTGCTGGATGCTGCACTGCCCCTCGTTGATGCGTACAACATCGACCTGAAGGCGTTTTCCGACGACTTCTACCGGCACGTGGCCGGAGGGCGCCTTCAGCCGGTGCTGGATGCCATTCGGGCCATTCATGAGGCGGGTGCCTGGGAAGAGATCACATCCCTGCTTATACCGGGGCTCAACGACAGTGAGCAGGAAGTGCGGGCCATGGCGCATTTTGTTGCTTCCGTGGATCCTGAAATGCCGTGGCATGTTTCACGCTTCTTCCCCATGTACCACATGCAGGACCGGCCGCCGACACCAGTTGCAACCGTCGAAAGAGCGGTGCAGATCGGTCATGAGGAGGGACTGCTGTACGTCTATTCGGGCAATCTTCCAGGTCATGATGAGTCCAGTGACACAGTCTGCCCGCAGTGTGGGGCGACTGTGATTGAGCGGCATGGGTATGAGGTGACCGCCAGGACAGGACTGACCTGTCCACGATGCGGGAGGCACATCAAGGGGGTGGAGTGATGAGGCGAAATGCTGTCGTTGCCGGGCAGTTTTATCCGGGCGAGGCTCATGCATTGCGGGAGGCTGCCCTGGAGTACATCAAGCAAGGGCAGGGCGTGGCTGGCGCTTTCGGGCATCAGGTTCGAGCGCTGATTGTTCCCCATGCCGGATATATCTACTCAGGTCCTGTGGCAGGCTCCGGGTATGCCTGTCTGGCAAACCTCGATCAATCGGTGCGCAGGACGGTGGTGATCTTGGCGCCCAGTCATCACGTATGGTTCAAGGGTGCAGCACTCCCTGAGGCAGACGTCTTCCGAACGCCTCTGGGGGACGTGCCGGTGGCGGAGACTGCGGAGACCCTGGTGAAGGGGCCGCTGGTATTCGCCTCGGCTCAGGCTCACGCACTGGAGCATGCCATTGAAGTTCAGTTGCCGTTTCTCCAAGTCTCGCTCAGCCAGTTTGACATCATTCCACTGGTGCTGGGAGATGTCGATGCGGAAGCCCTGGCGCGGGAGCTCCTGGCAGTCGACCCTCAACACGCACTGTTCATAGCCTCCAGCGACCTCAGTCACTACAGCCCTTATGAGGAGGCCGTTGAGCACGATCATGCCACCATACAGCACATCCTGAAGGGCAATGGGGACGTGCTGGGAGGCGAAGATGCCTGCGGGTTCATGGCGATCAGAACGCTCCTTGCCATGGCACGTCTTTCGGGTTGGACGCCGCAGTTGCTTGACTATCGGAATTCAGGTGATACGGCAGGCGACAAGTCGGCCGTGGTCGGATACGCTTCCATAGCTTTCAAGGGGGAACCTGATGAGCATGAATGAGGATGAACGCCGTGAGCTGCTTCGGCTTGCGCGTGAAGCGATTCGCATGCGGCTGCTGGATGCCCATGATCTGCGTCCAACGCGCGCAGAGTTTCCTGAGGACAAGTTTTGGCAGAAGCAGGGCGTGTTTGTCACGCTGACACTGCATGGAGAACTCCGAGGTTGCATCGGAAACATCATGCCGGTCCTGCCGCTGGTGGAGGCTGTCGTGTCGAATGCGCTTGCAGCTGCTTTCGACGACCCACGGTTCGAACCCGTCGATGAAATGGAGTTTGCGGACCTGTGCATCGAGGTCTCTCTCCTGTCGGTTCCTGTCGAACTTGCATTCTCGACATTGGGAGACCTCGAGTCAAAACTGGCCGCGGCACGTCCTGGTGTCATTCTGCAGCACGGAAGGTATCAAGCCACGTTCCTGCCGCAGGTCTGGGAGCAGCTGCCGGATGCTCGCGGCTTTCTTGAGGCTCTGATCCGAAAAGCCGGACTGCCAGCTTCCAGCCTGTCTCAACCTGGTCTTATGGTTTTTACATACACCGTGGAAGCATTCTCCGAGGAGTGCGACTAGGGCACGCTCTACAGGGTCTGATTGCGCATCCAGCGGTCAAGGTGCTGGAGGAGGCTCTCCTGGCTCTCCATGGGCAGGAACAGGGATGGAGTCGGAAGGACAGCGCGGATGCGGTCCGCGTAGGCTGCGCTGAAGCTGCGGCTGTCCAGCATGAAGACGCTGTGCACGGTGTTCAGGTCCATCTGGTGCAGGGTGTATTGCAGCAATGTCAAGGCGTAGGGCAGGTCGAACTGACGGAACGGATCGCTTCGTCGCTCTTTGAGCCCCTGTCTGAGACGCGTCACCGTCGGGAGAAATGAGTTGGGAAATTGCAGTTTGGTGACAAAGAGGAAGTTGGCGGGGACGACATCGCCAAAACTGAGGTAGTCGAAGGGAATCAGGAGGATCGCCCGGTTCTGCCCCGCAAACTGCTCCAGGAGTTCGGTGCGTGTGTGCCCGTTCTTTGGAAGCAGCAGGGCGTATTCTGCAAAGCTGGCCTCACGCGCCAGAAATGACTGAATGCGGCGCAGGGTTTCCAGCGAATTCGACGTGACCATGGCTTTGCCGGGAAAGCGCCTCATTGTCTCTGCGACCAGACGAGCGGCACTTTTCTCAAAACCTGACTCGTTGGGTTTTGGCAGGTGCAGTGTCACAAATGTTGGAACGCGCGGGCTCGTGGATGCGGGAGAGGCTAGCGTGGAGGCCGGGCGTGGAAGGGTCAGGCCGAACGTCTCAGGGAGAAAGTGCTGATCACCGGCAGGGAAGACGCTTGTACCGGCAAAGAATAGCTGAGCATGCTGGCTGGATGCACGGAGGCGCTTGGCGAGTGCGATCCTGGCGCAGGCGATGGCGAGATCGCGACCCTGGCGTTCCATCCAGACCGCGTAGTCTGGATCATTGGCACTGTCCAGAATGAACGCAAGAGCTTGACACTGGCTCAAGTAGGTATTGCGCATGATGGACGGCAGCGTTTCGCCCATGGCGGTATAGGCTTGGAGAAGGTTCCTTGCTGTTTCCAGGAGTTGCAGGAACTGCGGCGATGAGCGAAGCGGCTCGCCCACACCCAGACGACCACGCAGATTTGCGTTGTCCTGACGGGAGGCATGAGCATACAGCTCTCCCATCAGCTCTACAGCCTTTGCCGCCAGTTCAGTTACGCGCAAGAAGAGCGGGGAAGGAGCTTGCTCGCTTGCCATCCCGGCGATGATGCGCAGGGTTGTGGTGGTGATTTGCAGCTCCGGGATTTCGAGGGCATCCGTCATGAGTTTCTCGGTCTCGGGAGAAGAAACCAGCACCGGCGCCATGCTGTCCAGTTCGGCCAGGACATGGGGAGACTCGCTCAAATCTGTCACATGCAGGTGTGCTCTCTTGGCACGAGCGAGCAACTCGTGCACAGGGCATGCATCACGAAACGGACAGTCGGGCTGAAGCTTGCAATGAGCAGCTGAAATGTGGTTCATGAGGCGCGATTTCTTGAGGAACAGAGGCATGCCGGGAATGAACACCGATCGCGTTTCCCATTCATAGACGAGCAGGGCAGACAACTCGAAACCAAACTCGCGGCGCATGACAGGACTGCGAGTGGCAGCATCGAGCAGCATGAGACAGACCAGATTGCTCGGACTCTCCTGCGAGATCCACAGGGGGCGCCCATCGTCGGTCTGTGCATCCTCAAGCAGTGGCTCGATCGCTGCAGGAGTTCTTAACAGAACCGCCCCGCGAAGCTTGCTCGTTTGAACGTCGTGCAGAAACCGGGAGCGCAGGGACGATGTCTCGCATTGCAGGATGAGATCTTCGCCCTCCTCCAGTTGCGCCATCTCCGGGGTATCCTGTTCGCAGAGAATGCCCTGCTTCACTGCCTTCAGGTGTGGAAGGCGCGAATAGTCCAGGTTGGTCAACACAGTCTCGAGGCCTGCCAGTTCGACTGGAGACGTCACGGACGTGGCACCCTCCGGGGTTTCAAGGAGTCCCAGGTCGGTCAGGGCTGGATACAGCAACTGCAGGCGGTGGATAATGGTCTCGGGAAAGGCAGCCTGATTGATCTTGTCTTTCAGCTTCCGGTAGAACCGGAAGAGAGACAAGCTGTCTCCAAGGGCCCTGTGTGCCTCCTCCTTCTTGATGTCGAGGGAGTCGACAAGAGCGACAAGGCTGTGACTCTGCAGGTCTGGGAAAAAAATGCGAGCAAGTTCCAGTGTGTCGAACACGGGATTGGCGAGTGAGCCATGCAGTGCCTTCTGAAGGAACCCCTCGTCAAAATTGGAGTTGTGCGCAAGCAGCGGGCTGTCGCCGGCAAAGTGTAAGAACTGGTCGACAACCAGGTCGACTGATTCTGCCGGTTCCAGGTCCAGGCTGTTGATGCCGGTCAGCGCGGAGATGAATTCGGGGAGATGGGCTCCCTCTTTCAGGCGGCAGAATTGCTCGAAACGCCCCACTTCCTTGCCAGCTCGGACTTTGACCGCTCCAATCTCGATGATTTGGTCGGAAGCCTGATCAAGTCCTGTTGTTTCAAGATCAAAGAAGACTAATTCTTGTTCGTTTTTCAAGTGTTTCCTTTCTATTTGAAGTAGGCAATAGTGACACCATCGCCGCCCTCTTCGGGGCTTGAAAAGCTGAAGTGATCTATGCTTGGCAGTGTCTTGAGGAATTCGTGTATCTGTTTTCGCAGAATTCCTGCACCTTTTCCATGGACGATGTAAACAAACGAAAGACCTGACAGGTACGCAACATCAATGTATTTGTCGAGTTTTTCTAATGCTTCGTCAACACGGCTCCCATGGAGGTCGATTTTCATGGGAACAAATGGCAGTGTTGGTTCGCGCGTGCCGCTGTACTGCATGGCCCTGCTCTGGTACGAGTTGAGTTCCGCGTCGGTCAACTTGCGGACTTGCGCCTCGGGCACCGTCGTGCGCATTGAGCCGGACTGCAGGATGAGCTTGCGCTTGTCCTTCATCACGTCAATAACAATTGCCTGCTTGTTGACCGACGTGATAATAACCAAGTCGCCAGGGAGGATCTCTTCCACGGGCGTGAACGCGGGTTTGTCTTCGTACGGTTCGGCTTTCTGAACCAGCTCGTCACGCGTTTCCAGGACAGCCTGTTTGACATCGTGTGCCGCTTGCGGCTGGTTCTTGAGGGCCTCCTGGTATTGTTTCATCAGATCGTCCATGCGCCTGCTGACATCGTCGACGATGCGCTGGGCCTCGGCATGAGCTGTCTTCAGCTCCTGTTTCTCATTCGCTTCAAGCAGGGCGAGCTTCCGCTCATAGTCTTCGCGCAGTTTCTCCAGCTCCTGCTGGTTGACGTTCAGTGTTTCCTTGGTGTGGCTGATCTCCTGAGAATCGGTGACAATGCGGCTCATCAGCTCGGTCGTGGCCTTGTGCTCGTTGCTGAGTTCGTCATGGGCAAGCGCAAGGACAGCTTCCGGTAGGCCCAGACGTTCACAGATGGTGAACGCATGACTTTCGCCGGGCGAACCCAGAATGAGTTCATACGTAGGCCGGAGAGTCTCCACATCAAATCCCACAGAGGCATTGCGCACCTGCTCATAGCGGTAGGCAAGCAGCTTGAGGCTGCTGTAATGGGTCGTGATGACCGTAGTAATACGCTTTTGGTACAAGAAGTCGACGATGCCGGTTGCGATCGCCGAACCTTCTTCGGGGTCGGTTCCCACACCCAGCTCGTCCAGCAGAACAAGCGAATACCGGGTCGCCTGCTCAAGGATGCGGACGATGTTCGACATGTGAGCCGAGAAAGTGGAGAGGCTCTGTTCGATGCTCTGTTCATCGCCAATGTCTACATAGACATTATCATACAAACCGACCGAGCATCCTTCTGAGGCGGGTATGAACAACCCAGCCTTGCTGCAGAGCACTGTCAGGCCCAGCGTCTTGAGGGTGACCGTTTTGCCGCCCGTATTGGGTCCCGTAATCACGACCATGAAGTAGTCCTTGCCGATCGCAAACGAGATTGGGACGCAGTTTTCCACAAACGGATTGCGGACATTGCGCAGGCTCGTCTCAAGATTGGGCGTGATGGAGGGTTTGACAGCATGCCAGAGCCGTGCCAGACGCCCTTTGGCGAGAGTGAAATCAAGATGTCCCGCCACGTCCAGTGACTTCTCGATATCGGGCGTGGCCTTCGCAATGAGATCTGTAAGGTAGAGCAGGATCCGTGAGATTTCTTTCTTCTCGTCGGACTGCAAGATCTGCAGGCGATTGTTGAGATCGATGACGCGCGTCGGCTCCACGAACAGGGTCATGCCACTGTCAGACTGGTCATGCACAACAGACTGGATGGTGTCCTTGAATTCGCGTTTCACAGGGATCACGTATCGGTCATTGCGCGTTGTGATGATGCGATCCTGCACCGCACGGCCATACGCTTCGTTTGCGAGAATATCCTGCAGGACCTTATTGATTGTTTTCTGGAGTTCGATTTTCTCCCGCCGGATGGCGGCGATATTGATGGAGGCGTCGTCCAGAATATCCCCATCCTGATTGACGCAACGCTCTATCTCCTGGTCAAGCGAGGAAAAAGGTTTGACATCCTGGGAGATGCTGAAGAGAGACGGGTAGAGGTCCTTAATCGTGACGAATGCCTTCCGCACACGCGACAGTTCACCAAGCACCACTGCTATCTTCCAGACCTCTTGACCGGAAAGCTGCAGGCGGACCTTGGCTTTGTCCAGCTCTGTTCGGATGTCCAGGAGATTGTTGAGCGTCAGGTCACCAAAACGCTCCAGGTACGAGGATGCCTCATCGGTTTCCGTCTGGGCAGCCCGGATGGTATCCATGCCATCCAGTGGAGCGAGCGCACGGCACTTCTCGGCTCCCAGCGCCGATTCCGCTTGCAATGCAAGCTCCTCGCGGACGCGGTCGAAGCCGACCTTCCTGTAGGTGTACTCCTCAATAGCTGTCTGAGCCAAAGCGTCTATGTTCTTCGTAGCAGGCCCCCAACTTGTCTGGTGAGGGCAGACTCCACCTGGCTGACAAGTGTATCGACTTCTTCGCCCACGAGCGTTCGCTCAAAAGAAGTGAACTCCATGGAGAAGCCAATGCTTTTCTTGCCTGCCGGCAGACTGCCTCCCTGGAAATTGTCAAAGACGACTACTGATGTGAGCAGCGGACCCCCGTACTGGGTGATGATCGACTGGAGTTGACCGGCTGGTACTGCAGTGTCCACGACGACTGCAATGTCGCGACGAATGGAAGGGAACTTCGAAAACTCCTTGAAACCCACGGTCGGAAGGGCGGTAAGCACGGCATCGACGGAGAGCTCGGCATAGAATGCTTCGCGCTCCAGTCCAAGGAGGGATGCCACGCTCTGCTTAACAATGCCCAGTGTTCCGATTGTGGTGGAACCCGAGGAAACAAGGGCGCCTGCCCCGGCTTCCAAGAGAGCGTGATCGGAGGGAGCGATGTCGAAGGGGATATGAAGTGTGTCCAGAACGGACTCGACGACACCCTTCAACACAAAGACGCTTGCATCCCGTGAGGGCGATGTCCAGTTGGAGTTCTGCCATTTGCCAACAAGGAGAATGCCCAGCGCGGTCGCTTCTGCAAAAGCGCCCCCGTTCAGGCTGAATGTCTTGCCAATCTCAAAGGAGGCAAACCCGTCGCGGCCTCGTGAAAGGTTGCGTGCGGCCGCTCCGGCAAGGCCGGGGAGCAGGTTGGGGCGCAGTGCGTCCCAGTCTGTTGAGAGTGGATTCAGCAAGGCCGGTGCCAGGGGCAGTCCCATGGCGGTGATCGTTTCCTGATGCACAAAACTGATGGTGCGTGACTCGTAAAGGCCGACACCGGCAAGGTGCCCGCGTAAACGCTTCGAGAGGGCCTTGAGAGGCGACTGTGACCCTCGTCGCAGAGCCAGCATGGGAGCATGTGATGGGAACTCGTCATAGCCTTGCATCCGGACGATTTCTTCCACATACTCTGGCCAGGACGTCAGGTCCGTGCGAAAGGATGGCGGAACAACAGTCAGTGTCGCTCCCGTGCCATGAGAGACGATTCCCTCATACGAGAACAGCTTCTGCATGCCTGCGGCATCAAGGTTGGACCCCAGATACCTGTTCACACGGTCCACGTCGAGATCGAGGGGAGAGCGCTGTGGAGCAGGAATTCCCACGGCAGCGACATCAGAGACGTACGAGCCGACGCACTGTTCGCGGACCATGTTTGACAGGACTGCCGGCACCGCCGTGACGGTGACCCCGGGATCGGTGCCGCGCTCGTAGAGGTAAGCCGCGTCAGTCTTGATGCCAAGGTGTCTGCTTGCTCGTGCGACCGCCCTCGGATCAAAGTGCGCGATCTCGAAGACGATGCTGGTCGTGTCGTCCTTGACACTTGAGGCCAGTCCTCCCATGACCCCGGCAATGGCGACAGGGCCATCTGCATCAGCGATGACAAGCGTTCCGGGTTCAAGATCATGTGATGTCCCGTCGAGAGTAATGATGGTTTCGCCTGAAATGGACTGCCTCACAATGATGTGATGCCCCGCAAGGCGGTCATAGTCGAAGGCATGCGTGGGCTGGCCGTAGAGTTTGAGGCAGAGGTTTGTCATGTCGACGATCCTGTTCACGGGACGAACACAGGACTGGTACAGCCGTGTGCGGAAGGCATGATTCGTCGATCCGGGGACCACGTCGCGGATGAGGACCCCGACGTAGGAACTGCAAAGAGACTGGTCTTCAACGGTCACGGTCAGTCCGCCCTCATCATGGCTGTGCGGAAGAGTCGAGGGCAGCGGAAGCCGGATATTGGCAATGTCAAAAGGTCGGTCCGCATCCCGCGCTTTCAGTACCTCAATCCATCGCGCGAGGCCAAGGACCGAAAGCGCATCGCCCCGGTCCGGCGTGACACTTATTTCCAGTGATGTGTCGGAAACGGGCCACGCTTCTTCGAAGGGCTGCCCGGGCAATGCCCCTGGTCTCAGATGAAAAATGCCTTCCTTTTCATCTGAGGACAGCAGGTCTCCATCAAGTGCCAGCTCCTTCCACGAACCCAGCATGCCAGATGATAGGACGGTGCCAAACATGCGGCCGCCTATCGCTAGACCATCCGCCGTCTTACCACCAGGCAGGATCACCGGAACAAGGTCCTCTCTCTGCACATTTGTTGCAGCAGTGCATACGCTGGTCGTTCCGCGCGGTCCCAGATCGAGGTCGACCACTGTCAGTTTGTCATGCGTTGGATGAGGCTCCGTACGGACGACACGTGCGACGTACGTCTCGCTGAAGGAAGGTTTGAGGACTTCCATCGATTCGACTTCTATGCCGATGTCTCCCAGCTTTGTGACCAGTTCTTCTGGCGAGTAGTCAAAGTCGATCGCAGTGTGCAATGCGGATAGCTTGATTTTCATTCGGTCACCTCAGAACTGGCTCAGGAAATCCACGTCGTTGTCGTAGAACATGCGAATGTCCCGGATGCCATATTTGATCATGGCTATTCGCTCAATGCCCCATCCGAACGCAAATCCCTGGTACACCGACGTATCGTAGCCAACTTCGCGTAGAACGTTCTGGTGCACCATGCCGGAGCCGCCCATCTCGATCCAGCCAGAGTACTTGCAGGTGGGGCATCCTTTGCCGCCGCAAATGGGACATGAGATTGCCGTCTCAGCTCCCGGCTCGACGAAGGGGAAGTACGAGGGCAGCAACTTGACCTCGGTCGACGACCCGAAGACCCCTCGCACGAATTCCTGAAGAACTCCCTTGAGGTCTGCAAACGTGATTCCCTTGTCGATCACCAGGCCTTCAACCTGTGTGAACACTGGCGTATGGCTTGCATCCACAGCGTCACGGCGATAACACCTGCCAGTGGCTATGATACGTATAGGCGGCTGCTGGCGTTTCATCGTACGGACCTGGATGGGCGACGTATGCGTGCGGAGCAGGGTGCCGGGTGCGAGGTAGAAGGTGTCCTGCATATCACGTGCCGGATGATCCGGTGGAATGTTCAGGGCTTCGAAATTGTAGTACTCCTGCTCGATCTCCGGTCCTTCCTCTATGTCAAATCCCATAGACAGGAACACAGACTCGACCTCTTCCTCAACCTGGGTGAGGATATGCTTCTTGCCGGCCGGCATGAGCTGCCCCGGCAGCGAAAAGTCAATGTCAAGCCGGCGCTCCCGGGCGGCGAGCTCGGACAGTCTTTGCTCGATCTCTTGGGCTGCCCAGAGCTTGAGTGCATTGACCTGTTCGCCAAACTGTTTGCGCTGGCTTGCATCGATGGTTGCTATTTGTTTTAAGAGTGCAGTAACCACACCCTTCTTGCCCAGGAATTCGACTTGCACGGCGCGGACATCCTGTGCGCTGAGAGCTGCCTTCAGGCGCTGTTCCAGGGATGTGCGGACTTCATCAAGAGTACTCGGCATATCTTGCTCCTCATTCCATCAACAATATCGCGGTGATCATATGAATTGTACGTTTATTCGGCATCGTTACAAGCGCGCGCGCAGTTCACATGCAGTGCTTGAAAACAGGTTCGGACGCGCCGCAGTGCTGTCTACCGGGCACGACTTTCTTCCGATTGTCAGTATACTTCCTATTGTTGAGAATTTGCTCACGCTAGTGCAACAAGGAGACAATATGACCACAAAACCCAAGACAACCAGACACGCTGGAAAGAATCAGACGAGTATCAAGGTGGAGAATACATCGAGCATTCTTCGGGCGATTTACGAATCCAACGATATTTCACGCGCCGACTTGGTACGACTGACGGGGCTGACGGCTCCAACTGTTTCTCGCATTGTTTCGTTTCTGGTGGACCAGGGAATCGTGACAGAGACCCCAGGCGAAAGCACAGGTGTGGGTCGCAAACCGATTGTTCTGCACTTCAATGGCAGGTCTCGCTATGTTGTCGCCATCGACTTTGCCTGGGGGCGCGTTCGTGTGGCAATCATGGATCTCGGGGGAGGGATCCTTGACCGTACGGAGCACGCTATTGATCCCCAGGGCTCGGCGAAGGCCGAGTTTGACAAGGCGGTGAGCGCCGTTCAACAACTGCTGGATCGGCATCGGGCGATAAAAATCATCGGGATCGGTTTCGCGGCGCCCGGACTTATCAACTCAGAAGGCGGCACAATCATCAGTATCCCCAACTTTCCCTCGATTCGCAATCTTCAGATCCGTCAGCTTCTCCAGGCTCGATTCGGGTATCCAACCTTTGTGGTCAACGACGCAAATGCCGAGGCCATTGCAGAGAAGTTCTTTGGACAGGGTCGGGACGCATCCGACTTTGTCCTGGTGCATCTCGGCTACGGCATTGGGGCTGGGATCGTCATCCGGGGGCGACTGTACACAGGGAACTTTGGCGTGTCCGGCGAGATTGGACACACCTCTGTCGACCGTAAGCACGGCAAGTGGTGCGATTGTGGAAATCGGGGCTGCCTTGAATTGTACGCTGGCTTGCGTGGCATACTGGAGGATGTTTCTCTGCAGTTGGGACGGAAGGTTTCGCTCGGCGAGCTTCAACAGCTTGCCTCGGATGGCGATGCCAAGGCACTGGATGTCCTCAAGGAGAAGGGCGAGCTCATCGGGTACGCACTCGTCAACATCGTCAATATCCTTGCTCCGGAGCGCATTATTGTCACGGGGCAGGTGGCTGCCCTGGGTTCTGCCGTTCTTGAGCCGATGAAGCGGGTCATTGCCGAGCGTTGCTTCTATCACGTCGCAGATCAAGTTTCGATCACCATTTCATCGCTGGCAGACAACAGCACTCTTCTGGGAGCAATGACCATCGTCCTCGACGATTTCCTCGAGTACCCCTATAACTTTCTGAACCCTCGTTCAGAACACCACCGCAAGGAAACTTCGCCATCCGCTTGACACCGTTGGCCATCGTCCTAGAATACCTTTATTAGTAACGTTTTGTGCAATAATGGCAGAGAGGATGGCGCGATGAAGCAATCAAGCGTGGAAGCACCGATTGTAGCCGGCGTGGACGTCGGTGGAACGAAGATTACCTTTGTTCTCTGGACTGATGGATCCATTCGCCATAAAGCGGTCCTTCCGTACACTGCGCGATCCAACGAGGAGTTCGAAGCTCTTGTGCGCACAGGGCTGGATGATCTGGTGCGGCACGCTGCAAGTCTTGGAACAGCCATTGCGGCTACTGGCATCGGATGCGCGGGGATGGCTGACCAAAAACGTGGCGTCCTGCGTTTTTCGCCCAATATGCCCGGTGTACACGATATTGCGCTTGCGAGCATTGCTGGGAGCGTTACTGGCAGCCCTGCGTTCCTGGAGAACGATGCCAAGTGCGCACTGCTGGCCGAGTGGGTCAGCGGGGTCGCCACCGGGCGTCGCAATGTCGTCATGTTTGCGGTGGGTACCGGGGTGGGTGGTGCATTGATCCTAGATGGGCACCTGTATGTCGGCCGTCATGGCTATGCCGGCGAGGTGGGTCACATTCCAATGGTAGAGCGCGGGCTGCTGTGCGGTTGCGGGCGTCATGGGTGCCTGGAGACGATTGCCTCCGGTACCGGCATCGAGCGGTATGTGCAACGTGCCCTGGCCCGGGGAGCCGTCAGTAGAATGACCCTTCAAGATGCTAACTCAGCGCGGACGATCGCGACGTTTGCCCATAAAGGCGACCATCTTGCTCAGCAGGCATTCCGGCAGGCGGCACGAGCTCTTGGGCGCGCCGCAGGCGGAATCATCAACATCCTTGATCCAGACATGATTGTGCTGGGTGGTGGCGTAGCTGAATCGGGGCTGCTCATGGACGAGATGAAGCGCGTTGCCCAGCGCCGCTGCCTCCCGTTGCTATTTGAGGGCGTAGAATTCGCTGAAGCACACTACAAAAACGATGCGGCAGCGATCGGAGCGGCTCTGCTTGCTTCAGAGCTCCTTGCAGGGCGCGCCGTGTACGCTGTCTGAGCCCAACGGACGTTCTGTGACGGGTGGGCTGCGATCAGGCTCCAAGATGCAGCCGCGAACGAATGCCAGCCGCCTCGGCCTCAGTGCCGGGTTTCTCGAGCAGAGCAAACATGTTGCGTTTGTACGCCTCCACACCCGGCTGGTCAAAGGGATTGATGCCCAGCATGTATCCGCTGACAGCACAGGCGGTTTCGAAGAAGTAGACGACCGCGCCGAAGCTTGCTGGTGACACGTCAGGGATGCTGAGCTGGACCACCGGGATGCCGCCATCGTGATGGGCAAGGAGCGTTCCGAGCCTGGCCTGCTGGTTCATGGTAGAAATGTCACGGCCGTTGAGGTACGACAGGCCGTCGGGAGAATCAGCTTCGCAGACAAAGGGAAGCTTGCCAGGAGAAGGAACGTCAATGCTGGTTTCGAACAGCACCCGCGTGCCGTCCTGCACGAACTGCCCAAGCGAATGGAGATCGGTAGTGAAATCTGCTGCTGCAGGGAAAACGCCTTTGCCGTCTTTACCTTCGCTCTCGCCAAACAGCTGCTTCCACCACTCCCCAACATAGTGAAGGCACGGCTCAAAGCTGGTCAGGAGTTCCACTTTCTTGCCATCGTCATCAAGAAGCCGTCGGGTGGCTGCATAGCGCAGAGCATCGTTGGCCGTCGTGGACAGCTGAAGGCTGGCCTCGCGCTGCTCAGCTGCTCCCTGGAGCATGGAGCGGATATTGACGCCTGCCACGGCAAATGGAAGAAGTCCGACAGGTGTCAGCACGGAATAGCGCCCACCGATGTCGCGAGGCAGGTCGAACGCCATAAATCCCTCTTTGCCGGCAAGATCCCTCAAGGTGCCCTGTTCTGCGTCTGTCACGGCGACGATGCGCCTGGACGCCTCCTGGACTCCAAACCGGCGCACGAGTTCGGCTCTCAGGATGTGAAAAGCAACAGCGGTTTCAAGTGTCGTACCCGACTTGGAGACAACGATGACCGAGAAACGCTTATTCTCCAGCGCTTTCAGCAGGGTCTGAAGCTGCCATGAACTGAGGCTGTTGCCAGCGAAAAGGATGTCCGGCCCAGCTCCTTGACGGTTCTGCGACAGCCACGGTTCGAGGAATTCCAAGCCCGCCCGGGCTCCCAGATAGGAGCCGCCGATTCCGCACACGACCACGGTATCCGACTGCTCGCGCAGGGCGGCGGCCGACTCTTCAAGACGGGCAATGAGGTTTTCGGGCGTCTCTACCGGCAGATTGATCCAGCCGGTGTAGTCAGCTCCCGCGCCCTTTCGTCCCAGGAGTACTCCCAGGTGCCCAACAGCATCGTTCAGGGCTGCAGTTACCACCTGCTCCGCCATGTTGTCAAGCGCCCACTCCGTCTCCGCTCGCACCCTTTCCGCCATGATACCACCTCCATGTCTTTTCTCTATTCTAGGACGGAGTGAGGACTGTACAAGTCAGCGACGGGTGATCCACTGGAACTGAACCTTCACGGTGTTGTAGCGGTCAAGAGGGAGTCTTCGTCAGTGAGAGAGCCAGTTGCATTTTTTTTCGAATGCACTAGAGTCTACAAATAGACATGAAAAGGTGTGTTAGCCGCCCTTGCGCGACGGGTGTTCATCCACAGTGACCTTCGAAAAGGCTCGGCATCAAAAATCCAGAGGAGGTAAGAGAGGCATGAAGAAGTCGTTGATAGTGGTTCTTGTAGTGCTGCTCGGTGTAAGCCTGCTTGCCGGATGTAAGCCCGTGGCAAAACAGCCGGTCACATTTGTGTTTGCCAAGGGAGATGCGGTCGAACTGGATCCAGCGGATGTGACGGACGGCGAATCGGTTACCGTCATGAACAATATCTTCGAAGGGCTGGTACGGTACAAACCCGGTTCGACCGAAATCGAACCGTCCCTGGCCACGAGCTGGGACACGTCGACAGATGGTCTGGTCTGGACGTTCCATCTCCGCCAGAATGTGAAGTTCCAGGACGGCACCCCCTTCAATGCGGATGCTGTTGTGTTCTCCTATGAGCGTCAGAGGGATCCCAATCACCCATTCCACCAGTATGGCAAATGGGAGTATTGGGGCTGGTGCTTCAGTGAGATCAAGAAGACCGAGAAGGTGGACGACTCGACGGTGAAGATTACCTTGTCTGAGCCTTTTGCACCCTTCCTGAGCACCATGGCCATGTTCACTATGTACGTTGTGAGCCCGACGAATTGCAACACGCTCAAAGACCAGTGGTTCTCGCACCCCGTCGGAACGGGCCCCTTCAGCTTTGTGGAGTGGGTAAAGGGTGACCACATCACGCTCGAGAAGAACCCGAATTACTGGGGAACTGCTCCCACGATCGACAAGCTTGTCTTCAGAGTCATTGACGATCCATCGTCACGGTACCTCGCTCTGCAGAAGGGCGAAGTCCAGGGAATGGAATTCCCAAGCCCTGACGACCTGCCCAAGATCACGGCGGATACCAATCTGACCGTCATGAGCGAGCCAGGGTTGAATGTGGGTTATCTTGCAATGAATATGGGCACAGATACCCCAGGGTATCAGAAGCAGTTCGGTGATGTCCGCGTCCGCCAGGCCATCAATTACGCCATCAACAAGCAGGATATCGTCAACCAGCTTTACAAGGGAACGGCGAGCGTGGCTGTCAACCCGATTCCGCCGACGCTGTGGGGATACAACGATGCTGTTCAAGACTACAGCTATGATCCTGCAAAGGCGAAGGAACTGCTGAAAGAGGCTGGGTATCCGAATGGATTTAAGACCAACCTTTGGGCGATGCCTGTCTCAAGGCCCTACATGTTTGACCCCAAGGCTATTGCAACTGCCATCCAGGCTGATCTGAAGGCGGTCGGCATCGACGCCGAGATCGTAACGTACGATTGGGGCACGTATCTTAAGAAGACGGAGGCGGGCGAGCATGCCATGTGTCTCCTTGGCTGGACCGCCGACTATGCAGATCCCGACGACTTCCTGTATGTCCTGCTTGATTCGGACGCAGCGACAGTCGGGTCTGCCGGCAATGTGGCGTTCTACAGGAACCCCACTGTACACAGCCTCAACAAGGAAGCGCAGATGACCACGGACTTCAACAAGCGGGTCGATCTGTACAAGCAGGTTCAGGTGATCGTGCACAATGATGCTCCGTGGGTGCCGCTGGCCTATGCGAAGCAGACGCTTGTGTTCGCGAAGAATGTGAAAGGATTTGTGCTTTACCCGACAGGTGACTACCACTTCGATACTGTTTCTTTTGCCTCTGGCAGTTAGAACTGCCGAACCAACAGGGAGGGGCGCAAGCCCCTCCCTTCTGAAAACTGGAGTCCACGCATGAGAAGCTACATCATCAGGCGAGCCTTGAATGTTGTTCTCATTGTATTTGTTGTTTCCATTGTCATCTTCCTTCTGATACGGCTTGCACCAGGAGATCCTGCGATAACAATGGCTGGGGAGCATGCATCGGCGGAGACGCTTGCTCAAATGAGGTCCGAGTGGGGGCTCGACAGGCCCCTCATCGTGCAGTATGGCATCTGGCTTGAGCATGCGCTGCATGGCGATTTTGGGCAGTCCATTCTGACGCACCAGGCGGTGCTGGTAGAATTGCTGCAACGCTTCCCGAACACGCTGGAGCTTTCGGTCTTTGCGATGATCTTTGCGACTGCTGTTGGGATGTTTGCCGGCATCATTTCGGCTGTTCGGCGGTACTCGTTCTGGGACTACGCAAGCATGTTCATCGCGCTTTTCGGCGTCTCCATGCCCGTTTTCTGGCTGGCAATCATCCTTATCATGGTCTTCGGGATCAAGCTGGATCTGCTTCCGACAGGCGGGCGCCTGGGCGTCATGTACTCCATCACTCCCATCACTCATCTGTACTTGGTGGACAGCTTGCTTGAACTGAGGTTTCCGGCTTTCTGGGATGCCCTGAAACACCTGATCCTGCCAGCGGCGGCTCTGGGCACCATACCGATGGCTTTTGTCGCGCGCATTACACGGTCGAGCATGCTGGACGTCATGGGACAGGACTACATTCGGACTGCGCGTTCGAAAGGGCTGAGCGAGCGGGCTATTATCGTCAAGCATGCATTGCGGAATGCGACGATTCCCATCCTGACTGCATCGGGCACGGAATTTGCGGGCCTGATGGGCGGCGCAGTGCTGACGGAGACCATCTTTGCCTGGCCGGGCCTGGGGACCTATATTGTGCAGGCAGTCTCGGCGAGGGACTATCCTGCCGTGCAGGGATCTGTGATTTTTGTTGCGCTTGTTGTCGCCCTGGTCAACCTGCTGGTTGACATCATTTATTCTTTCGTGGACCCGCGGATTCGCTATGAGTGACAAGAAACCGTCAAGCAATTCGCTGTTTGTCGAAATGATGCGCTACACGCGCAGAAACCGTTCCGCCATGTTCGGGCTCTTTGTCATTCTCTTCTTCATTGCCATGGCGATCGCTGCCCCCGTGCTGGCTCCACATAACCCCATTGCTCAGAATCTCAAGGACAACCTTCAGCCGGGATTCTGGGCCAACCGGCCTTCAACGTTCCTTGGAACAGACAACTTTGGCCGCGACATCCTGAGCAGAATTATCTATGGAGCTCGCATTTCTCTTACCGTGGGTTTTGTGGCTGTTGTCATCGGTGTTCTTCTCGGTGCCACCGCCGGCGTGATGGCAGGCTATCTGGGTGGATGGGTTGACAATCTGATCATGAGAATCGTCGACATCATGTTCTCACTGCCCTCTATCTTGCTGGCAATCGTCATTGTGGCAATCCTTGGGAGGGGCCTGGACAAAGCGATGATTGCCATCGGGATTACGTATGCGCCGCAGATCGCACGGGTTGTGCGTTCTCAGACCATCGTGGTCTGTCAGAACGAGTATACCGAGTCTGCACGCGCAATCGGGGCTTCCAGTATTCATATCATGGTAGCCCATGTCCTGCCGAACATCCTCTCGGTGCTGATTGTCTATGGTACGCTGAGTATCGGCAGTGCCATCCTTGATGCAGCTGCGCTGGGGTTTCTTGGGCTTGGCGCTCAGCCACCGACACCAGAATGGGGAGCAATGCTGGCCGATGGTATCCATTCGATTACGGGTGGATACTGGTGGGTTGAGACCTTTCCCGGACTGGCGATCCTGTTTACAGTCCTTGGATTCAATCTGCTTGGCGATGGCTTGAGGGATGCAACCGATCCGAGGTTGAGAAAGAGCGGCTGAGCTGGGGCGGG
>JBNAWM010000012.1:0-21542 GCA_049699855.1 Candidatus Cryosericum sp.
GCTACGAAGCCTGTCGCTTCGGTGCCATCCGCAGAGAGTAAATCAGCCGGGAGGAGACCAGGATGAGCGACGAAGTGATCAACATTACCATTGACGGGAAAGCCTGCCAGGTTCCCGCGGGAACGACCATTCTGAATGCATGCCGCAGGACAGGGCACGCCATCCCCACACTCTGTTATCTCGAAGGCATTGCCGAGGAGGGTTCCTGTGGCATGTGCGTGGTCGAGGTCAAAGGAGCGCGGACGCTGCAGAGAGCGTGTGTGACGAAGGTCACGGAGGGGATGGAGATCACGACGGACTCCCCCTTCATCCACGAGGCGCGGCGCACCAATCTCGAGCTGGCCCTCGCTCACCACCCCCTGGATTGCATGACGTGCGATGCGGATGGCGACTGCGAGCTGCAGGAACTCGCGTACGAGTTTGGCATCAAGAAGAGTGCATTTCTGGTGGAGAAGGAAGCCTTTGAGGCGCCCAAGGAGACCGCATGGGACACGAACCCGTTCATTCAGTTCGATCCCCAGAAGTGCATCCTTTGCAGGCGGTGCGTGGACGCCTGCGAGAACCAGGCCCTCGTCGAGGCCATCGGTGTGGCCATGCGGGGTTCGAACTCGGTTGTCTCCACCCCGTTCAACATTCCTCTGGAGGGAACGGACTGCCAGTTCTGCGGAGCCTGCGTGCAGGCATGCCCGGTTGGAGCGCTGGTCGAGAAGCCGCGCATCGGCAAGGGGAAGATCTTCAACCTTGAGAAGACCAACACGGTCTGTTCGTATTGTGGCACCGGATGCAACCTCACGCTCTACCGGGACAAGCAGAATGACCTGGTCATGGCTCGCGGCATCACGACGGCACTGCCCAACCAGGGCAGGCTGTGCGTCAAGGGCCGGTATGGTTTCGAATATGTGAACAGCGGCGAGCGGCTCACGACCCCCCTCATCAAGGAGAATGGCGCATTCAGGAGGGCGACGTGGGAGGAGGCTCTCGCTTACACCGCGGCAAAGCTGCAGGAGATCAAGGAGAAGTATGGTCCGGACGCCATCGGCGTGCTGGGCTCCTCCCGCTGCACCAATGAGGACAACTTTGCCGTGCAGAAGTTTGCGCGCGCCGTGCTTGGCACGAACAACGTGGACAACTGCGCGCGGTTGTGCCACGCGTCGACGATCGCCGGGCTGGGCAAGGCGCTTGGCGCTGCCGCGGCCACGAATCCCGTGGAGGACATCAAGAACATCGATGTCATGTTCGTCATCGGGTCCAACATGACCGAAACCCATCCGGTGATTGCCCAGTTTGTGAAAGAGAACAAGAAGAAGCGCGGCGCAAAGCTCATTGTCTGCGATCCGCGCCGGACCGACCTTGCAAAGGTAGCTGATATCTATATTCAGCACTATCCAGGAACCGATGTGGCACTCCTGAACGGCATGATGAAGGTCATGGTCGACGAGGGCCTGATCAACAAGGACTTCATCGCAGCGCACACCGAGGGGTACGAAGAGTTCGCCAGGGTGGTTGCCGCATACGATCTTGAGATGGTTTCCCAGGTGACGCGCGTCGAGAAAGAGTTGATCCGCGCGGCTGCCCGTGCCTATGCTTCTGCCGCCAATGCCACGATCTTCTACACCATGGGCATCACCCAGCATTCCGTGGGCACCGACAACGTGCTGAGCATTGCCAACCTCGCTCTTGTCACCGGGCACATCGGCCGGGAGGGGAACGGGATCAACCCGCTGAGGGGACAGGCAAATGTTCAGGGCGCGTGCGACATGGGAGCTCTCCCTGACGTCTACCCAGGCTATCAGAAGGTGGCGGATCCTGCTGCCAGAGAGAAATTCGAGAAAGCGTGGGGCGTCTCCCTGTCCGACAAGCCGGGTCTTCCCGTGACCGAATTCGGAGAAGCGGCATTGGCAGGAAATCTCCGAGCCATCTATTCGATGGGGGAGAACCCGCTCATGACGGAGCCGGACATCACGCATGTCCGGAAAGGGCTGGAGGCGCTGGAGTTCCTCGCCGTTCAGGAGATCTTCCTCTCGGAGACGGCGGAGCTGGCGGATGTTGTCTTCCCAGCGGCAGCTGCCTATGAGAAGGAGGGGACCTTCACCAACACGGAGCGCAGAGTCCAGCTGCTCCGGCCGGCTCGGGAGATGCCGGGCGAGGCGAAGTTCGACTGGGAGATCGTCTCGCTCGTCGCCGCGAAGATGGGGTACCCCATGACCTACCGGAACGCGGCAGCCATCATGGACGAGATCGCCAGTCTCACCCCTTCCTACGGCGGAATCCACCACTGGCGTCTGGAGAAGGGCGGACTGCAGTGGCCCTGCCCTGCCGATGACCATCCCGGGACGAAGATTCTCCATTACGGCGGCGTCTTCAAGAGACCGAGCGGCAAAGCGCTCCTCAGCCCGGTCGAGTACATCGCGCCACGGGAGCTGCCGGATGCCGACTACCCGATCCTCCTCACCACGGGCAGGATCCTCTATCACTATCATTCGGGACAGGAGTCGCGGAAGGTGAAGGTTTTGGATGCCTTCGTTCCCAGCAACTATGTGGAGATCAGCAGCGAAGATGCCGCCCGTCTTCATGTTGCCCAGGGCGAGACCGTGAGAGTCTCCACCAGGAGGGGCAGCATCGACGTCCAGGCGCGCATCTCCGACAAGCCCATGCAGGGCGTCGTGTTCATCAGTTTTCATTTCCATGAGGCAAGTGCGAATCTGTTGACGAATGCAGCGTTGGATCCGGTTGCAAAGATTCCGGAGTTCAAGGTTGCAGCGTGCCGGATCGACAAAATCTGAACAGGGAGGAAGAGAGATGGATCTACCGATGTTTACACCGCCTCAAGTTGCTGAGAAGCTGGGAGATGTCTGCCAGGGGAAATGCAGGCTCCCCATGAAGAGACTCTTCGTGCTGGCGATCCTTGCAGGAGCCTTCATTGCGTTTGGTGCACAGCTCTTCATCATTGTGGGTTCCGATGCAACGTTGGGATTTGGCTTCACGAGGTTCATGGGTGGAGCCGTGTTCAGCGTCGGGCTCATGCTGGTCGTGGTTGCCGGGGCGGAGCTCTTCACCGGGGACAATCTGATTGTCATCTCCGCACTGGAAAAAAAGGTACGCTGGAGCGAGCTGCTGAAGGCGTGGGCAGCCGTGTACGTCGGCAACCTGATTGGCTCACTGCTCATTGCCCTTCTGCTCTACTGGTCGGGTCTGTGGAGCCTGAATGGCAATCTCGTGGGGGCTGCGGCACTGAAGATCGCCGGTGCCAAAGTTGGCCTGACGTTTGTCCAGGGGCTGGTCCGCGGCATCCTCTGCAACTGGCTTGTGTGCCTTGCCGTGTGGATGGCAACTGCGTCCAAGGATATCATCGGCAAGCTGTTTGCCATTTTCTTCCCGATCATGGCCTTCGTTGCCTCCGGGTTTGAGCACTCGGTCGCCAACATGTTCTTCGTTCCGTACGGCATCCTGCTGAAGTCGGTCCCCAAGGTGGTCGAAGCAACCGGCAAAACCCTTGCTGATTACGCCGGACTGAACTGGGGCACGCTGTGGACGAAGAACCTCATTCCCGTGACCATTGGCAACATCATCGGTGGCGCCTTCTTCGTGGGCTTCATCTATTGGTTCGTGTACCTGAAGTTGGACGCAGAGCCAGCCAAATCCAAATAGAGGCAGCCTCGGTTGAGGGTGCACGAGGTTCCACATGACACGACCAGGGAGGAACGCATGGAGTCGGATACGCAGGTAGGGTCGCCAGAGGTGGAGGTGACCCATGCCTTCGCCCCCGGCAGGCTCTGTGCGCATGGGCTGAAGGGATGAGGGATGTCGCTGGCACAGAGCGTCGAGATTCGTACCTGTGCGGAGACAGGAAATGACAGAGCGCATTCCCCCGGGAACGGTTTCCAGGATGGCCATGTATCTGCGGTGTCTGAGGGACTTGGAGGAGCAGGAAAAGACAATTGTCTCGTCGCGCGAACTGGCACTCCTGCTCGGGGTGACCCCCGAGCAGGTGCGTCAGGACTTCCTTATAGTAGGGTGTACCGGAAAATGTGGCGCAGGGTATGACGTTGTTCGGCTGAAGCACCGGATCGAGTGCTTCTTCGGTCGTGACGCAGGTCACCAGACGTGCTGCATGGTCGGCATGGGGAACCTTGGAAGGGCTCTTATCAGCAGTGAGATGGTGCAGGATTGGGGGTTCAGATATGTTGCTGCTTTTGATACGGACCCTCACAGGATAGGGACGCGATTCCATGATATCCCCATATATGCCCTGTCTGAAATCAAAACAGTTGTCCGGCGGGAGCACATTGGCATCGGGGTCATCACGGTTTGCGCGTCCTGGGCACACAGAGCTGCCCGGCTGCTCCGCGCAGCAGGGATCCGCGGTATCCTCAACTTCGCGCCCGAGGCTCTCAGGACATTTGAGCAGACCCCGATCGTGTCGGTTGATTTCTCGCGGGAGTTTCTCAAGCTGGCGTTCTATATTCAGAGTGCTGAGAGCCGTTCTCAGGAGGAGCTGGCTCAGATTCAGGCAATGTCAGCGGGTGAGTAGAACCTCCATCCTCCATCAGAGAGCTATTCGCTCCGGGTGTGTATAGACGTTCATGCGACCTGCTCTGACAAAAGCGACCAGTGTCAGATGAAGTCTCTCTGCAAGGAGAACTGCCTGAGCTGTCGTGGCACTTCGGGAAGCCAGGACCGGGATGCCTGCGCGAGCGGCTTGGACTACTGCCTGGGCCGGGATTCTTCCTGTTCCCAGAAGGACTGCGTGGCTGAGATCCCAGGAATGCAGCAGGGCATACCCGATTACTTTGTCCAATGCTGTGTGCCGGCTGATGTCTTCACAACAAAAGATGTTGTCTCCCTGTGACACGAGAGCCGCATGAACGCCTCCCGTGGCACTCCACACGGTAGCTCTGTGCTGCATTTCGTCGGCAAGCATCTGAATATGCGAAGGTGACACCATGACCTCGGAAATCAGGGGAGCAGGGTCCGTGCTCTCGTCTCCGGAAATACAGTCAATTTCGGGTAATGATGCCGAACCGGGTCCTGGCGCATCTTCTGACAGGGTGAGAAAAGCTGATTGTGCCTCGGCTGTGGTCGAAAGGATCTGGTTGAAGCGGGCCCAGCCCTGAGAGACCGCGTGACCGACTGCCGCCGCTTCTGCCAGATCGCCTGAGCTTGCGATCTGCCCTGCGAATGTTCCATTGACGTAGATCGTTACGGGACGTTCCTCAATCACCTCGTCACTGCAGGCTGGGGAGACTCCACTGTGGCTGTATCTCAGCATTCTGATCATCATGGTCCGTGCCTCCGCGAGCTTTCCAGGAAACGGCAGAGTAGTACTGCTGGCCGTTCGTTCCGGAGTTGCATTTGAGCCCTACCAGGATATTATACAAGGGATTACCAGTACTGTTTACGAGGAGGCCCTCATGGGCAGGATCAGTGAATACTATCATGCGCAGTCGTTGGAGGACGCGTTTGAAAAAGCCAGTCAGCTGGGTTCGGCCGCTGCATACCTCGGGGGCGGCATAGAACTTGTACTCCGCCGCAATGCCGAGATCACGACGTTGATTGATCTTTCGCAGTGCGGGCTCAGCTATGTCACCGCGACTTCTGCCGGTGTCGAAATCGGTTCGCAGATGACGCTTGCGAAGATAAGCCGCAGCAGCGAGGTCCGGCAGTTCGCGGGAGGCTCTCTTGCCTACTGGGCTGGCCACATTGCTCATAACAACGTTCGAGACATGATCACGGTCGGTGGAGTGATCGGGCGCAATCAACCATGGAATGATGTGGTCCCCCACCTCATTGCCCTTGGTGCCCAGGTACAGCTGTACGATGGAGCCGAGCGGAGTGTACCTCTTGTCGATTACATTGAGTCAAAGCAGGCAGGCGCCATTATCAAGAGCGTACTGCTGCCCAAGGAAAATGAACATGCCTCCGGATTCCTGTGGAGATTCACGCGTACTGAACAGGACATCTCGACACTGCACTTCTCTGCGCTTCTTAAGACGGATGGCACTACCATTTCAGCGGCCAGCCTCGTTTTTGGAGGGCGCCCCGGGCATGCAGTGCTCTATCCTCAACTCTCGGCAGAGCTTGTCGGAAAGGCAGTGTCATATGAGACATTCGCCCAGCTCTCAGAGCTTGCTCCAAACATCGTTGAGGTGGGGACCGACCAGCGCGCGACCGGAGAATATCGGCGTGAACTGGTCCACGCAGCTATCATCTATTGGGGAGAACACGTGACAGGGGTGACACAATGACAATCAAGATAACGATCAATGATGTTGAGCGCACATTCGACGTTTTGCCAGACGAGGTTCTTCTGGACGTTCTGCGGCGGGAAGGGTACCTCGAAGTCAAAGGGACATGTCACACAGGTGATTGTGGAGCGTGCACCATCCTGCTCGACGGGCGCCCTGTGGCTTCGTGCCTGACATTGGCGGCCAAGGCTGATGGACATGCCGTGACAACGGTGCGAGGAATAGGAGATCAAGCTCATCCGAACGTTCTTCAGGATGCATTTGTCAAGAATGGCGCTGTCCAGTGTGGGTATTGTATCCCTGGTGCAATCGCCTCCGCCAAGGCGTTGCTTGACGAGAACCTGAATCCCACGGAAGAAGATATCCGCCTTGCCATGGACAGCAACTACTGCCGCTGTACGGGGTATGAACAGCAGGTGGAAGCAGTTCTGAGTGCTGCCGAACAGCTGCGCGAGGCGGCGAAGGACAAGGTGTCAAAGAAATGAGCGTCGAGAAGAAAGGCTTTCAGCACCTCACAGAAGGATCTTATCCAGCAACGCACGTGGTTGGCACTTCTGTCACCAAGGTCGATGGATACGCGCTGGCAGCGGGAGCCCCGCTCTATACGGATGACATCGCGGCACGTGACTTCCCGAATCGTCTGCATGGCAAAATCCTTACCAGCCCCATCGCACACGGTATCATTACTGCAATTGACACAAGTGCTGCCGAGAGTTTGCCAGGCGTTCATCTTGTGTTGACCTTCAAGAACACGCCTCGCACCTACTACACGACGGCAGGTCAGGGATGGCCCGAACCGTCACCCTATGACAACCAGATGTTTACTGAACGTGTGCGTTTTGTCGGCGATAGGGTCGCCGCTGTTTTTGCCGACACCGCCGAAGTCGCAGAGCAGGCTTTGAAACTGATCAAAGTGACATATGCGGAGGAACCTGCAGTTCTCAATGCGGAAGACGCTATGAAGGCAGACGCGCCGCTGATACATCCAGAGAATCCGAAGGGCGCATATGATGCGGCGCACAACATTGCTGCGCATGTCGACGTGAATGTTGGTGACGTGGACAAGGCGTTGGCCGAATCCGAGGTGAGCATCTCGGAGACATTTGAGACGCACTATGCCCAGCATACCCCGATGGAAACCCACACGGCTTTTGCCTACACGGATGACCTGGGAAAACTCGTCATTGTCTCCAGCACGCAGGTGCCATGGCACTCTCGCCGCATTGTCGCAAGGGTCCTCGGGATTCCCATGAGCAAGCTGCGTGTCATCAAGCCGCGAATCGGAGGCGGTTTTGGGACCAAGCAGGAGATTCTCATCGATGATCTTGTGGCGTATGGAGCGATCAAGACTGGTCGTCCCTGTGAAATTGAGCTGACGCGCCGCGAGGAGTTTATCTCGTCCCGAACCCGCCACCCCATGAGGGTGGACATGAGTATCGGGTCCGATGCCGAGGGCAACTTCAAAGCTCTCAAGATGTACGTTCTCAGCAACACGGGCGCTTATGGCAGCCACAGTCTCACAGTCATGTCCAATACGGGCAGCAAGACGCTTCCGTTGTACAACAAGGCAACCGATGTCCGGTTTTTTGGCGATGCCGTCTATACCAACCTGCCGGTGCCGGGGGCATACCGTGGATATGGAGCCACACAGGGCTATGCTGCTCTGGAGACGACGATCGATGATCTTGCGGCCAAATTGAGTATGGATCCTATAGAATTGCGAAAGAAGAACATGATCAGGATCGGTGAAGGTTCGCCGATCTTTGAAGCGCTTGGAGAAGGCCGTCAAGGTGTTGCCCAAACCATCAAGAGCAGTTCGCTTCCCGCACTTCTTGACCTTGGAGCAAAGGCCATAGGATGGTCGGAGAAGAGGGGAAAGCATCTGCGCGTTGGCCACAAGGTGCGCGGGCTTGGCATGTCGATGCACATGCAGGGTTCAGGGATCCCTCTCATTGATATGGCATCAGCATCGATCAAGCTCAATGAGGACGGGACGTATTTCCTGACTATGGGTGCGACTGACATCGGTACCGGTTCGGATACGATTCTGTCGCAAATGGCAGCCGAGGTCCTTGGGGTAAGTGCGGATAAGATCAGTGCACTTTCGAGCGATACCGACTTGACACCATTCGATGTGGGTGCCTACGCTTCGTCGACAACGTTTGTCTCGGGTGGCGCTGTCGTCAAGGCTGCGAAGGCTGTACGCAATCAGATCTTTGCAGTGGCAGCCGAAATCCTGGAAGAAGAGCTTGATGCCGCTCTGGTTGGCGCTGAACCCAAGGTCGAATGGGATGACACTCAACCCGATCCCATCCTGTCCTTTTATCGGATGGATAACGGCAATGTTGTGTCCGTTCGGACGGGCAGGACGGTTTCTGTATCGGATGTTGCCTATCGAGCCTTCTATGAAGTGAATCAGCGCCAGATTGCTGCGACGCAGTCGTTTGTCTCGCCACATTCTCCTCCGCCATTTGCAGCACACTTCGTTGAAATCGAACTGGACGAACTCACCGGAAAAATCAAGATCTTGAAATATGTGGCAGCCGTTGACTGTGGCGTTTCTGTCAACCCGGACCTTGTGCGGGGGCAGATTTTGGGCGCGCTGGCAAACGGAATTGGGTTTGCTCTCACAGAGGAGTATCACTTTGGATCACATGGCAATATGACCAATCCTTCGCTGTTCGACTATAAGATCCTGTCGCGACGAGATATGCCGCCAGTTGATGTGATCGTCGTCGACAGCTATGAGCCAACCGGTCCCCTGGGCGCCAAGTCGGTTGCAGAGATCAACATCAATGGGCCGATTCCTGCCATTGGAAACGCCATTTTTGACGCGACGGGAATTCGTCTTCACAAGAGCCCGTACACGCCAGAGAGGGTCCTTGCCGCTCTGCGTGCCGGGAAGGTGTGACAGCATTCTGAATCAAGCAAAACGAGAGGGGCGCCCGGAAGGCGCCCCTCTCTGATTTCCCAACGGCCAGCGTTGTTCTTGCGGTAGGAGCTATCGGGCAGCAAATGCCTCGGCTATACCCACGACAACCTGAACCGCTCGCTCCATCGACTGAATGACCACATATTCGAAGGGACCGTGGTAGTTGCGGCCTCCAGTGAACAGGTTTGGGCAAGGAAGCCCCATGTAGCTGAGGCGCGCACCGTCCGTTCCTCCACGGACAGGCTTGACGATGGGGGTTATGCCAAGCTTCTTCATTGTGCCAAGAGCGACGTCGATAAGGACCATGTGCTGTTCGATCACTTCGCGCATATTGTAGTAGGAGTCTCGGACCTGAACAGTCACCGTGTCTTCTCCATACTTTGCATTGAGGAAGTCACAGATGGCATGCGCCATGCTCTTTCTCTGCTCAAAACGGGACTTGTCATGGTCCCTGATGATATAGTTGACCTCGGCCTTTTCGCATGCGCCATCGATGCCGGTCACGTGGTAGAAACCCTCGTATTTTTCGGTAGAGCGCGGGGTTTCATCTGCAGGGAAGAGGCTTGTCAATTCTGCTGCGATGAGCGCTGCATTCTTCATGATACCTTTTGCGGAGCCGGGATGGATGCTCTTTCCAGTGACTTTGAACTGGGCGGAGGCAGCGTTGAAGTTTTCGTATTCAAGGCTGCCAAGCTCGTCGCCATCAAGCGTATAAGCATACGTTGCGCCAAATTTCTTCACGTCGAATCGGTCGACCCCCTGGCCGATTTCTTCATCAGGTGTGAACGCGATTTTCAGGGTGCCATGTTTCACGGTGGGATGGGACATGAGGTATTCCGCGGCCGTCATAATCTCAGCAATGCCGGCTTTGTCATCGGCACCAAGCAAGGTAGTCCCATCTGTTACGATGAAGTCCTCTCCTCTATGCAGAAGCATGTCGGGAAAGTCAGTTGGACTAAGAACGATATGCTTCTCCGCATTGAGAACAATCTCGCCCCCATCGTAGGAGCGGACGGTACGTGCCTTGACCTGGGCTCCTGAGGCGTCGGGAGAAGTGTCCATGTGTGCAAGGAAGCCAATGACCGGCACGCTTTCAGGATGTTCGCAGTTGGCGGGGAGTGTAGCTGTGACATACCCATTCGCATCGACGGCGGAATCGGTCAGCCCAAGTGATCGAAGCTCCGTTACCAGCTCATTCGCAAGCACGAGCTGCTTTTCTGTACTCGGAAACGTTACCGAATTTTCATCAGACTGGGTATCGAAGGAAACATAATGCAGGAACCGGTCAACAAGATTGCTCATAGGATCTCCTCTCTGAAAGTAGTTGTCTCTGTTGTCTGTGTAAGTTTTTGATTCACTGCGGTGAGTATTTGCAGGGCAAGCACGGGGTCCGTTACTCCGACTGTGGCAGCCTCCATTGGACAAGGGCCGGTGTTGTCTCTGTTGCGTATTTCGGGGATAACTTCATCGTGTGCGAATGAGACACCGGCTTGCCGAAGAACATCCTCGGCTGCGGCACTCATGGTCAAGCCGAATACCGACGCGGGGCGCAGGAGAACAAACAACAGTGCAGCCGCTCGCCCGATCAGCTTGTCTCCCCAATCCAGAGATTGAAGTTCTGTCCCGGATTGCGTAGCAATCACCTGCAGCAGATCTGCAATGCCCCGCCCTGAGGACCGATACACAAGCTTGCCGTCTCTTGCTGCGCAAAGAGTTGTCTGTCCTTTCCTGACTTCTGCTTGAACAAGTCGTTCGTTTTCCGTCATCTGTACCCCTGTTGTCCAGTGTCATAGCATGTCGTATCTATTGTAAGCGGAACCCCTTCTTTTCCTAGATGTGGCACGAAAGAGAAGCTCTGGCACGATTGGTGAGTTGACTTTGCGCGGGATCAGATATACTTACTTGTTGCAAATGATTTGCATGTATGGAGGCACCGACCCATGATAGAAGTCATAGTGGACTCGCTGAAAGATACACTGACCATGGTTCCCATTCTGTTTGTTGTTTATCTGGCCCTGGAATACGTTGAGGCTAGATGGCAGCAGCGAATGGTGGATGCCGTTGAGCGGGCCGGAAAGGTTGGTCCTCTTGTCGCCTCCGTGGGTGGGGCGATTCCGCAATGTGGTTTCTCTGTCATGGCCAGCGCGCTGTATACTCAGCGGCTCCTGACCATGGGCACTATTGTTGCGGTGTATCTGGCAACATCTGACGAGGCGCTGCCTATCCTCCTTTCCAAGCCAGACCAGGCACACATTGTCCTGCCGCTCATCGGCATCAAGGTGGTGCTCGCGATTGCAGGCGGATATCTCGTCGACACCTTGATGCGTGCTGAGAACCGAAGGCGGGCTCAGGCCGGCCGTGATCGACAAGAGGCAGAACGGGAGGCCATCAGAATCGGTGAGCAGAGTTGCACCTGTGATGGCACGCGTGCTTCATGTGAATGTGAACAGACTGGCGTAGTCGACTGGAAAGAGGTTTTGTGGTCCGCAGCCAAACGGACCGGCGAGATTTTCCTGTATCTTCTTGCCACGTCAATCGTTCTTGGGCTTCTCATGAACTGGATAGGGCAAGAGAATCTGTCACGGCTCCTTCTGAGTCACACCGTCTTTCAACCTGTTTTGGCGGCTGTCATTGGATTGATTCCGAACTGCGCGGCCAGTGTTGCGATCACTGAACTCTATATCACTGGAACGCTCAGTTTCGGCTCCACTATTGCCGGCCTCGGAGCGGCTGGTGGTCTGGGTCTCATTGTCCTTTTCCGAGAGAACCATGATCCGCGCAACACGGCCAAGGTAATTGCCTGGCTGCTTGGTATCAGCATTGGGGCTGGCATTTTGATACAGCTTCTGCAAAAGGGGTGATGCCATGAACTCCTCAGGTGTGGAAAAGCCGGCCAGGCTTCGGTCGGTCAAGGAACTGAAGGGCTTTCGTATGACGCGGGAACGCAGGGTTATCCTTGACGTTCTGTTAGAGGCAGAGAACCCGCTCACTGCGGAAGAGGTGCTCCGTCGGGTCAAAGAGGGTATGGCGCTCTCTACCGTCTATCGAACACTCGACAATCTCGTTCATCGTGGATACGTTCAGCAGACCCTTCTCAACACGGACGGACGCGCAGTCTTTGAACTCGCAGGACAGGTTCACCGGCATTACATGGTGTGTCTGGACTGCCACCGCATGTTTCCTCTGGCAACGTGTCCCGTCAGGGGATTTCATGATCGGTCTGCTGATGAGTTAGACTTTGAGGTTGTCGACCACAGCCTGGTTCTCTATGGATATTGTCACGACTGCCGCCTCAAGAGGAAATCGCTGGGTCTGGAGTGACGAATCTCAGCCGAGCTGTTCTGCGACCTCTTTCAAGGCGTCACGGATGGCGATGTGCTGGGGGCACTTGTCTTCGCATAGACCGCAATTGATACAGCTTTCGGCAGACGAACCCTGCTCTTTCATCTTGATATAGCGCTTGTGCTGGGCGTCCCAGTTTCCGAACATCGATCCTTCGTTGATCAGTTGAAACATGTCTGGAATGCTGACTCCATTTGGGCAGGGCATACAGTAGTTGCACGCGGTGCACGGAACGCGGATAAGCGCTTGGTACGCGTCGCGCACTCGTGAGATCAAACGCAGTTCATGAGAGGAAAGCATGCCCACTGCAGATCGGTCTGCGCTGTCGAGGTTCTGCCGGACCTGTTCCGGAGTGCTCATTCCACTCAGAAGAAGAGACACCTCAGGGTGATTCCACACCCAGTCCAATGCCCATTCGGCAGGTGACCGCCGCATTGAGGCGCTGTTCCACAGAGCAGAAATCTGAGGGTTTGGCACAGCCAGCTTTCCTCCCCTGAGGGGCTCCATCACGACAATGCCAAGTCCTTTGGACGCTGCATAGAGCAGTCCGTCGGTTCCAGCCTGCATCTCTTCGTCAAGAAAGTTGTATTGGATTTGGCAGAACGTCCAGTCCTGAAATGCGTCAATTATCTCGTGAAAGACCTCGGATGTGTCATGAAATGAAAATCCAAGAAAGCCAATACGCCCCTCCTGGATGCGCTGGCGTGCCCACTCGAGAACGTCATTTTTCTGGAGGTTGTGCCATCGTTCGGCGTTGAGGGCGTGCAGCAGATAAAAGTCGATATGGTCAGTTTGCAGCCGCTGAAGCTGCTCTTCAAGATAACGGGTCATGTCTGCCTGCGAATTGATGAGCCAGGACGGCATTTTTGTGGCCAGATGGACTTTTGCACGATAGCCTTCCTGAAGGGCTTTGCCAACCAGAACCTCACTCTTGCCGCCGTGGTAGGGATAGGCGGTGTCGATGTAGTTTACTCCACCATCGATCCCGGTCCGAAGCATGTCAATGGCCAAGCCTTCGTCGATGTCAGAGGGATTCTCACCCACCACCGGCAACCTCATAGTCCCAAATCCAAGTGCAGATGGCTTCCAATCAAGTTTTCCGAACGTCCTGTATCTCATACAGCTCTCCCCGTCCACAGAAAATTGTTCGTATTCCAATATATAGCTTCTGAAACACATGTCAATGAGCGCCCTTTGAAGGTCATCAGACGAAGTACGAGGGGGCGTAGATGGGAGCGGTCCGTTGCAAACAGGCTCAAAGACAATAAAATAAGAAGACAAGAAATCAGCGTTCAAATGCTTCCCGGGACATACTTGTCCCGAGGGGCGTGAGCAAGGAGCTATCAATGAAGAAGAGAGTTGGTGTTGTCTTCGGGTCGCGTTCAGTCGAACATGAAGTATCGATCATTACCGGCGTACAAGCTATGAATTCAGTGGACTCGGAGCTGTTCGAGGTAGTACCGCTGTATGTTTCCAAGGAAGGGGTGTGGTTCACGGGTGAAGTTCTGAAAACAATGGACGTGTTCCGTGACCTTGCCAGTTTGCCCGGCAAGGCCGAACGGGTCTGTCTTCAGCCGTTTGCGGGCAAGTCCGCTCTCATGGTTCAGCGGGAGCACCGGACTGTTCTGGGCCATAACCTGTCTTTGGAGCCACTTTCCATTGATGTGGCGTTGCTGTGCAACCATGGTACCAATGGGGAAGATGGAACGCTTCAAGGCGTGTTCGAACTGCTGGGAATTCCCTATACGGGGAGCGGGGTCACTGGATCGGCTCTTGGAATGGATAAGATCTTCCAGAAGCAGCTGTTCAGAGCGGCGGGCATCCCTGTTGTGCCTCATGTCAGTTTCAGCAGACGTTTGTGGCATGCCGATCCGGAAGGGTGTCTTGCCCTGGCTGAGGAACGCCTGGCATTTCCCATGTTTGTAAAACCGGCCAACCTTGGGTCCAGCGTCGGCATCACGCGTGCGACCGACCACGAAACGCTTCGCAACGCACTGGAAGTTGCGAGTCACTTCGACCGGAAGCTGCTGGTTGAACAGGCGGTAGTCAACGCTCGCGAAGTGAACTGCGCTGTCATGGGCAACGATGACCCCACGCCATCAGCATGCGAAGAGGTTTTCAGTTCGCACACATTTCTGGATTACGACGCGAAGTACAAAGTGGGCTACAAGACGACTGCCGATTCAGGCGGGGGTGTGCCGAAGGCCGAGGCCCGCAAGGTTCCGGCAGACCTGGGTGAAGATCTTACCCGCAAGGTGCAGTACCTGGCGGTTCAAGCCTTCAGCGCGCTCGACTGCCGTGGCGTCGCCCGGGTCGATTTCCTCATCGACGCATCTGGAACGGCGTACGTGAATGAGATCAATACGATTCCCGGGGCGCTCTCGTTCTACTTGTGGGAGGCGGTGGGCATGCAGTATCGTGAAGTCCTGAAAAAGTTGATTGATCTGGCGTTTGAGGCGTATGAAGACCGTAAGTCGAACGTGGTCAACTATGATGTCTCAGACCTGCTGAGACTTGGTTCGGCAGGCAAGTCCGGTCGCAAGACCATGTAACGGGGCTGCGTGAGTCGCACGATTGTCGACGGCATCACGCTCGCCTACGTGGATGAGGGAATGGGCGATCCGGTCGTCTTGCTGCACGGCTGGGGTGGTCAGGCAGCCAGCATGATGCCTTTCATTACTGCATTGCAGGGCGCGTATCGGGTCGTAGCGCTTGATCTTCCCGGCTTTGGGGAAAGCAGTCCTCCCCCGGCAGCCTGGGGTACTGCGGAGTATGCTTCCTTTGTCGAGAAGGCTCTGGAGTCTCTTGGCATCGCGCGGGCGACATTGATTGGCCATTCTTTTGGTGGACGCATTGCCATATGGCTGGCCTCCCACGCTCCTAGTGTCGTGCAGGCTCTTGTTTTGATCGATGCTGCGGGTATCAGGCCACCCGTCAGTTTGAGGCGCCGGGTGCGCCAACGGTTCTACAAGGCTGCTCGGACGATACTGAGTTCGCGGGTCTTCGGGACAAGGGGACCGGTACTGCGGGAGCGCCTCGCTGCACGATATGGAAGTCCCGATTATCGTGCGGCAAGTGGTGTGATGAGGGCGTCCATGGTCAAGACGATCAATCTGGACCTCACCGGCGAGCTGCCCTCGATCCATGTGCCGACGCTGCTGCTATGGGGGGAGAACGACACCGAGACTCCTGTCACGGATGGACAGAAGATGGAACGCTTGATCCCTGATTCAAAGCTGATCGTTGTTGCTCACGCCGGACATTTCAGTTATCTGGACAATCCGGCTTTTGTTCTTGCGGTAGTGTCTGCATTCCTCCAGGGAACACGGGCGAAAAGGGTGCCATGACCGGCTTCACATTGGTTGCCGCAATCGTGGCTGCAGGAACGGCCATCACGCTGATGATGGCACGCGTCGCCTTTCTGCTCCACATGTTGCAGCTTGAGGAGTATGACACGAGACGGTTTGCTGCATGGCTTGCCACGCACACAGGTCGCCTGGTTGCTGACCCGGCGCTTGACATCTTGGGACTGCTGGGAGTCGCAGTGCTCCTTGTGCCCGTGAAGGCCGCGGCCCCCATGATCACTGTCAGTGTCGTGGCCCTGGTCGCCGGGCTCATGGGGATCGGCTGGGAACGTCACGCGAGTGCCCGCAGTCCGGTCAAGAAACCCCTGGTCATGACAGCTCGAGCATGGCGGCTGACTGTCGGCGCGGGTATGATAGCCGTGGGAGCTTGCTCCGCTCTGTTCGCTGCCAGGCAAGAACGCGTGGCGCTCGCCATAGCACTGCTTCTACCACTGTCAGCCCCTCTCGTAGTAATTGCGGCTCGAACGATCCTGGAGCCGGTCGAGGCGCTCATCCGGAGATGGTACGTTCAGGATGCCCAGCGTACGCTGAAGGGGTTGAGTCCGATCGTGGTAGGCATCACAGGAAGCTATGGCAAGACCAGCACCAAGTTCTTTGTTGAACATCTGCTGAAGCAGCGGTATCGGGTGCTCATGACTCCAGAGAGTTACAACACCGCCATGGGGATCTGCAGGGTTATTCGAGGACAGCTTGGTCCGGAACATGAGGTGTTTGTCGTCGAACTTGCCGAGAACGAACGAGGCGGATTGGGGTACCTGCTGAGCCTGGTGCCCTGTACCTTGTCCGTCGTCACCTCGGTAGGACTTCAGCACTTGGAGGAGTTTGGCTCCAAGGATGCCATTGAGCGAGTGATGAGGGGATTTGTGAGCATGCCTGCCAGTGGATCGACCGTGATCCTGAATGGCGATGACGCTGTCCTAAGCGACATGGGTGTCATTGCTGGCAAACGGATTGTGAGGACGAGCGCTGATGGGTCTCATTCAAGTGATCTCCATGCCGAAGAGGTGGCCATGACGGCCAATGGACTGTCCTTCACTATGGTAACAGCTCAAGACGAGCGCTTTCCCGTGCATACGTCACTTCTGGGACGGCACAATGTCGCTAATATCCTGCTTGCGGCAGCAGTGGCGCGCGAGCTTGAAGTACCCTGGAGCACCATTCAGGAGAACATCGCGACGCTGCGGGCCCCGCCGCATCGGTTACAGACAGTGGCTAGCTCGGGAGGAGTCCGCATTATCGACGATGCTTTCAACGCCAATCCCGCTGGATTTGCGATGGCGATGGAGGTGCTGGCCGTTTTTTCACCGCGGCGGATTCTTGTGACCCCGGGGCTGGTATCCTTGGGACAAGAAGAGGAATCAGCGAACTTTGAAGCCGGAAGACGTGCGGCCGCGGCTGCGGACAAGGTAGTCCTTGTCGGACCGAAAAAAACAAGACCGGTGCGCGAGGGCCTGCTTGCCGCGGGGTTTCGCGAGATGGATATCATGACCGTGCGCTCGCTCGAGGAGGTTACACAGCTCCTGCAGAGCATATTGAGTCCTGGAGACACTGTCCTGTTCGAAAATGACCTTCCTGACACCTTCAACGAGTAGGCACAGAATCGGCGGGCGTGAGCCGGGGGACTGCGGAAAACTTGATATGGATGCACTTATGGGCACAATGGTAGCGTTTGCAGGAACAAGAATGAGGGAGGTCGGAGATGGCGATCAAGTCTGATACCTGGATTACGGAGCATGCACTCGCGGGAATGATTGAGCCGTTCGCTGCGGATTGTCCAAAGGGCGTGATCTCGTACGGGGTATCGTCGTATGGGTATGACATGCGCGTTGCCGATGAATTCAAGGTGTTCACGAACGTTTGGGGGGCCGTCATCGACCCCAAGGCATTCACTGAGCAGAGTTTTGTCGACATGAGGGCTGACTTCTGTATCATTCCGCCGAACTCTTTTGCGCTTGCGCGCAGTCTGGAGTATTTCCGTATTCCTCGCGATGTTCTGTGTCTGGTTATTGGGAAGAGCACGTATGCCCGTGCTGGTATCATCGTCAACGTGACTCCCCTTGAGCCGCAATGGGACGGATTTGTGACCATTGAGATCAGCAACACGACCCCGCTTCCTGTGAAGGTCTACGCCAATGAGGGGATTGCTCAGGTGCTGTTCATGGGAGCCGATGAGTTGTGCGCAGTCTCCTACAAGGACAAGAAGGGCAAGTATCAAAACCAGACAGGGATCTGGCTTCCTCGAGTCGAGTAGCCATGAAGGAAATCGCGCGCAGGCTTGGAATCTCGACCAGCACCGTGTCGCGGGCGTTTTCCAAGCCGGAGATGGTCCGACCGGAGTTGCGTGACCAGATCCTGAAGATGGCAAAATCATTGAACTATAAGCCCAATCCCATTGCGCGTGCAATGGTTCGGGGTCAGTCCGAGCTTGTAGGCTTGGTGGTTCCGAACATTGCCAATCCTTTTTTCCCCGCTATCGTGCGCGGAGTGGAAGACGAAGCGTGCAAGCATAGTCTCAATGTGATCATCTGCAACAGCGATGGTCGAGTGACGAAGGAGAAGCAGTATCTTCATTCACTGCGTGACCTGGCGGTTGCCGGAGTGATCCTGGCAAGCGTCTCGGGCAGAGATCCCTATGTGAAAGAGCTGGCAAAACAGGTGCCCGTGGTTGTCATGGACCGGGGGTTGACCGGATCGCTCGTTTCGCAGGTGTGTGTTGACAACTATGGTGGAAGCAAAGCAGTTGTCGACCATCTGGCCAGCCTTGGGCATCGACGTCTGTTGCATCTGGCGGGTCCAACCGGAATCTCCACGGCCGACGATCGACGGAAAGGGTTCTCTGATCAGTGCCAACTGCGTGGAATAGAGTTCGAGGTTGTCCAGGCTGGTTTCGGGATCGACGATGGCTACCGGACCATGAAGGCAGTGTGGGCAACCATGCAGGAGATGACGGGTGTGGTCTGTGCCAATGATCTGTGTGCATATGGAGTGATGGCCTGGCTCTCTGAAGCAGGCATTCGTGTGCCCGGCGAGATATCCGTGACTGGCTTTGATGACATTGCTTTTTCGGCAATCTTTCGTCCATCGCTCACGACCGTACGCCAACCGGCCTATGCCATGGGTCAGATGGCTGTCAGGGCCATCCTTGACGCGAGGAATGGGCGTGCATCGCAGGACCCCGTCGTCCTGACGACCGAGCTGGTCGTGCGCGAGTCGACTGCTGCTCCCGGCCTGTCCGGGGCGAATGCGTGAGAGGGCAGTGGTCCCCATGGTGATCTCGTTTGGGAGCATCAACATGGATGTGGTGATGCGCTGTGAGCATGTCCCGGCGGGCGGTGAGACGGTCGTTTCGAGTAGTTGGTTTACCAATTCCGGAGGCAAGGGGGCCAATCAGGCTGTTCAGGCGGCTCGCTTGGGAAGCAGGGCAGTGCTGATAGGGCGCGTTGGAGCCGACGTTTTTGGACAGCAGGCGCTCGCCAGCTTGTCTGCCAGCGGAGTGAATATTGAGGGAGTTGCGACCGACCCTGCTTTGCCGACCGGGATTGCCTGCGTGCTGCTGGACCGCAGCGGTGAGAACCGCATCATTGTTGCTCCGGGGGCGAATGCGGCAGTTGGTGTTCACGAGCTCGAGCTCCTTCGTGCCGCGCTGCGGCCGGGGGTTGTCCTGATGCTGCAATGCGAAATTCCATGTGATGTGGTGTTTGATGCGGCTCGTCTTGGTCGAGTCGCAGGGGCCACGGTCCTTCTCGATCCTTCTCCCTGGCAGTCCATCATGGTGTCGCCGGGCATGTTTGCCGATATCGATTATCTGATGCCGAACGAGGCCGAGGCTTGTGGGCTTGGTGGGTCGGGTAATGCACGACAAGCCGCCGATAACCTGCTGGGCCTTGGAGCGGGAACGGTTATTGTGAAGATGGGTGAAAAGGGAGCATACGTGGCAGGCGCATTCGCGAAAGGAGAAGTGCCAGCGTTTCCAGTGCCATCGGTCGATACAACGGCCGCTGGTGACGCCTTCCAGGGAGCCTTTGCATCCTCACTGGAGCAGGGGTTCGGCCAGGAAAGCGCTCTGTACCGGGCACTGGCAGCGGGCGCACTCACGGTGACGCGGCCAGGAGCTCAGCAATCAATGCCGGATGGAGGCGAAATCGAAGCGTTTTTGACAGCAAGGCGGTCGTTTTGAGCTCATCGATGAACAAATCAGCTTGACATACACAGGAGGAACTGACATGAAGAGAATACTGTCCGCACTACTGGTACTTATGCTGGTGAGCCTGTCTCTGACTGGCTGCAAATCAGCTGCGAGCGGTCCCAAGACAGACAAGGTCGTGTACCTTATCAACGGGGCCCTGGGCGACAACGCGTTCTATGACTCCGGTCAGAAAGGTATCGACAACATCAAGAGCCAGTATGGGGTTGAAACCAGAACGATTGAATGCAATTTCGATGCCGGCAAGTATGAGCCGAGCCTCGAAGCAGCTACCCAATACAGCGATGTAGTGTTCGTCATTTCCTATGCGTTCGAGGACAACTTGAAAGCAATGGCCGACAAATACCCGGACAAGATCTTCGTCAACATCGACACAATCGTGCAGAACAGCAAGAACACGATCACCTCCATCAAGTACATCGAGGAGGAAAGTGCTTTCCTTGCAGGAGTCTGCGCGGGCCTGACCACGACAGATCTGAGCATCAAGAACATCAATGCAGACAAGGTGGTCGGTGTCGTGGCGGCGGCCGATGATCCAGTGGTCATGGCATTCGTGAAGGCGTACGAAGACGGCGTTCACTACATCGATAAGGACATTCAGGTAGAGCGCGTCGTGCTGGCAGGTATCTGGGATGATCCCGCCAAAGGCAAACAAGCTGCACTGAGCCTTTATGACAAGAAGTGCGATGTCGTCTTCCAGGTTGCTGCAGCGACGGGCCTGGGAGTGCTCCAGGCTGCCAAGGAACGAGGGTTGTATGCGATCGGGGTTGACACGAATCAGAATGACATTGAACCGGGATATGTTATTGCCTCGGACATCAAGGATGTTGGCAAGACAATAGAGGACGTCTACAAGACCATCAGGGATGGCACCTACAAGCCCGGACAGGTCATCAAGTACGGGTTGAAGACCGGCACGGTTGATCTGGTGACGACTGCAACCGTGCAGGTCCTTCCACAGAGCATCCTGGATCGTATCAACAGCGTTCGTCAGCAGATCATCGATGGAACCCTTGTGGTCAAGAAATACCAGTAGAAGGAGCCGTCTCTGGTGCACGATGTCCTGATTGATCTGCAGCACATCAGCAAAGTGTTCCCGCCCGACACTGTTGCGCTTGCTGATGTGTCGGTCTCCTTTGAAGCTGGAGAGATCCATGCGCTGGTTGGTGAGAACGGAGCTGGAAAGAGCACGCTCATGAACGTGCTCTATGGCTTGCAACACTGCGACGCGGGTGACATTTTTTTCAAGGGGATCAAGACCGAATTCAGAACGCCTCGAGAGGCGATCGCGGCTGGCATCGGCATGGTGCATCAGGAGATGCTGCTTATTCCTGAGTATACAGTCTGGCAGAATGTGATTCTTGGTGCTGAGCCTGTTGGCATGCTGGGAACCATCGATGTCCACTCGGCGCGCGCCAGCGTGCGCCGAAAGATCGAGGAGTTTCAGCTCAACC
>JBNAWM010000013.1:0-19419 GCA_049699855.1 Candidatus Cryosericum sp.
GATCTGCGCCGCAGCAAGTAACCTACGTTGAGGTCGCAGCGTTGGCGGCTGACCCCACTGACGGCCGGCACTTCCTTGCCATCGTCAGCGGAGACGGTTTGTGGGAATCAACCAATGGTGGGCTCCTGTGGAAGAGCGTCCAGCTCACAGACCGCCCGATGCTGGGCAGTTCTGCCGACCTCAGCTGGCTGTCCAGTGTGCTCGTCGAGTCGTCATCAAGAATGTACGTCGGTTCATTGGCTCGGGGCATCTGGACCGGTGCACCAGGTGATACCTGGACGCCCATCAACAAGGGACTGTCCCGGATCGGTGTCTACTACGGTTCTGTCCAGGCGCTGGCAAAGGATGGGAGGGGGTGCCTGTTTGCTGGCACGTCGAGCGGAGGTGTCTTTGTGTTGTTGCCGGGCGAGACTCGCTGGCTGCGGATGAACCAAGGGTTATCGTCGCTTGGCGGACAGACGTTGACGGTAAGCACGGATCCAGGGGTGCTGTACTGCGCCATGGATAGCATGGTGTACCGGTGCAGGATTCCGTGAAGAGGGTGACAGCGTGCGCCTAGTCCTGCTGTGGCTCCTTTACAGGTGGCCGCAGGATGCCATAGCCCCGCCCCCGTTCCGTCGTGATGAGGGGAACGTGCGGATCAGTGTCCACTTTCGCACGGACGTACCGAACGTGTGTCCGCAGGGTGTCGGACCACAGTGAGGTCTGCTCACCCCACAGGTGATCCTCAAGTTCCTCGCGGGGGACGATGCGTCCCTGATTGCGCAGGAGGTACTCCAGCAGTTGCTCTTCCTTGGGACTCAGGACTACCGGCTGTCCCGCCACCATGCAGAGATGCGACGCCACATCCAGCACGACCCTCCCCGCAGTAAGAACAGTCGTCTTTGCGTCGTTGCGTCGCCGAAGCAACGCGCGCACACGCGCCAGCAGTTCACTCAGATCGAACGGCTTGGTAAGGTAGTCATCGGCGCCGGTGTCGAGGCCCGTCACCTTGTCCCTGGTCATGTCACGTGCCGTCAGGATCAGGACCGGCATGGCGTACCCTTCGGAGCGGATAGTCCGCAGGAACGTCAGCCCGTCCATATGCGGCATCATCAGATCCAGCAGAATCAGGTCATATGCTTGTTCGACGTGTACCTTTCCCAATGCATCCCGTCCATCAGCGGCGGTGTCGACAGTCAGTCGCTCATGTGTCAGGGCATCGGACAGAGCGGACAACATCGTCGGCTCGTCTTCAACGATCAGTACTCGCACGCATTCCCTCCTGGATGGCCTTTTTCAATTTAAGTATACCATACATTTCGTGCTTACAGATACGGCGGACAGGCATCCCTTAACGCTCAGTTAACATTGGAGGTGTATGGTTCCTGTACAGCCGCGTGGCTGAATCGGGTAAGGACGCACATATGAAGAAGCGAAGGACCGTACTCCTGTGGACCATTGGTCTCATTGTGCTGCTTCTGGTCTCAATCGTTGTCCCTGGTGTTCATGCGGTGTCTGCCGATTGTTATTACAACTGTTACTGGGAGACCGCCTGTATCGTCAACCACCAGACGGGATGTGAACAGATCTTTGGCGTGATAACGTTGATCAACGGTGAATGGGTTTGTCTCGAACAGTGCGCTAATCCTTGCTCTACTAACTATCTGAAGTAACTGAAGATGACAAAGGGAGGGCATGATGCCATGAATTACAGAATCTCACGACGCATGATCGTAGTGTTCGTCGTGCTCCTGCTCACCAGCATCATCGCCACCTCGGTCGCCGCCATGGGCCTCGCGCTGCGCTCAGCTCAACGGGAGAGCAAGGAGGAAGAGCTGCGCAAGATGGGGTGCGACGTCGTCGATGTCCTGTGTGCCAGTCGAGTAATCACGGAGGCAGGGGCGAAAACCAGTCTTGCCATGTACCGATCAGTGGGGCTGAGCCCTTCATTCACAGCGGGTACGTCCCCGACGGGCATGATGGACATCATGATGAAGGGGTTCCTTCAGGCAAAAGAGTTTTCGTTTACGATAACTGCTCCCGTCAACGATCCTGCCAACAAAGGGGTTGGCGGGACAACGTCGGTGTTCTCTGCGATGGACTTCGCAGCTATGCGGCGCATCCCCGGCGTACGCGACTTGTGGCTCAAGACCTTCGGAACCTCGCTCCTGACGCTTTCCGTCAGTGGCAGACAGCAGATGGTCCCCAGTCTTCCCATGTCACCCGGTCAGCTGACTCTCTGGAACTTCACCATCGAGCGCAGGAGGGACTTCACCGTGTCTGATGGGCAGAATGATGTCATTATCGGCAGCACGCTGGCCGTCCTCCTGTTTTCCAGCGGGGACCCGGTAGGCCAGACCATCTCTGATGGGATTCGGACATATCGTGTCATCGGTGTCCTGGCCAAGAAAGAGGAGGGCTTGGCTTCATCGAGTGGCTACCTCTCCCCATACAGTGACCCAAACTCTACCATCTTCCGCTACGCTCCTGCCACCCCTGTCGGCCAGGAAAAGGACACGCCGATGATCCAGATCCTAACGGAACCCGGTACCAACCCTGACATTGCCGGGGCGGGGTCCTCCACATGTTCCGCTTCAAAGAGAATGCGGATACCACTTTGCAGGCCAGTTCGCGCAACAACATGGTCCCCAGCGTGGTTGGGATCACCGTGCGGACCAGAACTCTGTCCCTGCTGACCGGGTACGCCCTCCTCACGCTTGTTGGCTGCCTCCTGGCTGTGGCAGTCTCCCTGTACACCGAGTTCGCCACCCGGGTCCGGTCCGTTGCCGTCCGGCGCGCACTGGGCACTTCGCGTCGTTCAGTGACCCTGGGGTTAATAGCAGAGGCATGTTTAATGGCTATAGCCGCCTGGGGGTTTTCCAGCCCTATTCTCCTTACCTTGACAACGAATACTGCAGACCCTGCTTCAGAGTGGCGCCGTCGATGTCATCAACGAGAGTCGCTCTGCAGCGGTCACCAGTATAGGACCTGGCTACCTGGATCTCTCCCTGCGCCTTTCTCCACTTGCCTTCCTGGCATCCCTCGTGCTGCTTCTGGTCATTGCTATCCTGTCCGCTCTCATCCCTGCATGGGGCATCTTCCACATTAACCCCGGTACCGGCATCCGGTTCCGCGGCGGGGTCCACTCACGCTTCGACGTCCTGAAGCTGGACCTGTGGGGCTCGCTGGCGGTTGCTCTGTGCCTACTGTTCGCCTTGCTCCCTCTGTCTGAGCTGTCTCTCGGGCTTCAGCGCGACCGCGAGTTCGCGCTACTCCTCGGACGCAATGTGGCCCGCATCAGCACATCCTCTAGCACGCCGGTCACTCCCGAACAGCTGCAGCAGATCAAGGATTGCCTGGGGCAAGCCGGCTATCCGATAGCCGAGCTCAAGAATACACAGATCTTCTGGACCAGCGCCGAAGGGGACCCCCATCAGTGGATCAGGGTTGTGTCCGGCGATACCGCCTTGCCCACCTTCTACGGACTTACACTTACGCAGGGGACCAGAATGGGGATGTCACCGGAGGTCTCTGGTCTCGAAGCGGTTGTGGGTCCTGACGTCTGGAAGATGCTCCACGAGACCCCCAACCAGGGAGAAGGCAGCCTGGGTTCCACCTTGCTGAGCAGCGGCGCGGTCCGGATCGTGGGCCAGTTTGACGTTACCGACAGTTCTACCATGAACCGTACCCTCTTCACGACCCTCGATACACGGACCAGCATGTGGGTAGGAAGCAGCAAGAGCACCACTCTGCTCGTTGCAGGGGTCCAGCCAGGCGTGCTGCAGATTGTTGAGGACATAGTGCGTTCCTGTGTCTCCCCCGCTGTAGTTGCCTCTCTGGGATTCCTCGACGGAGGCGCCCTGGTAAACGCCATCGATGCATCGACTCAGGCGCTCGCCGGCTTCCTCATGCTGTTCGCTGCCTTTGGGCTCCTGGAGGGCTTTGTCGTCTTCGCCAATCAACTCTACCTGTATGCCCAGCTCAAGGGACGGGACACGGCCGTCCGCAAGGCCCTGGGGACATCTCAGGCGCAGCTCACACGGCTCCACCTGACCCACAACGTCCTGGTCGCTGGCATCTCGGTCGTCATCGGGACGCTCCTGATGGTGCTGGTAGCGGTCGCGACCGAGCGGCCATCGTATGCCATCACGTCGACGTCGTTCCCATGGTTGGTCGTCGCCTGCCTGCTTGCCTTCATCGTGTCACTCGTCGCTGCTCGGAGCCAGGCCCGGCGTTCAGGGAATGTCCTTCCTTCCCGTGAACTGAGGAACCTGTAACTACACCTAGGAGGAGCAACTATGATCCGGCCGACCAACATTCAGAAGGTGTACGATGGTGTGCGCGTTCAGGTACGGGCATTGCAGGGGGTAGATCTGACGCTCGAGAACGGTGACTACGTCTCTATTCGAGGACGATCGGGATCGGGCAAGACGACCCTGCTCAACGTTGTGGGAACATTGGACACGCCTACGGACGGCAAGGTCCTGTATGATGCGATCGACCCGTTCAAGTTCGACGATGCGGAGTTGTCCCGATTCCGCAATCACAGGATCGGTTTCGTGTTTCAGGAGTTCGAACTGCTGCCGGAGTTGTCGGTCTTGGACAATGTGGCGCTCGTCCCCCGTATCGGAGGCGTGAAGAGGAAGGAGGCCCAGCGGATGGCTGCAGCCGTCCTGGAACGTGTCGGCATGACCGATCGCATGCAGCACTATCCATCCGAACTCTCCGGTGGTGAGAAGCAGCGAGTCGCTGTAGCGCGTGCCATCGTCAACGACCCAGAAATCATCCTGTGTGACGAACCCACCGACGAACTGGACGAAGCAAATGTGACTGCCGTCATGCAGGTGCTGGATGACCTCAACCACTCGGGCAAGACTCTCCTGGTGGTTACGCACTCCGACGAGGTGGCGGAAAATGCGCACCGACGCATGTACATGGTGGATGGAGCCCTGAATGAGGCCTCGTAGACGAGGGATCGTCCTGATCGCGGCAGCCGTTGTGGGCGTGGCAGCCATGATCGCCGTCATCCTGATGGCTCGCTCATCGGGGGCGCAACGGTCTGCACTGGCAACGGCCCGCTCGCAGCTTGAGCAGGAACAGGCAGCTGCCCTGAACCCGGGTGATTTATTCCCCCTCGACAGCCTTCCGACCACAGCAAATGGAGCTGCGATCCAGTTGCGTGGCACTCAAACGTGCTGCATCATTGCCGCCCCGGGTTGTGCTTCGTGCTCGGAGTATGCAGGGGTGGCCGAAGGACTGGGTGTGGCATACCCGGGTATTCAGTTTGTCCTCCTGATGGTGGGGACAGATGGAAGTGGTGTCGTTGCTGGGCCGCACATGCGGCTGGCAGTCGACCAGGAGAGGAAAGCCGCCAGCAAGTTGAGCGGCCACGACGCTGTTGCCACGGCGGTCTTTCTCATCAGGGAGAATGGTACGATTGCGTGGAAGGCAATAGGCGTCAAGCTGCAACTGGTATGGAACGAGTTGAACGAGGCGTTGGGCCAGTTCAGTCACTCTCAATCAGGGGTGCTCTCGGGCAGCGAGGTAACGCCGAAGGTGGGCGAGAAGCTGGTGTCCCCCTTGTGCGCCGGGACCCCTGTGGCCCCAGTCTCCACGGACAGAGATACTGTCTTCCTGCTGTCTCATTCAACCTATCTGAGTACAGACAGCATGAAGCTGCAGGCAGACTTGCTTGCACAGCTGAGCGATGTGGCTGACCCCGTCCTTGTTGTGTCTATCTATGACGAAGCGCGCTGGCGTGCCGCACTTGACTATCACGACCTGTACAGCTCGAAGTCTACCCAGACATCAGCGCAGAATATGCGCCTAGTTCCCTCCATCAACCGGGGTGAGGTGGCCAAGGTCGAGGAGTATGTCGATCAACACCATCTCGGCGTCACGGTCATCGCCGATACGTGCTGGTCCTATGTGTTGACATACGGACAGTCATCCTCCACGAGTCTGATCGTCGTGGCTCCGGACCGCACCGTGAAAGCAGTGGTCCCGTACAGCCTTACGGGTTCATCCGCAGACAGAACGCTCGCCCGCTACGTGAGGAGCATCGTCCGTCATTGATGAAGAGGAGCGGGCTGAGGGGGAATGATGTGGTGGAGGTTTGTCTCCAGCGTGAGACTGGACACGAGAACTTACAGTGGAGGTACAACATGAGCACAAGAGCACGTCTTGCAGTGGTATTGGTCATACTCATCGGCGTCGTTGCCGGGTGTGCACCAAAGATCCCGGTGACTGAGAATAACGGCACGAGCATTGAAATCAGCGCGATGGTGAAGGCCAATGCCGAATCGCCGGGATACGACGTCTACGATGCAGTCCTATTGTCGTGGAACGTGAGTCAGAACAGACTGGCGAGCACCAGTGCCCCCGTCCTTCACGTGAACGACAAGAATATTGGGTATGGACTGCATTGGTCTGCTGGGACACCTCTCCTTGCCGTCTAGCACTGGGGTCGGGAAGGAACATCAACGGAGGCGACGGCGCTTCTCACGGTGACGTCAGACGATGCCCAGCTCCTCGTGCCACCGGAGGAGATATGGTATTCCCAGCAAGCAGGAGGCTCTGTTTGCCGATGGTACGCGCCGGAAGAGCATGCCTTCGTCGCGGCTCCAAGGGAGCTCAATGCGGCTCCACAGAAGACATTGAACGGCAAAGCCATCACGGTAACACAATATCCTCTTGCATCGGGATTCACCATGCAGACTCTGAGCGTTCCGATTCCATCCGGCCTGATGCAAGTCATGGTCGTCTATGGTAGTGGAAGCCTCGATAGCGGATTTGTCCTTGCTGACGTGCCCAGCGCTGCCGCCACCAATGACGCAGGATTCGATCTCTGGCTTATTCGTATGAGCGGTGGGAAGGGGACATGGATGAAATGCAGCAATGCATCAGGCTTTGATGGCAATCTTGTGACGGACGCTGATGCAAGTTTCGCCCGCATCGGATCACTGCTCTATTTCACCCATGGACATGGAAAAGTCTACTGCATCGATACAGTAGCGGCCGTTCCCGCGGTGACTGTGCCCGAGAAGGTCAACGTGCTTCTGGATCAGCTCTATCAACAGGGTCCGACGGATGCCGAGCGACCGCTCCAGGCTTCGTTGGCAAGCGAAGGTGACCTGCTGATCATCGGGTATCCGGACGCCGGATGGAACGAGCTGTACTACGCGCTGGATTCCTCTGGCAAGGTTCTGGGGCGCCTCCGTGCAACCGAGGCGTCGGTGACGAGTTTCGATGCTCAGGATCGGCAGGGTTTCTCCTTGCCGCTCAGGGGTATGCAGTGGACAGTTCTGTTCCCGTCGGTGGACCTGTTTAAGGGCACCCTATAGGCGAGCAAGATGGTTTCATGGGACGGTTGACCATGAGAAGGGCCGGTGTCGTACTTGTTGCAATGGTCTGCCTCGCCTTCCTTCTTCCTGGCTGTGCCGAGAAGACCACCGGAGTCTCTGACAATACCTCTGCTACTCCTGTCCCGATCGCCGTCTTCCTTTCTGAAATCTGTGGCGAGTGCCGGGAGGTTGCTGTCTATCTTGACCAGCTGACTGCCTCTGGCATCCCCGTTGAGGTCCATCGGTACAGCTTTGGGGATCTCACCAGCGCATCCCTTCGCCACAACCTGGACCTCCTCTACAACGTTCCTGAGGAAGACTGGTATGTGATCCCGATTGTTTTCATCGGCAGGACTGTCCTCATCCGTGCAGACGACATCCAATCTCGCCTCCCTTCTCTCCTTGTCACTGTAACTGCCCAGGATACTGCCTTTCTCCTCAGTCATCTGACAACAACAACGACAGCACCAGATACTTCGCAGTCAGCCTCCACTCTTTCCATCGGTACGGTCCTTGGTGCCGGTCTGATCGACGGCATCAATCCCTGTGCCTTTGCCACCCTCCTCTTCTTCCTCTCCTACATCATTCTCCGCAGTGGTTCCCGCAGACAGATCCTCCTGACAGGCTGCTCCTTTGCTGCTGGTATCTTCTGTGCCTACTTCCTTGCCGGTCTTGGTCTGGAGCGGGTCGTCACCAGTACCAGCTGGTTCAGTACCATCGCCCGCTGGTTCTACGGGGTCCCTGGTCTCCTGTCCGCCTTCCTTGCTGCCCTTTCCTTCCGTGATGCAGTCCGTTCTGCTCATGGACATGCTCAGGAGATGACCCTGCAGCTCCCCGGAGAGGAGAAGAGCAGGATCCGTTCCCTGATCCGTGCCGTCGCAGGCAGCCGCCTGATGCCAGTCTGAGCATTCCTCGTCGCATTCCCGGTAGCTCTTCTGGAGTTCCTCTGCACGGGCCAGACCTACCTGCCGACCATCGGACTCATCATTGCCAACCAGGGTCTTCACAGCCATGCTGTCCTCCTGCTTCTCCTGTACAACCTCCTGTTTATCCTCCCCCTTCTTGTCATCACCGTCCTTGCAGCAGCAGGGGTCTCCTCCGAGCGTCTGCGCTCCTGGTTCACCCGCCATCTTCCTGCCTCCAAGCTGCTCGACGGTCTCCTCTTCACCCTCTTTGCCGTCCTGTTCCTGTCCAGGTGGTGGAAAGGAAGGTACGTAGGCGTATCGTTGCTCTTCGATCCGACCGTCGACCAAATGGATACATCTCGTGGCCCTGTCTGCGATCTCAAGATTGTGGGTCACTAGGACGAGACTCACTCCTTCCGTGGCGTAGATGTCCTCAAACAGGGCGATAATTTCATCGGTTGCGCGCGTATCCAGGTTGCCGGTCGGCTCATCGGCCAGGATGACGGTCGGATGATTGATCAATGCGCGTGCAATAGCCACTCTCTGTTCTTCTCCTCCTGACAGTTCTGAAGGGAGGTGAGTTGCTCGTTCCCACAGATTGACGCGCTCCAGCAGTTTCATCGCCCGCTTCTTGCGTTCATTCTTGTCCCGAAGCCCGTCATAGTACAGGGGAAGCGCAACGTTCTCCCACGCCATCAAGTCCGGCAGGAGATTGTACGTCTGGAATACAAAGCCGATCGCCTTTCTCCTGAGCCGTGACGCGCTCGTGTCGTTCAGGTCTGTGATGTTCCTGTCCTCGAAGTACACCGCTCCCCGTGTCGGTGTATCAATAGTTCCCATGATGTTGAGGAGTGTTGTCTTGCCCGACCCAGACGTGCCGGTGACAGAGACGTACTCGTGCTCTGCAAGTTCAAGTGACACTCCCTGCAGCGCATTGACCTCAACTCCTTTCTTCTCATAGACTTTCCAGACATCTTCCAGGCGTATCACGGTTCCTCCCTATGAAGCAAGTAGCTATTCCCTGTGCAGCGCCTCTACCGGTGTGATGCTGGAGGCATACCGTGCCGGGATGTACGAGGCGAGCAGGAGACACGCACAACAACTCACGACAAAGCCGAGCAGGAGGCCGGGTTGCAGAGAGAACGTCATTCCTTCGCTCTTGGCCAGGACAAAACTTGCCAGAGCACCCCCGCCAACCCCGATACCCAACGCTGTCAGACCGATCCTTAGTCCCTTCCACAGGAACTCCTGCTGAATCATCCGTCGCTCTGCCCCGACAGCCCGCTTGATCCCAATCTCTCTGGTCTTCTGGACCCCTTCGATCAGGAACATGGCTGTAAGATAGAGCAATGCCGACAGGAACGAACAGAGGGTGAAGACCAACAACAGGCCATACGCCCCTTCTCGAGAACGGATAATGGCACCGATGGTTTCGCGCACGTCGATGGCGCTTCCCCGAGAATATCCTGGGTGTCTGCTCTCGAGGAGACTGAGGATGGTTTCTGTGATCCCCTCGTTATCCTGTCTGTCAATAGGCTTCACCAGCAGGAGGACTGACAACTCTTGAGGACTCAGAATCGTATAGGAATCTGCCAGAGGAACGTATACAGTGTCGTCTATCAAGGAGGAATGAGCTTGGAGAATGCCTATGACGTCGTCTCCCATGAGAGTGTCACCGATTTTCAGATTCATGGACTCTGCAACATCAGTGCCTATGACGCATCTTGCAGCGTCAGCATCGGTGAGGAATCTGCCCGCCTCCATCGTCATGCCATAGATCGCAGGAAAATCCTCGGTGGCACCGGAGATGCGTAGGCTGAAGTCTCCTCCCGACGGCAGCGGAATGGTCGCACTCATTGGGGTGACTATCCTGCATCCAACCAACGCCCGGCCCGCTAGGGCTTCGCGGATAGCGCGGTAGTCGTCAAGGGAGTACTTGGCCCCCACGTCAGCGTAGGGAATCGTAGATTGTACTGGGCTGATCCAGAAGGCCTCTTCGGGAACGTCAAGGAGGAGGTCTTGAGTTGTCTGCTGTATAGTGTTCATCTGAGAAACCGAGATGAACATGGCGCCAACGGTGACGATCATCACGAGAGCCAGGGCAACGATGAATCGTGTCTGCCTCTGTGCCATATTGGCAGACGGCGACAGGAGACGGGAGGGACCCCCTTGCAGCGCCCGGAGAGTGACCGCGGCGGAAACTGTGACAACAAGGACGGCCAGCAACCCGAATGCGGCCACAACGGCGGTAGTGTCGATGCGAAGAGGGAGAACATCCGCGGCGGATCGATAAGGGCTGACATACTCTCCCAAGGCATTGTACTTGGTGAACAGAGGGAGAAGCAGTTGGAGCGTTACAACCGCGATCGGGAAGATCATGCAGAGCAAGCTCAGAAGGACAGCAGCGTGTTCACGCGTGACCTGCACCTTCGTTGCGCCGATGGACATCCTGATCCCCTGTTCGCGTTGTCTCGATGACATGTTGAAATATATGAGACTGCCGATGGTCATGATTCCAATGAGAAGGGTGAGGGCGGACGATGCGGAAAGAGTCTTGACACGCTCTCTCCGCACTTGGACGCCAAGGGAATTCTCAAATTCCCACGTTGAGGATGAGGTCACCGCATTGTACTTCTCGTTACCAAGGATTTCCCGGATCTTCGCCAGCAGCCTTTGTTCATGTCCTTCTTGTGGGATGATCCACAATTGAGGTCTTGCTGGCAGAGGGATGATCTGACCGTCGCCCCGCACATAGGACGTCATACGTGTTCCTGGCCGATACGGTATCACGACGGAGGCTGGCAGGCTTGTGCTTCCGAGGTACGAAGAGGGTATACGGGCGAGGACTCCGATGACCGTGAACTGTTCCTTCCCCGTATTGGTATACACCGTGACGCTCTTACCAAGTATGTCGGGTTCCGTGACGATGTTCTTTGCATAGTCTTCTTGTATCAGAAGAACGTTGAGGGGGTCGCTTTTCTGGAAGTACCTCCCCTCCTTGAGAGGCGGGTGGAGTGCCGAGAGATAATCAGCTGTCATCGGACAGACTACGTCGCCGAGTCCAACGGGGGCTTCCACCGTCCAACGAATGATGGAATCCATTTGATCGAATTCAAAAACGGCTGCGATGTCACTCAGACGTCGGATACGGGCAACCTCCATGTTGGTGAGGGCGGGAGGGGGGGTGTCATGCTGGGACAGGAATGATGAGGCAGTGATTTCGGCGGCGGAGTAGTAGACAAGATTGTTCAGCTTGTTCATCCCCTCGGAGACTCCCATGATCAGTCTCGAGAAGTATCCCAGCTCACCAACTCTGATGGTAGAAGCGTAGGGGGTTCTCCGCATGTAATCGTCCAGTTCCCTGTCGAGGCTCGTGATGTTGACGCAGACGTAGAGAGTGCAGAAAGACGCCATGAACATCACAATGGCAACAATAGCGTTGATCATCTTTCTCATGTCGGGAAACCCCACGAGTCAGTTTGCGTTGTCAAGGGCAGTAATTCTGGCACCCAAGAATGAGATAGCCAGTGCAAATACCGGAATAGGGATAGTGGGTTGGTGTTGTGCACACTCCTTCATAGACATTCCAGTATCTGATTCCGTTGAGGGAACAGTCGAAAAGACACCCGATACAGTACGCTCCGGGTACGTAGCACTCCGCTGGCCAGTCTTCCGCAAGAACGGTTCTGCCCAAGGGGCTCAGAAGACCTGCCAGCAAGATAGCGCAGAGTAGGAATAGAACGGTCATCCGACAGCGTCTCACGTTTGTCATATAGTATTACCTCCTTTCTTCTAGGACCTTCTTGCACTCTCTGAAGAGATTGGCACACTTGTCTGGCGTATCGAACTTGACCGCATTGATGTTCAATACCTGTCCCTCGGCATCCAGCATGCACATGAAGGGACCGCCTACCAAGGCAATTCTGTTGGAGATCTCGAAGAAATCATCTTCGATCACAGCCGCGCTCTTGAAGTCCTTTGTCTCTTGCAGCACGTACGCTAAGTCGATTTGCCTGGACAATTCCGCCTCTTTGGCCTCATACTCAAGTTGTTTCAGGGAAAAGCGTTCCGCAAAATCCAGGTTGCGTTGGACAGTATCCTCCGTGATGCCTGCGAAAACGATTACTTTGTTGACGGCAACATCATTTGCCAAGGCAGATGCCGACAGGGTCTCCACAAGATCCTTGCTTGCCTTGCTGGAAGAGTACAGGAAGAGCATGAGAGTCGGTTTTCCCAGATAATCGGTTGGCAAGTTGATCGCTGTTCCTCTGTCGCTGTAAGTGATCTTAGGAAAAGGTTTCCCGATGTCGATGTTATCCTGGTAGCCATCAAAGACCGTCTTGCCGAGGGAGAAATCTCTGATCCTCTCTTCGTATTTCTTGCAGTCTGTTATCAAGAAGCCCGTGTTCTTCCACACAACTCGATTGCTGTCATCGACAAAGAAGATGCTCGGGGTGCTGGGTTCTCCAAAGGTTTTATAAAGATGACTGGTATGATCGGCGATGATGTGGAAATTGGGGTCAGATTTCAGCTCGGCATAGATCAGGGGGATCTGGTCACTCTTCTCTATATAGCAGAAAGAAACATCTCTGAACTCCCGCACCCATTCGATCAACGGAAATGTGAGATAGGTACAACTGCCGCACGCTTTGTTACTAAAGATCAGTATTTTGCGTCCCTCAAGAACAATGCTGTTGTTGTTGATATCACGTGCTTGTTTCTCAATGACCGGGACGCTTCCTACAGGAAGCGATTGCTTGGGGACAAACGCTGTGCTTGTCAGGATGTTTGTCGGTCTCTTGCCGGAGAACAGGAACAGTACCGCTAGTAAGAGCGCTGCACATAGTGACACCGCAACGACGATCCTCGTCACGACCGTTCGAGGTCTTGTCATCTCTCCCTCCCCACATGTCCTTCTTGCAGGTTCTTCGTCTCGACCAATTGCCATGTAGAACAACTCACTCAGTCGATTGACAATGTTTCCATTCCTTTTCTGACAAGATCGGTCCCTTGCTCTTTGTCGCACGTATCATACTCCTCCAACGTTAAAGGAACGTTAAAATCTCGACCAACAGGGGTGCGCTCTGATTGACACTGATATCTCTCCCCGTTCCCTCTTTCTGCAAGACAGGAACAGCATGTATTTGTCACCGTCGCCTGCCCTCTTCGCCCTACGTAGCTAGGATCTCGCCAAGAGTAAAGAATCCCCTCACGCCATTCTCGTCTGCTGCACCACCGACCCTGTCACTCGCGGTCTGGTGCTGTCGGCAGAGGACAAGCAGTCTAGCCACGATGCTGCAGGACTAACCGATGGTTCGATGGTGATCTGACGCGTCGTTTGTACAGTGTTCTGGGGTGTGGGTTGCGCTTCCACGACAAGGGAGCACAATACTCGCATGGAAAACGTGGGACCTGGGAACCGACTGATACTCGGCTGTGCCGATTGGAGTGTGAAGACCTTGGTGCCTGACACCAAAGGGATTCACAATTGGTGAGGTTATGGGGGTGAGGAAGCCGGAAGGGGAGCAGCGTACGAGTCCGGTCGCGGGCGCGTATGTGCTGGTGCGGTCGCGCCGGCGCTCCATCGGACTGGAGGTACGGCCGGATGCGACGCTGGTGGTGCGGGCGCCCACGCGTGTGCCGGTATGGTTTGTGGAATCCGTGCTGCGGGACAAGGCGGGTTGGATCGAGGACAAGCTGGCCAAGGCTCGCAGTCGCGCGTCGCTTGTGCCGAAGCATGACTTCCTGACGGGCGAGCGCTTTACCTACCTGGGGCGGGAGTGGCCGTTCGCAGTCGCTGCATTCCAGAAGGAGCCGCTGCTCTTTGACGAGAAAACGGGGTTCAGTCTGGATATGGTGGTATTCGACCGAGGAGAAGTGGTCTTCGAGGAGTGGTATCGCGCCCGGGCGCGTGAGCTGCTTGCTGAGCGTGTCCAGCACTACGCCCCGCTGGTTGGTGTACCGGTCCCCCCGCTGCGCATCACCGGCGCCAGGCGGCGCTGGGGCTCGTGCAGTTCGACCGGTACGGTCAGCTTTGCCTGGCGCCTTGTCATGGCTCCGATGGAGGTCGTGGATTATGTCGTCGTGCATGAACTGGCGCACCTGCGGGAGATGAACCACTCGGCACGCTTCTGGGCGGTCGTCGCGTCGGTCCTGCCAGACTACAGGGAGCGCAGGCGCTGGCTCAAGGACCACGGGGGTGCGCTGACCATCTGACCGGTTTTGGAAAGCAGCTTCACGTGGAATGGACGGGATCGGCCATCGCCATCATTGTGGCGGGTTTCACCTTGACGAGGGCGGAATCAGGAGTACAACATCAGTGCTTGTGAAATAAAACCGAAAAAGAGGTGGTTCATCATGAAAAGAACAACAAGTCTCCTGATTGCGGTCTTGCTGATGGGCACGGTCATCATTGCCGCTGGTTGTGGCGGGGCCTCAGCCGCTCCTGCTCCATCGGAGACGACTCCCACTGCCACACCGTCGCAGACGCTCAGCGAGAACCCGACCGTCACGGGAACCGAGAACCCGAGCGCGAGCTCCACGCAGACGGGCGACACGAAGGTCACCCCGCAGGGCACGGTCGGCCAGTAGCATAGCGCTTTCTGTATGCAAGGAAGCCCCGCCTGGCGGGGCTTTTGCTATCGGTGCAAGACCCACCAGACGTCGCGGCCGGTAAAGCCACAGCGTCGGAGCAGGTGTTCGGGCTGATACGGGTTTTTCACGCGGAATGTAACGGTCGTGAAGGCAACCTTCTGTTCAAGGCGATAAACCAGCTCCTGCACCAGCATAGTGCCCAGCCCGAGTCCTCGATAGGCGGGCAGAACCTGGATCCATTCAAGGGATGCCTCGCCGGTGATGGTGTCTGTCTCCGCAATGCCCAGTGCGGCAGGGCGCCTGGTCTTTCGGTCGATGACCCACAGCCAGCCGCCTCGGTCGAACACCGGACGCCTGGTCCAAGCTGCGATCTCGTCTGTCCCGGGCGTGGGGGTGTCATAGCAGGCGTGCAGGATGGTGGCCACCAGCGGCAGTTCAGTGGCTGTGTCGACCTCGCCGATGGCATACCCGGGGACAGTCGCGTGCAATGGCAGCTCGTCTTCGGAGTGGATCAGGCGCAGGAAGGCCTCTCTGTGCTCGAACCAGGGGGCAAGCGGAGCGACAAAGTCATTGTGGATCCACACGGTGGGGACGCCGTCCAGTTTCACTGACGCGGCCATCAGAGGATTTTGCGTTCGCGTGCCATAGATGAGCGTTTTGCCGGGTTCGCGCAATTCGACACCCGTTGTCTGCGCCTCGTTCGCAATGAACCTGCATTCCAGCGACGCGAGGCGTTGAACGGTCTTCCACAGGGGGTTTGGCAGGATGCGTGTCGGATCGGCGCGGTAAAGGGCGCGAAGAGCCGCCTCATCAGAGGACGTGTTTCTCGGGGGTGCTATGACTGCTGCTTTTCGTCGGGGCATAGATGCAGGATAGCGCGTGCGCCGCCGGCGTCAACCAAGCTGGCGCGCAGGCATGGACATGTACCCGCTTCTGATGCGGTCTGGCGCAGTCGTGAAGGCGGATTCTCAATGTGCCGGGCTTTCTTTACGGCTTCTTCACGGGAGGGGCTGTACAGTTACGCCAGGAAGTTCAAAAAGAGCTTCCAATAATCTTGGCACACAGGAGGTGCTGGATGAAACAGAGAATCGTAGTGAGTGTAGCACTGGCAGGTTTGATGGTCGCAAGCGCAGTCCTTCTTGTTGGAAGCCATAAGGTGTTTGCGGCAGGAACCGCGGCTGTTCCTACGCAGGCGACCGTCGCGGCAACTGCAGGCGATACAGAGACCGCCGACAGCAACATTCAGGAGCCGAGCTACACCGGAAGCATCAAGGTGGCTGACACCACTGCGGCGAACGAAGCAGACGAGAGTGCCGCTCTTCAGGGAAGCGCGAAGATTGCACAAGCCGACGCTGAGAAGGCTGCGCTGGCAAAGCTCCCCGGAACGGTCGTCAAGACGGGACTTGAGAATGAGAATGGGTATCTCGTCTACAGCGTCACCATCAAGGATGCTCAGGGCGCACTGAGCGAGGTCAAGGTCGATGCTGGAACTGGTTCGGTTCTCACGATGCAGGCAGCGGACGGAGCCGAGGAAAAGAGCACGGAAGCTGGTGGCGAGAAGGCCTCGACCACTGCTGACACAGACAGCGTCCAGGAGGAAGTTCAATCCGGGAACTAGCTTGTCTGCCTGTTTCACAGAAAACTCCGGGGACACCCCCGGAGTTTTTCTCATCGCACAACGGGACTTTTAGCATACAATGGCTTGCAGCAGCGTGTCCATAGAGACCAAGGGGTCCAGCCGCTGGAAAGAGGAGAACCGTGCGTATACTAGTGGTTGAAGACGAGCGTTCCCTGTCCGATGCAATTTGCGAGGGTTTGAGAGACAATTTCTTTGCGGTGGACCAGGCATTTGACGGCCGGGAGGCCTTGAGCAAGATCGAGGTCGAATTGGCCTATGATCTCATCATTCTGGATATCATGCTTCCGAAGCTTGATGGCATGACCGTGCTGCGCGAGCTCCGCGCGCGCGGACACAAGATGGCCGTGCTCATGCTGACAGCGCGAAGCGGCGTTGACGACAAAATCGAGAGTTTTGTGGGAGGCGCGGATGATTATCTCACCAAGCCTTTTGACTTCCGCGAGTTGCTTGCCCGCGTCCATGCTCTGCTCAGGCGTGAGAAGAGCGAGAAGACATCCGTCATCAGGATCGGCGATTTGACAATCAACACCGCAACAAACGTTGTCATGCGAGGTGGCAGAGCCATCGAGCTGACCAGGAAAGAATATCAGATCCTCGTCTACCTGTCTCTCAACAGGGGCAGAGTCGTTCCAAAGGAGGAACTCGAGAATCATCTCTGGGATGAGCACGCGAGCCTCTGGTCTGACACGCTCAGGACCCATGTCAAGAACTTGCGCAAGAAGATCGAGGGGGACGGCAGGATGGAACTCATCAAAACGTTGCGGGGCATTGGCTATGAAATCGACGCAGATTGACCGGAAAATCCGAAGGGAGAAGACCAAGCTGTCGGTGCAGTATGCGATGGTCACACTCGTCATCGTCGTGCTGCTGATGGTCTCGTTCTACGTGATCTACGCCAGGAATCTCTATGCCAGCTTTGACGCCAGTATCGCTCAACGGGCAGCGTCACTTGCCGCAGTCCTGTCCAGCCGGGAAGAGCTGACCCCTGAGACATTGAAGTCGATGAACCTTTCCCAGAACCCTTTTCAAGCCAGCAACGAAGTGATTGAGATCACCGATGCAAAGGGGACGATCCTCTTCTCATCTGCTGAGACAGCTGCCGTCAAGATTGTCATCACACCGGGGTCATTTTCGTCTGGGACATATCCTGAGGATGTAAACAACCAGACAACGCTGGTCAAGATGAGAGCTTATACATCTCCCGTTGAACAGCATACGTACTACGTCAGCGTCGCACGAACGTATGATGAGATCGACGCCGCTCTTGGAGGCATCGCCTCCTCGTTCCTGATGACGATTCCTTTTGTGGTCCTCTTGACAGGCCTCGTTTCATACAAGCTGGCCGGGCTGGCTATCCGCCCGATCGAGGAATCGTACAGGGAGTTGAAGCAGTTCACGGAAGATGCGTCTCATGAGCTGAAGACGCCACTTGCCGCCATCAAGGCAAACATTGATGTGGCACTGTCCAAGAATGTCGTTGAGATGGAGTACTATCGAAAGAAACTGTCTGTCATCAACGAGTCCGTTGGCAGGATGGTGCATATCACCGAGAGCCTGCTGTACCTGTCGCGACTGGACAACCAGGGTGTCGAGAACAGGAGAGAGAGCATAGACGTCCATGCACTGCTTGAAGAAAGCAGAGAGCACTTTGTGGACGCGGCCCGCCAGCGGGCGGTTGCTCTTGAGGTCGCGGATTTTGGGAGGCTGGAAGCCCAAACCAACCGGGAGGTGCTGGAAGAGATCGTCGCCATCCTCGTCGAGAATGCGGTGAACTTCAACAGGCCCGGAGGGAAAGTGACGCTGGCCGCCCGTTCAGCCAGGGATGCCATCGAACTATCCATTGCGGACACGGGTATTGGCATTGCGCGAGAAGATCTGCCTCGCATCTTCGACCGCTTCTACCGAGCCGAGAAGTCACGTTCGCGAGCAACAGGCGGAACAGGGCTCGGGTTGGCCATCACTCGCGACCTTGCCGAACTGATTGGCGCGCACATTCAGGTGGAAAGTCAGGAAGGAGTGGGCTCAGTCTTCACCGTGGTTATCAGCCAAAGCGCACGAAAGAGCGGCGGAAAGTAAAGGGTTCTCTACGGGCATCCCATCTTGCTGGCCCGGCGGGAACGACGGCTCAGAGGTTCTGTGGAATGTCAGCCGTCCAGCAGGTCCCTGGCCCAGCGGACGAGATCACTGACACACTGCTCCTTGTCCAACCTCAGGGGCGTCTTGAACCCAATGTGTCCGGCGACGTTGGCGCCCGGAACGAGTGAGGCCAGGATCTTCTGCGTCTTGACGTCATTGTCTCCATAGCAGGTGAAGAAGGCCACGCGCTTCCCCTTGAGATCGGCGTCCTTCAGGAACGAGCGAACGGCCGGCGTCGGTCGGCTGTTCCAGACAGGCGTACCTACGAAGATCAGGTCATAGTGGCCTGCATCATGCGCGAGAGGGCGCAGCGGGGGTGTCGCGCCTGTGGCAGCGAGGAAGCCTCCCACCATGTACTTCATGAAGCCGCGCGTCGGATGAGGCTTGACCAGCTCCAGCTCCATGCTGTCCAGCTGCAGTTCCTTGGCCAGCGACCTGGCCAGGTAACGGACGTCGCCATCCAACGAGTAGAAAACGATCAGTGCATTCGCCATGCGTACCTCCTATGTGTTCTAAGACTAGGCGGGGGTGCGGATATGTCAAGCGGCCGCCTGCGGAGAGTTTCTGCCGCGTCCTCAGGGATGAGCTGAGGTCAGCTTTCGCCCCAGCGAGGCGCAGTAGATGACAAATTGCTTTGCGGGATCGAATCCAAGGTAGGCGTTGAACTCATCGTCGAAGAAGGCATTGATGGCGCAGACGCCGCAATCGATGGGCTCGGCGGCCAGATACAGGTTCTGGCAGACATGCCCGGCGTCCAGGAAGAGTCCTCGGTACGCACGCTGGTTGTAGCGCCAGATCATGCGATAGGGCACGGCGGTCC
>JBNAWM010000014.1:0-19346 GCA_049699855.1 Candidatus Cryosericum sp.
GAACGGAAATGAGGGCGGAAAATCGAGGGAGGAGGCAGGCTAATGAGCTGGCGGCAAGCCTGAGGAGGATGCTGAGAAGGGAACTAGGCATTACGGGGATGCCCCGGCTATTTTAAGGAATCTAGGAGTTCTAGAACGATGTTTTTTAGGATTCTTGACGTGCTCTTCACGTCGAAGAGTTCTGTGTTTATGACGATGTCGTAGACCGAGGTGTCGGTGATATCTATGCCGTAGTACCTCTTGAAGCGGTTTCTCTCCATCTCCTCCCTCTTCAGCGTCCTCCTCCTCGCCTCCTCTATGGTTACGCCGTCTCTTGCCGCTATCCTCTCCACCCTCGCCTCGAGGGGTGATGTTAGGAGTATCTTTATATCCGCGTTTTCAGCCATCCAGGCCGACAGGGCTCCATCTACGATTTCCCTCGTTACTCTCGCAAGAAGAATCGACACGATCTTCTCAATGTCCTCCAGAGACAGCTGGTTGAAAATGACGATCTCATCGACCCGGTTGAGAAACTCCGGTTTGAAGCTGTGTTTGAGCTCATCCATCATGGAGGCGGCATGCGCCTCGTTTTCGCCCTTTTCGCCAGGCAGTTTGAAACCGAGGCTGTCCATACGGTTGAATCCACCGCCAATGTTGCTGGTCATGATAATAACAGCATTGCGGAAATCGACCGTCCTGCCGCTGGCATCCGTCAGGCGGCCATCGTCCATGATCTGCAGAAGAATGTCGAAGACGTCCGGATGCGCCTTTTCAATCTCGTCAAACAGCACGATGCTGAAGGGACGGCGGCGGACTGCTTCCGTCAACTGGCCACCCTCTTCATATCCGACGTATCCAGGCGGGGCCCCCACCAGGCGCGACACAGCGAACTTCTCCATGTACTCGCTCATGTCGAGACGTATGAGAGATGACTCAGTCCCAAACAGTTCTTCGGCCAGCACACGAGCCAACTCGGTCTTGCCGACTCCAGTGGGTCCCAAAAACAGGAACGAACCGACGGGCTTGGTGGGATGCTTGAGGCCGGCACGGGATCTCCTCAATGCCTCTGCCATGAGCCCAACAGCCTGATCCTGGCCAACGACTCTCTTCTTGAGGGCATCTTCGAGGTGCAGCAGTTTCGCCCTTTCGTCCTCGGCAAGCCGCTCTGCCGGAATATTCGTCCACAAAGCCACGACAGCGCGAATATCGTCCGGTGTGACAACTGCCTCGCGCGCTGCGGAGGAAATGAGAGAACTGCCCTTCATGTTCTCGATCCTGTCATGCACGTCACGTTCTTGATCACGGAGCCCAGCCGCCTTTTCGAATTCCTGGTTTCGGATCGCCTCGTCCTTCTCACGCTCGATTTTGTCGAGCTCGTCCTGCAGAAGGCGATATTCATCGCTGGGAACCGCACAGGCAAGCCTCACTTTGGCACTCGCCTCATCCATGAGATCCACTGCCTTGTCCGGCAGGAACCTGCTGGTGATGTACTTGACAGAAAGCCGCACAGCGGCCTCGATGGCGGCGTCCGTTATGGTCACCTGATGGTGCGCCTCATACCTGTCTCGAAGTCCCTTGAGAATCTCTATAGACTCGGGGATGGTAGACTCGCTGACGATGATTGGCTGAAATCTCCGCTCGAGAGCGGGATCTTTTTCGATATACTTGTGATATTCGCCAAGCGTGGTTGCCCCGATGGTCTGAAGTTCGCCCCGGGAAAGGGCAGGCTTGAGGATGTTGGCCGCGTCGATCGAACTCCCCTCGGCCGAACCGGCACCGACGACGTTGTGCAGCTCATCGATGAACAGAATGACGCTGCTGCCCGCTGTCTTCATCTCGGCCAGAAACTTCTTCATGCGGTCCTCAAATTCTCCGCGGTACTTTGTTCCGGCGACGAGGCTGGGAATGTCCAGCGCGATAACCCTCTTGTTCTTGAGCAGTTCGGGAACCTGTCCTTCAGCGATCTTCCGTGCCAGCCCCTCCACGATCGCAGTCTTGCCGACTCCGGGGTCGCCGATGAGGACGGGGTTGTTCTTGGTGCGGCGCAGCAAAATCTGCAGCAGCCGTTCCGTTTCCTTCTCACGGCCAATGACGGGGTCAAGCTTGCCCTGACGCGCCAGCTCGGTCAAGTCGCGGCTGTACTGATCCAGCGTTGGCGTCTTCGTGCGCTGCCTCGGCTGGTGCCCCGAACGCTGAGGCTCCGCGGTGTGCTCGGTACCTCGCAATGAGAGAATAGTGTTCACCAGCTTGGAGATGTCGATGCCCTCGTCTTCCAGGCTTCGCACGCCGACCCCGCCACCCTCATGCACAATGGCCAGCAGGATGTGCTCGGTCGAGATATATCCGTCGCCCAGATTGATCGCTTCGCGCTCCGCAAGATCAAGGACCTTCTTTGCCCGCGGTGTCAGAATGATTTCATCGTTTCTGCCAAGGAAGTTGTTGTGCTTGACCCCCCTTACCTGGTCAGAAACGTAGTCTACCAGCTTGTGCAAATCGATTCCGCTGGCGACCATCGCCTCGTAGGCTATGCCTTCCTCGAGCTTGGCCAGTCCTATCAGTAGATGATCCGTATCCAGGAAGTCATTGCCAAGTGAACTGGCAGATTCCTGTGCCATCCAGACTGCCTTCTGAGCTCGTTCTGTCAAGTTTGCCCAATTCATGGATGCGTACCTCCGTCCCCGGCTCTGCGCAGGGTTCTCGAGCTGGCCGGGCTCGTCTATCTCTCTGCATGTATAGTTTACCGTCGCCATGCCATTCGTCAAACGTTCGATTGTAGTGACGGGCAAACCACTGGCGGTTTGACTTGTACCCTCATCACGTATAGAATCCCTTCGTAGAGTTGTTGCAGGCAAAAGGGGGATGCTATGGAGGATGAAGCCAACACAGGGAACACGCCGCGTGACTGGTTTGCAGAACTGACAGCCCGCATTCCCGGTTTTGTGGGGTATTCTTCGAAGGAACAGCGCCGTGCTGCGGACAAAATGATTCGAGATACCATGGTCGCGAAGCTCGACGACCTCAGAGACATCCTGTCGGATGTCATCGAGAAGGCAAATGATGCCGAAACCTCGATCCTGGATGACATCGCAAAGATCCTGCGAACGACCAGTGAACTCCGAGACAAGATCGAATTCGTGAGCTATGGGGAAACCACGTTCTTCTCCCGTGACCAGGCGGGGACTGCTTTCCTGTCTTCTGTCTATAAGCTCGACACAAGCATCTATGACACCCTGGACCGCCTGGAGACTCTCTGCGAATCCCCCAAAGACCTTGGCCGGCGTGACACACTGAGAGACATTCGCAAGGGTCTTGACGCAATCCTTCAGGATTTCACAGCCCGCAAGGCTATCATCAAGGGGTCGGAGCCACAGCAGGCAGACCGGATCTGATTGAAAGGCTCCAGGAGGCTCTCGTTGACAACAGAACATACTCCGTCACCTCGGGCGCGTCACCACGTACGATTCAAGTCCCTGGTCGGGTGGCTGCTCATCGCCGTGCTGTCTATCGGCATCGTCGGCAGTGGCATCATCGTTTTCCTTTTTGCACACTATTCCACTCAGGTTCCCCCTGTCGGATCACTGTTCATCGAAACGCCAAAGGCGTCACAGGTGTTTGATCGCAATGACAACTTGCTCTCGTCTGTGTATTTCGCGGAAAACCGTTTGCCCAAGTCGCTGACAGAAATCTCAGAGATCACCATCAAAACACTCATCGCCTCAGAGGACGAACGATTCTTCAGCCACGGACCCATCGATATTCGCGGCATCATTGCCGGGCTTCTGATCGATCCCCTGCTCGGAAGAGGCGTACGCGGAGCAAGCACGCTCACTCAGCAGCTTGCTCGCCAGGCAATTCTTCATGATACAAAAGTCACCATTCCCCGCAAGATCAAGGAGATCATTGTCTCCTACCGGCTGGAGAAACAGTACACAAAAGAAGAAATCCTCAACATGTATCTGAACTATGTCTATTTTGGCAACGGTCTCTATGGCATCGAAGCCGCAGCCCTGGGGTACTTCGGTGTCCATGCCTCCCAGCTGGATGCGGCACAGGCGGCGATGATCATTGGCGTCCTGCCTGCGCCGTCTGCCTACAATCCGTATGTCGACCTGGCAAAGGCCACTGAGCAGCAGCAACTGGTGCTCCACAAAATGGTACGCAACGGCTACCTGACCCAGGAGCAGGCTGATGCAGCCGCGGCCGAGAAACTGACGCTCAAAAATGGTATGCGGTCTCCCTACGGAAGCATTGGATGGTTCGTCGACTACGTGAAATCGATCGTACAAGACGAGTACGGACAGGAGATGCTCTATCAAGGAGGACTGCGCATCTACACGACCATCGACCCCAAGCTTCAGGAAGCTGCCATGTCAGCTGTCCAGAAGGTGTGGGATCAGGCCAAGAAAGACAAGGTCTTTGTGGAGAGCGACCGCGACGCGCTTGGCGTCTTCCAGCCCCAGGTGGGTATGGTCAGCGTTGATCCTTCGACTGGGTACATTCTGGCCATGGTTGGCGGCACCAACTATGACGAAACCAACTTTAACCGCGTTCTGGCAGCCCGTCAGCCTGGCTCGACGTTCAAGCTGTTTGACTATACTGCAGCGTTTGACAACGGCGTGACCTTTCCCTCCGAGATTGTCGCTTCGGAGCCCACTGACTTCGGCGGATGGAATCCCCCCGAATGGCTGGGAACAAATCAGTGGTTTGGACGCATCTCGATCGCCAACGCGATCAAGGAATCGTCCAACATCATTGCTGCCAAAACAACTCTGAGGGCCGGACTTGACCGGGTCATCTACTATGCACGCAAAATGGGCGTCACATCTCCCTTGAAACCCTACGTGTCAATCTCGATTGGCAGCTTCGAGATTACGCCGCTCGAAATGGTTGAAGCCTACTCCACCATTGCAAATGGCGGAAAACGTATCACGCCATATCCCATCCGCCGCATCGAGACGCAGGACGGAACCGTCATCGAACAGCACAACTTTGCCGCGACACAGGTGATTCCACAGTCTACGGCATGGCTTGTCCAACAGATGCTGCGCGGCGTGTACGAGAATACCTCAAATGCTCGCATCAGTGGGCTTCAGGCAGCAGGCAAGACCGGAAGCACCAACGATTGGCATGATGCATGGTACGATGGCTTCACCCCCGAGCTGTGCACGGTGATCCACGTTGGAGCGGACGCCACAAGAGCCAACATGTCTGCCATACGAAATGCCGGGTCCAGATTTCCTGCCATGACATGGAAAGCGTATATGCAGCAAGCCATGACCATCGTCAAGCAAACAAACTTCGGGCCCAAGCCCGATGGTGTTTCTGTCCGCACTGTCTGCTCTGACTCAGGATTGCTCGCCAACGATGTGTGTCCGAAGACGTCCACCTATTCGGCCTATTTCCTGTCTGACCACATCCCTTCTGAGACCTGCACGGTGCATCCACCGATCCTCCAGACCGTCCGGCTCGCGGCGATCGATCCCGCCAAACTGGCTCCCGCCGACTGGCCTGACAGTCAGGTCATCGTGAAGACGCTCCGCAGAGAGCAGGTTCCTACCGAAGTCTATGGCCAGCAGGGGGTCACGCCTGCCGGCGGCCTGTCCGTGACTACTGTCCCGGAAACGTTGAAAGTTGGCCAGCAGGCGACCCTTCGCCTGGCAACCATTTTGCCGCCACCCGCGGGCGTCACCTCCTTTGACGTGTACATCGCCGGATCGCTGGTGACCTCCGTCTCGTCGCTCCCGGTAACCGTGACCTATGCACCCCTCCAGGCTGGCCCGCTGGAAATCGTCATCGTGGAGCGTTCGGCCTCTCTGGATACTGTCTTGCAGCTCGCGTCTTCAGTACAGGTTCAGCCATAGCAGAAGACTTGAGAAGTTCTGCAGACGGTTGCGGTTCATCTGCTCCGGCGGAGCCGCTCATTCGGATTTGACCCCTCGAGTCATTGCATTCGAGGTCGAATACGGTAGACTGACACTGTTTACCATCCTATCCGACAGTGGAGAAAGGAGTACGCTCGAAGATTCTCTGCCCAGCCTGACCCCCAAGGGCATCCAGGCTTCGCCTCACTGACATCGTCGAGCAGACGCTATGACAAATCAGGCAGTCGAAACACTGGCAAAAAAGTACGAACCCGAGATCCTTGAGTTTGCGCGTGACATTATTAAGACGCGCAGTTATTCAACGCAGGAGAAAGACCTGGTCATGCTCATCAAGGCCAAGATGGAAGAGCTGGGCTTTGACGAGGTGAAGGTGGACGGTATCGGTAATATCATCGGGCGCGTGGGAAACGGCCCGCGCAAGATCCTCTATGATGCGCACATCGACACCGTGTGGGCAGAAGACACAGAGAACTGGCGGATGGACCCGTTTGCGGCGGTCGTCGAGGGAGATCTCCTTTATGGACGAGGCTCCAGCGACGAAAAGGCGGCCATGTCCTCCATGGTCTATGGTGCTGCGATAGCGAAGCAGCTGGGTCTGCTCGAAGGCTTCTCTCTCTACATTTCCGGAACAGTGCTTGAAGAGACGTGCGATGGCCTGTCGGTCATCCACATGGTGGAGAAAGAGGGGTTCAAGCCGGACTTTGTCGTCATCTGCGAGCCCACCAGTCTGGACGTCTATCGTGGACATCGAGGCCGCGTCGAACTCAAGATCACGACGACTGGAGTGTCCGCTCATGCAGCCCACCCCGACAAGGGCGACAATGCGATCTATAAGATGGCCAGAACTGTCCTGAACATCGAGAAACTGACCGAGACCTTCAAGGATGATCCGTTCCTTGGCAAGGGCACCGCTGTTGTCAGCATCATTGAGAGCAAGGCTCCATCGATCAATTCTGTTCCCTACGAGAGCACCATCTACATCGATCGGCGCATCACCATCGGCGAGACAAAGGAGACTGTTCTTGCCGAGTTCCGTGGCGCCGTGTACGATCCCGAGCACACAACCGTCGAGTTGACTGAATTTGAAGACACGAGCTGGACCGGGCTCCATGTCAAACAAGAGAAGTATTTTCCTACATGGGCTCTTGACGAGCAGCATCCCCTCGTCAGGGCCGGAGTCGACGCCGCAACCGAGGCGCGCGGCAAGGCACCCAGGATATCCCGCTGGATTTTCTCGACAAACGGGGTTGCATTCATGGGTCGATTCAACATCCCTTCCATCGGATTCGGCCCTGGCGACGAGTGGCTCGCCCATGCTGCAAACGAGTATGTCCGCATCAGCGATCTGTACGAAGCAGCGCGCTTCTACGCCCTGCTGCCATCTGAACTTGCCAAGGAGGTTGCGGCACAATGAACACCAAGATGAAGGGAAGAGACTTTCTGTCGACCAACGACTGGACGCTTGAAGAACTGGAGATGCTTCTGGATGTCGCATTTGACCTCAAGAAACAGAAGGCATTGGGGATCTCCCACCGTCTTCTTGAAGACAAAACGCTCTTCATGCTTTTCAAGGACAAGTCCACCCGTACAAGGAACTCGACTGAGGCGGCCATGACACAACTGGGCGGCCACGCGCACTATTTGACTGAGGAAGCAGTGCAGATTTCTCATGGAGACACCGAGAAGGAGATGGGAATTATCCTTTCCCGCTACGGACACGGCATTGCCATCCGTGACGACATCTACCTGGGCGTTGGTCACAAGTACATGACCAATATTGCGAAGTACGCCGACATCCCCGTCATTTCTCTTGAGTCCGATTTCGACCATCCCTGCCAGATGATGGCGGACATTATGACCGTCAAAGAGAAATTCCACAACGAGGTACGGGGACGCAAGTTTGTCATGTCCTGGGCCTATGCGCCCAGTTATGCAAAACCCCTGGCTGTAGCTCAGGGCACCGTCATGATGATGCCACGCTTTGGGATGGATGTCACTCTGGCCCTTCCCCCGGAGTTTGCCCTTCAGCCTGAAGCCATGGAGATCGCCCGCAGAAATGCCGAGGAGGCAGGGGTCAAGTTTGAGGTTACGCATGACATGGATGCGGCGATGGAAGGAGCCGATATTGTGGAAGCCAAGTCCTGGGGATGCTTCATGACAACCCGCGACCTCAAGGAATCTCAGGAGATTGCCAAGAAGTACACGGATTGGATTCTTGATGAACGCCGCCTTGGCCTCGCCAAGAAGAATGCCATCTACATGCACCCGCTGCCCGCCGACCGGAACGCCGAGGTGACCGATGCCGTCATTGACGGCCCGCACTCTGTTGTCTATGACGAGGCAGAAAACCGACTCCATACAGTGAAGGCAGTACTTGCCCTCACTATGTAGTGGAGCAACCAGACAGGAGAAGAATCCCATGTCCAAGTTAGCCGTCATTGCCATTGGTGGAAACTCGCTTATCAAGGATGAACAGCACAAGAGCGTGGCTGACCAGTATGATGCGGTCGTGGAAACGGCGCATCACATCGCGGGTCTGGTCGAACAGGACTATGACGTCGTCATTACGCATGGCAACGGCCCCCAAGTCGGCTTTATCCTGCTTCGCTCAGAGATTGCCGAGAAGGCTGCCGGATTGCACCCGGTGCCCTTGGATTCCTGCGGAGCAGACACGCAGGGTGCCATTGGATACCAGATTCAACAGGCCCTGCACAATGAGTTCTTGAAGCGAGGACTGGCCAAGAAGGCTGTCACGGTTGTCACCCAGGTCCTTGTGGGCCGCGACGATCCCGCGTTTGCCAATCCGCAGAAACCCGTTGGCTCGTTTTACAGCAAGGAAGACATTGACGCGAAAGTCGCGGCTGAAGGCTGGAATGTTGTGGAAGACGCTGGACGCGGCTGGCGACGAGTTGTCGCTTCGCCCATGCCGATCGAGATCATCGAGCTGGACGCCATCAAGACGCTTGTGCACTCCGGATTTGCCGTTGTTGCGGCAGGCGGGGGTGGAATCCCTGTTGTGAAGGACGCACAGGGGAATCTCACCGGAGTGGCTGCAGTCATCGATAAGGATCATGCCACCAGTCTGCTGGCCACCAACCTCAATGCGGACCTCTTCATTATCAGCACTGCCGTCGAGAAGGTGTTCATCAACTATAACAAGCCTGATCAAAAAGGCATTGACCGCATGACTGTCAGCGAAGCCAAGGAGTATGTGGAGCAAGGACAGTTCGCCAAGGGGTCGATGCTCCCCAAAATCAAAGCTGTCATCGCTTTTCTTGAACATGGTGGCCGCGAGGCCCTCATCACAAACCCCGAATCGCTCGAACGTGCCATTGCCGGCGAGACTGGAACCAGGATTGTCCGCGACTAGCACACATTAAACCAACTGCACGTTACCCGGGGCGGGCGAGGCAATGGACCTCCCCCGCCCTCTTGCTAAGGAGCTGCTATGTCTTCAGTAACACGGCTACGGTGTATGAAATGCGGCGCGGAGTTCGATCCTTCTGAAGTCCGCTACGTCTGTCCCAAATGTGGAAGTGATGGCATTCTTGAGGTGCTGTATGACTATGACCGAGTTCGGCCGCTCCTGACCAGACAGACTCTTGCCGCAGATACGGACTTCTCCATGTGGCGCTATCTTGCGCTGCTGCCCGTCGACCAGCGGCCCGCCTCGCTGACTCTCCACATCGGCTGGACTCCGCTGTATGAAAGCCAGCGCCTGGGGCCGAGCCTCGGGCTTGATCATCTCCTGTTCAAAGACGACGGGCGCAATCCTACCGCCTCGCTGAAGGACAGAGCCTCTGCAATTGCGATTGCCAAAGCTGAGGAACTCGGGGAACACATCCTGACCGCTGCGACGACCGGCAACGCCGGCTCAAGCCTTGCCGGACTTGCTGCAAACGCGGGCTTTGATGCCTACATTTTCGCTCCCGCCGCTGCCCCGGCAGGGAAGATTGCCCAACTGCAGGTTTTCGGCAGCCATCTCTTCCTCGTCGAAGGCAATTACGACCAGGCCTTTGACCTTTGCATGGAGGCAACCGAACGCTTTGGCTGGTACAACAGAAACACCGCCTTCAACCCCTACATGGTCGAAGGCAAGAAGACGGTAGCGCTGGAGATCGCCGAGCAGCTGCGTTTTGAGGCACCCGACAAGGTCATTGTCCCGGTCGGTGATGGATGCATCATCTCCGGCGTTGCCAAGGGGTTCCGCGATCTCCTTGCACTGGGACTCATTGACCATATGCCCCAGTTGATTGCAGTGCAGGCAGAAGGCTGTGCCCCGATTGCGAACGCCGTCACTTCTGGCATGCCAGTAGTTTTCCTGGACAATCCAACATCTTGCGCGGACAGCATCGTCGCTGGCATTCCACGGAACCACCTCATGGCAGTCCGGGACATCAAGGAGAGCGGGGGGCTTGCAGTGACCGTCTCCGACGATGAAATCATCGATGCGATTGGATTGCTTGGCAGAAGCGAGGGGATCTTCGCGGAGCCGGCAGCAGCTGCTTCAGTCGCTGCGCTGCGCAAGCTGGCCGGGAATGTCCTGCGGCCTGAGGACCGAATCGTGGCGCTCATTACGGGAAACGGTCTCAAGGACATCCAGAACGCATTGAAGGTCAAGGGCACCACACGCTCCATAGCCCCGACCATGGACGCAGTAAAACGAGCAGTAGACGAAGGCTTCTAGTCGTGCAGACCCAACAACAAGCCGCGACCGTCACAATGCTGAGTGCTCTTCGCCGACCATAGCGTTGCTTTTTGGAGACCCCACAGTAGAATGCCAATGAGTACTATGCCCACTGAAAGGAGAAACCTATGCTCAGCCTCGAACTGATTCGCCAACACCCCGATGTGGTGAAGGCAGGGATAGCCGCAAAGAATGAGAAACCTGAACTGGTTGATACAATCCTGGAAGTCGACCTGGAGAGACGAGAGCTTCTTCAGCAGGTGGACAGCCTCAAACATCAGCGCAACGAAGCCAGCGACCAGATAGCGGCGTTGAAGCGCGCCAAGCTGGATGCCACTGCCGCTATTGCAGAAATGAAGGCGGTCGGCGACCACATTGCCGAATTGGATGAGCGCGTGAAGGCGGTGGATGCCACCCTTCGGGACCTGCTCCTTTCCATTCCAAATCTGCCGCATGCCTCGGTGCCCGCTGGAAAGAGCGACAAGGAGAACACCGTCGTGTTCACCTGGGGCGAAAAACCTGTCTTCACGTTCACTCCGAAACCTCATTGGGAACTGGGAGAGAAGCTTGGCATCATCGACTCCGCGGCGGGAGCAAAGATTTCCGGATCACGCTTTTACGTGCTGCGGGGACTTGGCGCAAAGCTCGAGCGAGCCCTCATCTCCTGGATGATCGATGTGCATGTCAACGAGGAAGGTTATACCGAGATCCTGCCGCCCTATCTCGTCAATCGTGAGTCCATGACCGGCACTGGACAGCTTCCGAAGTTTGCGGATGACCTCTATCACACGGATACCGACGACCTGTTTCTCGATCCCACTGCCGAAGTGCCGGTGACCAACCTGCTGAGAGACGAGATTGTCCGTGAAGAAGATCTGCCAATCAAGTACGTGGCATACACGGCCTGTTTCCGCAAGGAGGCAGGCGCAGCTGGCAAGGATACCCGAGGCATCGTCCGGGTCCATCAGTTCAATAAGGTCGAGATGGTCAAGTTCGTCCGGCCCGACACCTCGTACGAGGAGCTGGACCAACTGCTGGCAAATGCCGAGGGCATCCTGAGGAAGCTTGCTCTGCCCTACCATCGCAGCAAGATGTGCACGGGAGACCTTGGATTCTCGGCGGCGATGAAGTTCGATCCCGAGGTGTGGATGCCGGGACAGGATCGGTATGTCGAGATCAGCTCGTGCAGCAACTTTGAAGACTTCCAGGCTCGCAGGGCAAACATTCGCTATCGGACACGCGACGGCAAGATCGCATTTGTTCATACCCTCAATGGTTCCGGGCTGGCTGTCGGCAGAACCATGGCCGCCATCCTCGAGAACTACCAACAGGAGGACGGCTCGGTGCGCGTGCCAGACGTGCTTGTCCCCTATATGGGAACTGACATCATCCGCTGAGCAGGGAGCTCAATGCGCACTCCGGACCCGGCCGCGGTGTTTTGACAACCGGAGATTGTTTATTAAACTTGTTTCAGACCGTGGAGGGGTGGCCGAGCGGTTGATGGCACCGCACTTGAAATGCGGCAAGGTTAACGCCTTCGGAGGTTCGAACCCTCTCCCCTCCGCCATGACAACTGCCGGGGAATGCTCCCTTGACAAAGGCATGATGACAACCGGGAGGTGTGCGTGGGAATAGTCTCAAGTCTGGAGTTGGTCATAGTAACCGGTCTGAGCGGTGCCGGCAAGACCAAAGCCATGGGGTATCTCGAAGACCTTGGATACTATGCCATGGACAACCTGCCTATCTCCTTGATGAATCAATTCCTGGACCTCGCCACACAGACCGAAGGGCGCATCTCCAAGATTGCCGTGGCGCTCGACGTTCGCAGTTCTGGGTTCAAAACCCAGTTCCGGTCGATGCTTCAGCGCCTCGCAACACGTGACATCCATCCACGCATCATCTTCCTCGAAGCATCATCGCATGTCCTCGTCAATCGGTTCTCCGAAACGCGGAGGCGCCATCCGATGCCTGGCAGCACGGTTCTCGAAAGCATCAAGAATGAGCGAGAGCTGCTTGAGGAAGTACGTGAGCTGGCAACGACCATCATCGACACGACCGACCTCTCGCTGGGAGAACTGAAGGACCGCGTTCGGGACGCGATCCTTGACTCCGTCGAGTCGCAGACGCTGGCCATCAACATTGTCTCGTTCGGCTACAAGAACGGCCTCCCCATCGACCTGGATCTTCTCTTTGACGTTCGGTTCCTGCCGAATCCCTATTACGTCGGGGACCTCGTGCATCGCACGGGCTTTGACAAAGGAGTCATCCTCTATGTCCTCAAGAAGCCGTATGCACGCGAGTTCTTCGTCCGTCTTGCCGACTTCATTGACTTCCTCCTGCCCCGCTTTCAACAAGAGGGCAAGAGCTATGTCACGATCGGCGTCGGGTGCACAGGGGGCCGGCATCGCTCGGTCGTCATCGCCAATATGTTGTATCATCACCTCAAGCTGAAGGCAAAATCGGTACACGTTTCCCACCGGGACCTCCAAAAGTGAAAGGCCGCAGGCGGTCGTTCTGGTACTGGGTCGTTCCCGGCATCCATGTCAAGAGATACCTTCTCCTTTGTGCAGTTGCGACGTTCCTTCTTGTTCTGGCAGTCTTCGGGCTGTTTGAGGCGTCGGGCTCGTCGTGGCTTGGCGGTATACCCGGCTTGGTTCAGCGGGGCCTTGAACATCTGTTCCCTGCCGCGGCCGTTCCCGTCATTTTTGCCACTCTGTGCATCCTGCTGCTGGGTGCTTCGCTGTATCTCCTCGTCCTCGGCCTGGTGCTGCTTGCTCGTTCACTTCTGACGGCTTCGACAGGCGCGCTTCCGCGGGAGGCGATCGGGCGAACGATCTACCGGTACCGGAAGGCCGAGTCGCTTCCGAAAGTCGTCATCATTGGGGGTGGGAGCGGCATCAAGCCCATCATCGAGTCGCTTCGGACAGAAAACATCAAACTGACTACCATTGTCACCATGGCTGACAGCGGTGGAAGCACGGGACGATTGCGCGAAGCGATGGGCATGCTTCCGCCTGGAGACTTCCGCAACGCACTTATCGCGACCGCTGGAGATTCGACCCGCAAAGCCCGCCTGCTGGCATACCGTTTTCCGGAACAAGTGGAGGGACTAGGCGGCCACAACATGGGAAATCTCATGATTGCAGCCCTCACGGACATCAAAGGGAACTTTGGCGATGCGGTCGAAGAGTTGTCTGACCTCATGCAGCTTCCCGGGCGGGTTCTCCCAATGTCTCTCGACAACATTGCTCTCCGTGCCCATTTTACGGACGGGTCAACGGTCGACGGAGAGGCGGAGGTCCCCCTTCAGGGCAAGACGATCGATTCGATCGAAATCCTGCCCGCCCATGCAAAGCCATTCGTCCCGGCTCTTCAAGCCCTTACCGAGGCGGACTTCATCATTATCGGCCCCGGATCGCTCTTTACGAGCCTTATCCCGCCTCTTTCGATCGAGGTAACCGCCGACACCATAGCACGGTCCTCTGCGACCAAGGTCCTGGTGATCAATGCGATGACCGAACGGGGCGAAACGGACGGCTATACAGCCCGGAGGCATCTGCAGAAGATCGAAGAAGTGCTCGGCGCCGGCTGTATCGACATGGTACTTCTCAGCAATACCCCCATTCCCGCCGAGACTCTTGAGCGATATCTGGCGGCAGGTGTCGAGCGGGTTCGGAATGACCTGCCGAGAAGCCAGCATCCACAGGTAGTCGAGGCGGATATTTGCTCGACGGCCAATGGACTGGTTCGTCACGACCCAGCCAAGCTCCACGTCGTGCTGGAGTCCTTGCTGGGTTTGTAGGGATATCCCCATGATGGACTTCCTGAAGCACGAGCTGGCCGGGCTGACTCCCGTCTATCCACTGCTTGAACTCTCAGGGGCCCTGTACGGCGGCAGTTCGCTGGTCCTGGGGCACGGCGGCACCCTCTCGATCTCCTTCACGTCAAAAAGCCCCCTGATCATGCAGTATCTGCTCAACCTTTCCTCCACGGCTCTTGTTCATTGGAAACCAAAGCAGGCACTGCTGTCGAGGGTAAGCCACAAGATCAGCGTGCGTATAGACCTGACCGCTGTCCAGGCGCAGCAGCTCTTTTCGGACCTGTCTCCCCTGGAGCCAGCCGCTTTGGAGCGGCGCCTTCGCAGCAAACATGCTGCAGCAGCGTTCACGAAAGGGTTCTTTCTCCTTTCGGGCTACGCAGCACCCGATGGCACTCACTTGGAATTCAGCTGCTCACTGCCAATCGGGCGCCGCCTCGTCGAGCGCTCACTGACAACGCTTCAGATCGTGCACGGATCACAGACCCGCAGAACATCGGAGATAACGTACCTCAAGTCCCGCGAGGGGATCATGTCCCTCCTTGGGGCGTGGGGCGCCTCCAGCTCGCTCCTGTCACTCGAGGAACTCCAACTGGAGAAAAGCATGGACAATCAGATCAACCGCTCCGTAAATGCCGAGCTTGGGAATCTGGAACGAGAGACGGCTGCTTTCGACAAGCTGCGGCTGTTGTTTGAGAAAGCGGACCGTTCGCGCCTCTCTCCCCGCACTCTCGAAGTTGTTCAAGCCCGGCTGAAATATCCCGATCTTCCCCTTTCCAAGCTGAGCGACAAGATCCCGGGGCACATTTCTAAAAGCGCCATCGAGTATCACATCAACAAGGTACTTCGCAGTGCAAGGTAGTCAGAAACAGCGACAACAGTTGAGTTTGCGCCAGAAGTCGTGGCTGGCGACGCGCGCTCTCGTTCTGGAGCAGCCCATCACCGACTTTGGCGTGCTTATGGACCGTTTTGCCGCCGAAAGCATGCTTGCAGAGAAACACGCGGTGGCATCCGATGACTCCTGGAATGGCGATCTTGACGGAATTCCCCTTCCGCAAATCGAGGACCCGACTGACACGATTCTCGACCAGCTCCTGGATACCGATCTCATTGACAGCTCCCTCGCTGAGTGTGCACGCTTCATCATTTCAGACCTGGATCTGAACGGCTTCTTCCGGAAGCGAGTCACCACGTATGCAGAGGCCACAGGTTTCACTGCAGGACAGGTACGCCAGTGCCTCGAAGCACTGCGGTCTGCCGAGCCTGCAGGACTGGGGGCCACGGACACCGCCCATGCATTCGCCCTCCAGATGGCCCGCATTCTGCCCGGCCTTCCTGTAACAGCCTGCTCCCGTTTTCTCCGAAGACGTGAACGCGCCATATCCCCCGGCGTACTGCGTGCCTGCCTGCGGCACAACAAGATTGATTACAAGCCCGAGGACCTTGAGCGCATGCTGGCCAGTCTGGACCCCGCTCCTCTCAAAAGGCTTTCGAGCAGCCAGACACGCATGATCGCCCCTGACATCGTCATCCAGCAGGATGCGTTGACAGGAAACCTGTCCTGTGTGATTCCGAATGCCCCATGGAGACTCTTCATCGATTCCGATGCTGTTTCATCAGCCCGCCAGGACCCCGAAGCCCGCAAGCAAGTGTCGCTTGAGGTCAACAGGGTTCAATGGATCAATGAGGCCATCGCCGAGCGGACGGCCATGCTCCAAAAACTTGGAGACACGCTCATCACCCTTCTCGGCGACTATCTATCGGGACGAGCAGAACATCCGTCACGTGTCCCCGTTGCACAGCTCATACAAGCCACCGGCATGTCACGAACGGTCATGGTTCGTGCTCTACAGCGCAAATACGTGCAGACACCGAGGGGGACCTTCCGCCTGCGAACGCTGGTCCTGGACCGCTGGGAGACAGCAGCCGCTCCGGCCAGGGAGGCCCTGACACGCCTACTCACCCAGGACCCGCGAGCAAGAGGGTTCAGTGATCGACAGATCGCCCAAATCCTCGAAACCCAGGGCATCCACATCAGCCGCAGAACGGTCGCCAAGTACAGGCTGATGCTGGGTATCCCATCGCGCTACTTCAGGGACAATCAATAATGTTCTGTTTTCTTTTGCCGGCATTTGTGTATGATGTGACTACATGCTGACATAGCAGAGGTTGGCATACATTTCTTTAGGAGGCAACTATGGCAAAGATTGCAATCAATGGTCTTGGCAGAGTTGGTCGGCAAGTACTGAAGCACCTGGTCACGCGCTATCCAGAGATCGAGGTGGTTGCCGCAAACGACATCACCGACGTGCATACCCTGGCACACCTTACCAAGTACGACTCAAATTACGGGACATGGAACGCTGATATCAAAGAAACCGAGGACGCCATCATCATCGATGGTCACGAGATCAAGATCTTCCGCGAGAAAGACCCCGCCGCTCTTCCATGGGGGAAACTCGGCATCGACATTGTGATCGAATCCACTGGTCTCTTCACCGACGCCGAGAAGGCTCGGGCACACATTACTGCAGGCGCAAAGAAGGTCCTGATCACTGCCCCTGCAAAGGGCGAGGATATCACCGTCGTATTGGGCGTGAATGAAGGGCTGCTCGATGTCACAAAGCACACCATCATCTCAAACGCTTCCTGTACAACCAACTCGCTGGCTCCCGTGGTCAAGGTGCTCCACGACAATTGGGGCGTCGAGAAGGGCTACATGACCACAGTACACAGCTACACCCAGGATCAGCGCATCCTTGATGCTCCGCACAAGGATCTCCGCAGGGCGCGCAACGCGGGAACCAATATCATTCCAACGACAACAGGCGCAACCAAGGCGGTAGCCCTTGTCATTCCCGAGCTCAAAGGCAAGCTGGATGGCATTTCGCTCCGCGTACCAACACCCACGGTCTCTATCACCGTGTTCGATGCAGTCCTGAGCAAGCCCGCCACGAAGGATGAACTCAACGCTGCGTTCAAGCTGGCGTCCGAAACCACGATGAAGGGATATCTTGGATACAGCGAGCTTCCACTTGTCTCGTCTGACTACCGCGGCACCCTCTTCTCGGGAATTGTGGACGCTCTGTCCACAATGGCCAATGGCACCCTTGTCCAGGTTCTAAGCTGGTACGACAACGAGTGGGGCTACAGCGCCCGTGTTGCAGATCTGATCAAGCTGATCGTTCAGAAGGCATCCTACTAGGAGGCAGTGCATGGCGAAGCGAAGTATCAGGGATCTTGATGTCCGTAACAAGAGAGTTCTTGTCAGGGTCGACTACAATGTTCCCATTTCCAAGGATGGAGCTATAACAGATGACAAGCGCATTCTTGAGACACTGCCCACGATCCGGTATCTGCTCGAGCAGAATGCTATCGTGATCCTGGTCACACACATGGGCCGTCCCGATGGCAAAGTTGTTGAATCACTGCGCCTGGACAAGATAGCTCAGCGGCTGTCCACGTTGCTCGGAAAGCCGGTCAACAAATTGAATTCGGTGGTTGGGCCTGATGTCACAAAAGCTGTTTCAGAAGCCAAACCGGGCGACATCATCATGCTCGAAAATGTCCGGTTCCTCAAAGAGGAGAAGAACGACGAGAACGACGAGTTGGCGAAGCAGCTTGCTGCACTGGCAGACGTCTACGTAGATGATGCATTTGCCACGGCTCATCGACCTGATACTTCGGTTGCGGGCGTTCCACAGTTTCTGCCCTCGGCAGCAGGCTTCCTGCTCGAAAAAGAGATCAATGTGCTCGAAACGGTCACGCTCTCGGCCAAGAAACCATTTGTTGCAATCCTTGGCGGTGCCAAAGTCTCGGACAAGATCGGACTCATCAAGAACCTGCTCACCAAGACCGACAGCATTCTCATTGGCGGAGGTATGGCATTTACCTTCCTGAAAGCCATGGGCTACGCGATCGGCTTCTCACTTGTTGAGGAAGACTACTTGAAAGTCGCGGATGAAATCATGCAGGATGCCAAGGCAAGAGGTGTACGCCTGCTTCTTCCGGCAGACGTCGTGGTCACCAGTGAGATCAAGGCGGGCAATTCCTACAGCACCGTCGACATCGAAGAGATTCCGGCGGACCAGATTGGCGTCGACATTGGTCCCAAGACGACGAAGGCCTTTGGCGAAGAGGTGGCGAGAGCAAAAACGATCATCTGGAACGGCCCCATGGGTGTCATTGAGATCCCCGAGTTTGCCGAGGGGACAAAGGCGCTGGCACGGCTGATCGCTGCCAATTCGGATGCACTTACTGTGGCTGGAGGAGGCGAGACAGCCTCGGTTATCGATGCACTCAACCTCCAGAGTCAGTTCAAGCATGTGTCCACCGGCGGCGGAGCGTTTCTCGAGTACCTTGAGGGGAAGCAGCTTCCGGGCATCGAGGCGATCGATTCTGTTGAATAGTGCGAGTTGCCACTTGAAATGGAAGCGGCTTTCCGTATAATAGCAGGTGTTACCGGAGGTTTACGTTGAAAACCGCTTTAGAGATACTAATGGCTGTGGTCGCGGTTGGTGTTATTCTTGTGATTCTCCTCATGGATCCCAAGGGCAGTGGTTTGGGCGCCATTTCAGGAAGCGCGACAGTCTTTCATGTACGGAAGACGAAAGACGTTCTTCTTGATCGGCTTGCTATTGTTCTATCCGTTGTATTTGTGGTTTTGTCCCTGGTGCTGGTAGTTTTCAAGTTCTAGGGAAGTTTCAAGCCTCGTGCCGGGGTGGCGGAATTGGCAGACGCGTGCGTTTAAGGGGCGCATGGAGCAATCCGTGTGGGTTCAATTCCCACCCTCGGCACCATTTGAGAAATGCCACGATTTCAGGGCGGATAGTTCAGCGGTAGAACGCTTGCCTTACAAGCAAGAAGTCACAGGTTCGAACCCTGTTTCGCCCACCAGCAGTGCGATATGTTTGCGTGATGGTGGGACCGTTCATTGGGCATTGCATCTGCCCAATGAACGGTTTCGTTGACAAAGAGTGCC
>JBNAWM010000015.1:0-19142 GCA_049699855.1 Candidatus Cryosericum sp.
CATGTCCAGTGACCAGTCCTTGTCGATCGGAATGCCAACGGTCAGGATGAACGTTGTCACATCCTTCGGCAGAGCATCAAAGTGGTCGGTAACCGTAAGGCTTCCGTTCGCCAGACAAGTCCGCAGGACTTCGTTGACCGGAACACCATCGAAGTCCTCGCGCATGCCGAGCGTCGCCGCATTGATGGAGTCGATACGATTGGGGTCGATGTCCACACCCGACACGCGAAATCCATCCAGTGCGTAGGTCAGGGCCAGCGGCAGTCCGACGTAGCCCAGCCCTATGATTGCCAGTTTCTTTTCCATAGTTCCCCCCACATTCATGTATGTACGCCCACGAGCGCATCAAGCACGCGATCAAACTCGTTCAGGCGAAAAGCCCAGTCAAACCGTTGCGACACCTGGATGCGATGTCGTCGAAGATTGATAGAATCAGTTGCGACAGCCTGTTGAATAGCTGTCACAAAGTCCTGCTGAGAAGACGCGATCCTGACCATCTCTTCGTCATAAGCGCCAAGAGCGTTGATCCTCGAAGAAACGACAGGCAGGCCTGCTGACGCATATTCATAGAACTTCAGGGGATCGACGCCGAAGGTAAGCGGAGATTCACGAAAGGGGATCAGAGCAACGTCATAGCGCGCAGCCTCCTTCGCAACTTCTGACTGCGGCCACACTCCCTTGAGTGTGATATTGTGCTGGGTGGACAACTCTCCGCGTACACTTGGGACGGCTTCGCCGAAGCAGTCGATCTGATCTTCCGGGAATGCTCTTGCAACAGACAGGAGCAGTGATGTATCGAACCACTCGCGCATCGCACCCACGTAGAGAAATCTGTGCTGGCGCGGAAGCACATCGCCCAGCGTGCCCAGCCATGCACTTGCTGGGCCCGCAAACAGCTCGTGGTCTACGCCGTTCTGAATCAAGCTGACCTTGCTGGCAAAACCTCCGAACTTGGCGGCAATCGTTTCGTTTGTCACAACAATGGCAGATGCCGCCCGGGCCGAACGGTTTTCGAGACGGTCTACAACGTTCCTGTCAATCAGCCCGGGGTAGGCGCCATGATCGTCGACGCAGTCATAAACGACCGGCACTTTCAGGAGTTCAAGCGCTCGAGGAACGAATGGAAGGTAGGTCAGTACAAGGCCAAGATCTCGAGTCCAGTCGCCTGGAAGGTGCTGAAGCCACCTGTAGTAGATCAGCGCGTCGCGGTCCGCCACTGCCTCGCTCTTCTTGAAAAATGGCAGCCAGGGCCGCGGAGACGCCGTGTACAGTCCGTTATCCTGTCGATGCAGCCCAGAGCGCCATGCATTCAGCTTAGGCCACATTTTCGGGCGTGCCGCTGCAAGAAGTGTTACTGGAGCTTCGACATAGAGCACTTCGTAGCCGCAACCTGCGAGGTGGCGCGCAAAACGTTGCTTTCGGCTGGGAAAAGAGCGATAGTTGTTGGTGCTGAGGACGAGCGCTCTCACTCTCCAGCCTCCGGAACGGCAGCAAGACCAAATAGACTCCACATGATCAGGGTGATAGCCCATGAATCGAGAAGATTGTCGGTGAAAAGGTTGATCAGCAGTGCAAGAAGACCAACGGCTGCAAAGAGCCAGATTCTGTCCCTGGAGCGGAAGAACCGGGTAGCGACGCTAGCGAAAGCGCTTGCCATCCAGCTGGTATATGCAGCAAAACCGAGGATGCCCGTTTCCGTCAGCACCCTAATCCAAACCGAGTCCATCGAGATGCCGGTGAAGTAGCCGTATTTCTGAGCGGCTGATCCTCCAAAGGTCCCCAATCCACTGCCAAGAATCGGATGGTCGGTCAGGTTGAGAAACGCTTCGCGCCATCGAAACAGACGCCCGAGATTATTGCTCTTGTCGACGTAGGCTGAGCTGAGCAGGGTGGTCATGCGCAGCCGGAATGTTGGTACGATAATGAGGACCCCTGCACCTGCAACGGCAAACACCGCGGCCAGTCCGGGACTCAGGATGAGAAGTCCGACAAAATAGGACCCCGCCGCCGAGAGCCACGCGGCACGCGTCAGTGTCAGCAGGAATCCGGCGCCCATCACGAGAACAGAACCAATGGCGAGGGTGCGCTCATACCACTTTGTCCAAACGATTGCAAGATATGCCCCAAGCGGAATGATCATCTCCAGGTAACCCGCCAGGACGTTGGGACTGCCAAAGAGTGAGAACGCCCGCGTGCTGATGATTCCGCTTTCCGTGTCCTTGTCCAGCCATTGAGCGGGAACTGGGACCTTTCGTACATATTGATAGACTCCGATGAGTGCAACCACACAGGCGGCTGCGACCACGTGCGGAATGACTTGGCGCAGAAGATCTGAAGCGTTATCGTCAATCAGGAGCCAAAGAATGACGAATGCCATGAATGGCTCAAAAGCGAGGCGGGCCTCCTGGATGTACGCACCCACATAGTAGGTGTTGCCAGCGAAACTCAGCAGACTGACTGACAGGAAAAGCAGGCTTGTGAGAACGACAGGCGCCGCCAACAGCCGACCAAGTTTCCTCCAGCTGCTCCCAAGCGCAATAAACAGAAAAGTCAGGAGCATCACTTCCTCCCAGAGATTGGCCAAAGGCAGATGCGCCTTTCGAATGGCCCAGTTCAACAGAGGATAGTAGGCAACTATGAGGAGAAATATCTGTGCAGCTGTTCTTCTCCTCTTCGAGCTGACGTTCATCCGGCGCCTAGGGGAGATCGTGCACCGTCAGCACACGAGTCCAGACTTTCCAGAAGTCACCGTAGATGGCCACGTTTGCTCCCGCGAGAATCTTGTCCGTACCATACATATAAGCCCACGCGACCTTTGGGCCGATGGAGTCTGCGGTAATGACGACATCCTTGAGGAAGGGATGAGTCGCTGCATGAAGGACACCATTACTGTCGGTTCCGACCTCCTGAGCTGGCGCCGTCGTCACCTTCGTGATCGTGAAACAGGCCTTGCCTGTCTGGTCGTAGATCGTCGAGCCTTCCTTGATCTGTGCCGCTGTTGCCGGCTGGATCTCATAGGCCAGGAAGGTCGCTTCGATACGGCTTCCACTCAGTTCCTTCGGTCCCGAAGATGGACGCGTCAGTTTGTACGCTGCTGCAACTCCCGCCACAATGACCAATGCCAGGACAATGCCAACAACCCATTTGTTCTTCATTTCATAAACCCCCTTTTGCGAGCTCTCCCGTCTTTCCACGCATGCCGTCTAGAACTCCCCTGGCAAAACTGTGGAGAAACGCACGACGATTATTGTAAAGAAGCACGATGGAAATGAAACGTCTCACTGCGAAGAGAGGAAGAAACAAACCAAAGAAACGGCTGCGAGTCAGGAAACGGCGCTGAGCAACAATGGCGTTGCGCGTGCCATAGTACAAGCGCGCAGGCTGGTCGGCAAGAACCGCCAGCGATCTGCCAAGAACTCGAAGCTGCCTGCGATTGGCGGATGGATGCAGCAGACGGCTGCCAGGAACCGCATAGCCTTGGAATCCTTTGAGCGTGGCGCGCAGTGTGAACTCTGTATCGTCATACCATCCGAACAGCGACGCATCGAACAGCCCGGCCTGGCGGAGCAGAGCCGAAGGAAGGAACAGCCCGGCCATAGAACAGGCATCAAAGGCGAACTGAGTGTCGCCGTAACGCTCTCGTGGAACAGGCCGCAGGATACCCGTGTGGCGATTGTAGGTGAACGAGTTAAAGAACGGGAGGTCCGGCTGCGACAGGTCATAACAGACCGAGCGGAAATACGAATTGGGCGGAGAGAACGAGATCCTCTGCACAAGTTGTGACAGAGTGTCTGACTCAGCCAAGGCATCGTCGTCGACCATCCATACCCAATCAGCGCCGAGCTCCAAGGCTTGCCTCTGTCCAGTGGCAGCTCCTCCAGCGGGACCGGTGTTGTGCTCCAGCCGAACCACCATTGTGCGCTCTCGAAGTTTCGCCGGAGGAAGGTATGGAACTGAGGAGCCGTTGTCGACAACGACGGCCAGATCCGGAGTGACCGAACTCGCGAAGATCGAGGCAAGGCATTGCGACGCCTCTTCGGCACGATTAAGTGTAATGACAACGGCGACGATCTTCATGGTCGCCAGGCAGTACCATAATGCCCCATGGCGCAGTTGCCCTTCAGTGCCGGTACCGTCGCACCAATCCTCACGAAGGTGCTCTGCATTTCCATGGTCACCCTAATTGGCTGGAAGGGCTGGAGCAAAGAGCGGGGCCACCTTCGATTGAAGCGCGGCAGTGTCCGGAAGCACGTAGGAGATGCCATCAACGTAGCCCGGTACTCCCGGAAATGGAACCGTGGTGACTTCTTTGTCGGTCGTGTTCTTGAAGGCAAGGCCAATGCGCAGCATGTCATTGGGAAGCAGGTCCGTCGAAACGGCCTTCTCCACCGCCTGGATGACGGGGGGAAGCTTCCACACATTTCGAAGGGCAGTCGTCTGAGCCACGATGGCTTTCAGGAGTTCCTTCTGGCGCACGACGCGTCCATATTCCTGTCCATCCCAGGAGCCAAAATCGCCAACCGCATCATGCCGGAATCTTGCATACTCGAGGGCCGTCTTTCCGTCCATGTGCTGAACGCCGGCCTTAAGATTGATGAGGGTGTCCGCGGATTTGTAGTACATGGGCTTTTCGACGTTGATGGTCACGCCGCCAAGAGCATCGATAACCTTCTCGAAGCCCGCGAAGTCGGTTTTCACGTAGTAATTGATCTTGATGCCAGGGATGATGGACTCAATGCTCTTTTCCAGAAGGGCCATGCCGCCATCAGAATAGACATCCGGATTCGAAGTTGCATTGATCTTGTCGTATCCGTGCCCGGGTACATTGAGGCGGGTGTCGCGAGGGATTGAAATTGCCGTGACCGTACCCGCAATGGGGTCCAGGCCAACGAGAATGATGCTGTCGGCGCGTCCAGGATCGGTAGGCGCACGCGAATCGACGCCCACCACAAGCACATTGATTCGTTCCCGCATGTTGAGAACGGACCTTGTGCTGGCGGAGGCCGGATTGATCGATCGCAGAGATCGATAGAGACTGATCACGGTGTATCCGGCGATACCGATCGCAAGAACAAGAATGGACACAAGTGCTGTCAGAATAGTTTTACGGACTCTGCCAGAGCGAGGCGGCCGTCCAGATCCAATGGTTGTGGGTGTCATGGTCACGTTCCTTTACCGAAAGCGCAGATTTTCAAGCTTCAGCAGTACAGGATATACAAACCAGGGCATTGCGGCAAGATGTGAATGCTGAAGAAATCAGCGACTAACCCGTGAGCCCTGCTGAACTATCTCAGGAACAGCGGCAGGAAACTGAGCGAAATCACGGAGATGAGTTTGATGAGGATGTTAAGCGAAGGGCCTGCGGTATCTTTCAAGGGATCGCCGACGGTATCACCCACGACGCTTGCCTGATGCTCCAAGCTGCCCTTGCCGCCGAGAGTCTTCTCGATCAGCTTCTTGGCGTTGTCCCATGCTCCCCCGGCATTGGCCATATAGAGGCCGAGCAGGGTACCGCTGACGGTTGCTCCCAGGAGGAGTCCCCCCACCGCTGCCTTTCCAAGGAGGAAGTACGTTACAAAAGGTGCGGCAATACCGATCAAGGCAGGTGGCACCATGTACTTCAGTGCGCCCTTGGTGCTGATGGCAATGCAAGCATTCGGATCTGAGGGAGCAAGTCCCTGCAAGAGACCCGGGATCTCACGGAACTGACGTCGCACTTCCGTCACCATGAGCATTGCGGTTGAATCCACTGCCTCGATAAGAAGAGACGAGAACCAGAACGGCAGTGAAGCTCCCAGAAAGATGCCCGCAACCACACCGGGGTCCAGGATGTTGAGTACCGATAGATTGACAGCCTGTGCAAAACTGCTGAAGAGGGCCAGCGAGGTGAGAGCAGCTGAACCGACTGCAAACCCCTTGCCCATCGCGGCCGTCGTGTTGCCCAGCGCGTCCAGCTGGTCCGTGCGCTCCCGGACAATGTCCGCCTGACCAGTCAGTTCTGCTATGCCCCCGGCATTGTCGGCAATGGGACCGTACGCGTCAACCGACAGAGAGATGCCAAGTGTCCCCAGCATGCCGACACCGGCCAGCGCAATGCCGTACATGCCCAGACTGGCATAGGCTCCCAGCAGCGCTGCTGCAATAACAAAGACAGGAATGACCACGCTGCGCATGCCCGCCGACATACCGCTGAGTATGTTTGTAGCCGCTCCACTCTTGGACGCCAATGCAATCTGAGCGACTGGACGAGAGGACGTGAAGTACTCGGATGCAAGCCCGATCAAAACACCGGATCCAACGCCAATGGCAACGGCAATCGCACCCCGGAGACTTCCAAACATGCCTGTGGAAAGCGGCACCGAAAAGATCACCAAGCCAGTTGCAGCTCCTATGGAGCCATACCTCAACAAAGACTGCGGCGAAAAGCGGTCGATCCGCGACAGCAGCTTGACCGCCAGGACAGCCAGCAATGAAAGAGCAAGGCCCAGACCGGCCACATAGTAGACATATCGGATCCCCAGGAGGACATCGACCAGACCCTGCTGCCGCGCAAACCAGTAGCCCAGGATATCAGCTGCCAGGACTGCTCCCACATACGATTCATAGAGGTCTGCACCCATTCCAGCGACGTCTCCCACGTTGTCTCCCACGTTGTCAGCAATGGATGCAGGATTCCGCGGGTCATCCTCTGGGATGCCTGCCTCCACCTTGCCAACGAGGTCCGCTCCGACATCTGCTGCCTTGGTGTAGATGCCACCGCCGACACGGGCAAACAGGGCAACGAGCGAAGCCCCCATGGAATAGCCTGTCGCCGCGACCAGAGCCTTCTCGGGACTCTGCAGAAGGGCGAGAGTGACGAAGACAGACAGGAAGGACCCAAGCACGCCGAGGCTGGTGACGACAATGCCCATCACCGATCCACCGGTAAAAGCCATGTTCAGGGCAGCTCCAAGCGAATGTCGGGCCGCAAGAGTGGTTCGCCCATTGGCCACGGTCGCGATTCTCATCCCAATGTAGCCAGCAAGAACCGAGAACCCTGCCCCGGCAAGGAACGCACAGCCCGCTATGAACCCGTTGCCGAGTCCCAGCAGCACGCCGACCACGACAAGAATGGGAAAGAGAATGGCATACTCGCGAGTCAGGAATGTGACCGCTCCCTCATGAATAGTGAGGGTGATTCGAAGAATGGCTTCATCTTCGAGGGGGTGTTTGATGATCGACCGCGCTAGAAAAGCAACAACCACAAGACCTACGACAGCAAGAATGGGGACAAGGATGAGAGGATATGAGCTACCTGCCTGCAGTGCACTCGTTGTCACAAGACCCCTCCCTATTGGCCATCGCGTAGTGCGAACAAAAACCAAACAGTGGAGCCGGCGATCTGATTTGAACAGACGACCTGCTGATTACGGATCAGCTGCTCTACCAACTGAGCTACGCCGGCCAACAACTAGCCAAGTGGCCAGGACAAAACAAAAATGGAGCGGAAGACGGGATTCGGACCCGCGACAACTGCCTTGGCAAGGCAGCGCTCTACCCCTGAGCTACTCCCGCTCTGGCGGGATCGACGGGATTTGAACCCGTGGTCTCCGGCGTGACAGGCCAGCGTGTTGGACCAGCTACACCACGACCCCGTACAACATTTAGTATAGATGATTCTGCAATAAGTCAAGTGACCATCCAGTGTCTGGGTCGCACCAAACGCACACACCTGTCACGATGAGCACTTCAAAAAACCTGGTGGGCGGAACAGGGTTCGAACCTGCGACCCCCTCCGTGTGAGGGAGGTGCTCTACCGCTGAGCCATCCGCCCGGAAAAATGGTGCCCTCGAGGAGAATCGGACTCCTATCGCAGCCTTGAAAGGGCCGTGTCCTGACCATTAGACTACGAGGGCATTGGTGAGCCGTACAGGACTCGGACCTGTGACCCTCTGCTTAAAAGGCAGATGCTCTGCCAGCTGAGCTAACGGCCCGCGCACCAGTTCATTCTATTGAAAACCGGCTGCTCGTCAATACGCGTGCTTTCAGGAGGGCGCCTCAATCCTCCGAGGTGGTGTCGAGCGATTCGAATCGTGTGTATCGCTTGTCGAACATGAGCTTGACATTGCCCTGCTTCCCGTTGCGGTGCTTGGCAATCAGCGCGTTGGTGGGCGTGCGGGTATTGACCTCCGATGTGTCGATCGACTCATCGGTGTAGAGGAAGATGACAATGTCGGCATCCTGTTCGATAGCTCCGCTTTCGCGCAAGTCCGACAGCTGAGGCTTCTTGCGGTCACGTTTCTCGATATCCCGTGACAATTGTGATACAACAATCACGGGGACGTTCAGCTCACGCGCCAGGTTCTTGAGCATACGGGTAATCTGCGCCACCTCCAGTACCCGGCTCTCGACCTTCTCTCCTGAAGCAGCCAACTGAAGGTAGTCCACAATGAGAAGTTCAACCTTACCAGTGACGGCAAGCCGCTTGGCTTTAGCGCGGATCTCCAGTGCAGTCAGTCCTGCAGTGTCGTCAATGTACAGCGGTGCCTCGGAGAGTTTGTTGCTGATCTGGGTAAGTGCCTGCCAGTCTTCCTGGGACAGGTATCCCGAACGCAGTTTGTCCGCCTCGATCATGGCCTCAGAGGAAATGACCCTCTCGGCCAGCTGCTCGCGCGACATCTCCAAGCTGAAGATGCCTACGGGCTTCTTGAGCCGCACAGCATTGTAGGCTGCGATGTTCAATGCCAGTGACGTCTTGCCCACGCTGGGGCGGGCTGCCAGAACAACAAGCTCCTGTGGTTGAAAGCCCCCGATCTGAAGGTCCATGTTTTTGATCCCCGTTCCGATCCCTCGAATGGACCCCCGGTGGTCGTAGCGGTCCTCAAGCAGCTGCAACGTCTTTGGAAGAATGTGCTCGAGTGACTGAAAGTCTCCCCGGACCATGCCCTGGGATGCCTCGTAAACAAGCTTCTCTGTTCGATCGATCAGCTGCATTGCAGTAACCGCCGGCGAGAACCCCAGTTCGTAGATGTCCCTGCCTGCCCTGATGATACTGCGCTTCACTGAACACTCTTTGATGATTTCAGCGTAGTACTTGACGTTTTCGGTGGTTGGCACGAGCTCCGCGAGCTTCGCCAGATATGCCACCCCGCCAATGCGATCGAGATCCCCATGGCTCTTGATGTCATTACTCAGGACGACAATATCCACAGGCCTGTTGGAACTTCGCAGGCGGAAGATCGATTCGCAGATGGTGACATGCTCGTCAAAGTAAAAGTCGTCCGGTTTCAGAAAATCCATGACCTCGTCGACCGTGTTGTTGGAAACAATGAAGGAGCCAAGCAGCGACTGCTCGGCTCCCATATCGTACGGCGGAATGACGTTTCCGGCTGCAGGAGAAGACTCCCCTCTTCCGTCCTGACGGCGGACCTCGGCTATCTGGCTTCCGGTATCGTCAGCCATCCTCAGACAGCTTCTGTAACAGTGACAGAGATGATCGCAGTGACCTTCGGATTCAGCTTGAGGGAGATGGCGTAGAGACCCAGCGCCTTGATGGGCTCGTCTGTACTCACCACCTTCTTGTCAAGCGTGATACCCAGCTGTCGGTCGATTGCCTCGACGATCTCCTCGGGAGTGATGGCACCGTACAGCCTTCCCTGCGGTGTTGCCTTCGCCGCAACAGTGATGGTCTGCCCGGACAGCCTCGCCGCCAGTTCCTGTGCTCGAGAAAGAGCAACATCCTTTTCCTGGGACAGTGCCATTTTGCGTTTGGTGAGAGCGGCTACTTTCTCAGGCGTTGCATCGATGGCCAGATGCTGAGGGAGAAGGTAATTGGCTGCATAGCCAACAGAAACGCTTACCACGTCATTCTTGTGGCCCACTCCCTTGACGTCGGCAAGTAAGATTACCTTCCTGTTCATGTCTGCCTGGAGTCTATCTGTTCACGAAGGGCAGGAGAGCCATGACGCGTGCTCTCTTGATAGCAACAGCAAGCGCGCGCTGGTGCTTGGCGCACACGCCCGTTGCCCTGCGAGGAAGAATCTTGCCCTTGTCGCTGATGAACCGGCGCAGGCGTGAGGCATCCTTGTAGTCGATGACCTCAGTCTTGTCTGCGCAGAATGGGCAGAATTTCTTGCGCCCGCGGAAGAAGAACGACTTCTTTTTTCCTGTCTTGCTCGGCTTCTTGAATGGTGCGTTTGGCATGGTAGTTTACTCCTTCATCTCAATTAAATGGCACGTCACGGTCTTCAGAACCGGCACCTTGCTGCAGCGATCCCTCGGGAACATCAAAGTCCCGAAGCAGGTCATCCTCGCCCGGGCCTTCTGCAGGTTCTCCGGCGACCTGCCGGCCCTGTGGGGCTCCAATGACCTCAAAGGTAGTTGCAACAATCTCGGTGGCACGTTTCTTGGTTCCGTCGTTGGCAGTGTAGTCCCTGATGGAGAGACGTCCGGTGACCAGAACGCGAAGGCCCTTCTCCGCCGACTTCTCGATTTTGTCGGCAACGAAGGTCCACGCAGTGATGTCGACAAAGAACGCTTCTTCTTTCCAATCTCTCACAGAAGGATCCTTCGACGCGTTCCAGCTGCGGTTGACCGCAATCGACACCCGCGCCGTCTTCTTGCCGGACGGAGTGTAGCGAATGTCGGGATCCCTCGTGATCCTGCCGGTCAGGACGACCTGATTGAGGTCGTTCATCTTCAGGCCTCTGGCGCGGAGCTGGCTTCTGGTTCGGGCGCAGTGGCAGGAGATGTTTCAGCCGACATGGTCGTGGCTGGAGCGGCTGGCACGGGCTCAGCAGTGGTTTCCTCCGAAGGAACAGCTTCAACCGAAGCCGCTGTCTTCTTCCCCTCGGGGCGGGTCACCATCCACCGAATGACACTTTCGTTGACGCGCAGGTTCTGCTTGAGTGCATCGACCTCACCAGGTTCACATTCGAAGGAAACCACCCAGTAATATCCATCCTGCTTCTTGTTGATAAGGTAGGCCATCCGCCGGCGGCCCCAAGCATCCACCTTCAGGATCCGACCCTTCGACGAAATGAAGGACTGAACCCCGGCAGCCACTGCCGCAGCGTCTTCCTCCGGCATGGTTCCATCCACGATAAACATTAATTCAAACTCTCTCAAGACTTCCTCCCTTTGGACTTAGATTTCGGCCGTCATGCGACGGCAGAGAGCGGGTATAGTATATGCAGGACGCTGCCGGATGCAACCTGCATGGCTCTTCACGAGCCCAGCACTTTTCACCCGGCAGCGAACGTCTGTCTAGCGAGCCTTCTCGAGAAATGCGCGATATGCGAGATAGCAGGAATACAGATCGGCCTTGCTGGCAAGCTCCTGAGGAGCATGCATGGACAGAAGAGCGGGCCCTGTATCAAGCGTCTCAATGCCACGCTTGGAGAGGAACTTGGCAATGGTTCCACCTCCGCCCACGTCGACCTTGCCCATCTCAGCAACCTGCCACGGGACACGACTGTCGTCAAGCAGGTCAAGAACTTTGTGCAGGGTCTCGGCAGACGCATCATGAGCCGACGACTTGCCACGCGATCCCGTGAACTTGGTAACCACGATGCCATTTCCCACCGTAGCTGCGTTGGACGGCTCGAAGACATCCAGGTAATTCGGATCCATGCCGGCTCCGACATCAGCACTGAGCGCCATCGAGTTCCAGAAAATCCTGGCTCCGGTGGTCTTCTCGCCCGTCATCTCGATGAGACGCTCCATCACGAGCTCCAGGAACTCACTCTGCATCCCCGTATCGCCGTCACTGCCGATCTCCTCTTTATCGACAAGGAAGACAACCTGGGTGCGCTCGGGGTCTTTCTTTTGATCCAGCAAGCCGCGCAGTGCCGTATAGCCGCAGATTCTGTCGTCCTGTCCATAGGCAAGAATCAGTCCTCGGTCAAAGCCGACTTCGCGTGGCTTCATGGCGGGCACCAACTCCAGTTCGGAAGCGGCAAATGCTTTCTCGTCGATATTCAGCTGTTCGGCCAGGATCTGCAGGGCATGCGTTCGTACAGGAGTCTTGTCTCCCGCAGCAGCATCGGGGATATGGCCGACTATTGCATCCAATGCCTCGCCCGTAATCCCCTCGCTCATTTTCTTCTCAGCTTGTGCCTGACCCAGGTGCGGCAGAATGTCTGATATATTGAAGACGGGGTCGCCCGGTTCCTCGCCGATGCGCAGCTGGAGCTTCTTGCCATTCTTGTCATAGATAACTCCATGCAGAGCGAGCGGGATGGTGACCCACTGGTATTTCTTGATGCCACCGTAGTAGTGCGTCTGGAAGAGACTCAATCCAGTGCTCTCGAACAGAGGATTCTGCTTGACATCGATGCGCGGAGCATCAACGTGTGCAGCCACCATATTGAAACCCTCGCTCAGGGGACGCTGCCCCATACGCACCAGGACGGCGTTCTTGCCCCTATTGACAAACAGAAGCTTCCGAGCCTTTGGCAGTGGCTTTGGAGACAACGCGTCAACAGTCTTATAGCCAGCAGCCTCGGCCATGACAACTGCTGCCTCGACAAATTCGCGCTCGGTCTTGGCATCGGCCAGCACTGACATGTACTCGACCGCCAGCCGCTCTGTTTCTTTGCGATCGACTGTTTTCCACGCCGAACTCTTGTTCAACCCGGTTTCCTGGGACTTTGGCATCATCTACCTCCTGATATGTGGTGAGATGAGCATACCTTGAAATTGTACCAAAATCAAATAGGATGCTAGCACAGGACGAAAGAGGTGTGGTATGGAATTGCGTGGCGATCTGCAAAGCTTTTCTCTGGCTCAGCTCATCCAGACCCTGGATGGTGCACAGAGAACTGGGAAGCTGGTTATTGAGGGGCACTTGGGGAATTTTGCCATCTTTTTCCAGAAAGGCCGGGTTATCCATGCCCAATCTCCGTACAGCAGTGGATTACCGGCGTTTTTTGATGCTTTCCTGGAACGCGAGGGCAGTTTCAACTTTGTGTCCAACGTGATCATGCCCCCGCCTCGTATCAGCCAGAGCACCACGAGTCTGCTCATAGAGGCTACGAGGCTTGGTGCTGAATATGCAAGCTCGGGCCGTCAGGTTGAGCCTCCGAAGCTTGAGGTACGCCCACTGGAGAACGATTCAGCAACTCTGGTGACGCTGACCTCGGACGAGTTTCTCCTGCTTCAGAGGGTGGACGAACCTGGTTCGTTCGACAGGATTCTGAAAGATGCCGAGTTTGGTTTCTTCCGCGGCTGGGCTGCTCTCAATGGCCTGGCCAGCAAAGGGATGATTACGTTGTCGCAACTGGAGGCATAGATGGAAGGTCAACTTTCTTCGCTGGTCATTACCAAGGAGGATATCGGGGCGATTGATGAGCTGTTTTCTCAATATCTCATCGACTCGCAGGCAAAAGACATCATCCTGCTCAACAAGAGCGGTGAACTGCTGGCTAAGAGTGGTACTGTGACGCGTGAGTCTGCTGTGGCAGTTTCAGCTCTTGCGGCAGGTGTCTTCTCGGCAACCAACGAATTGGCTAAACTACTGGGCGAACGCGAATTCACCCTCACATTTCATCAGGGCAAGGAAACCAATATCCACATTTCGCTCGTGGACCCGCTGATTTTGCTGGCTGTGATCTTTGACAACAAGGCGCCAATTGGCGCCATCAGATTCTGGGCGAAAAAAATCGCTGGATCGATCAAGCCGGTTCTGGATAAAATGGCGTCTCAACCCCATGAAGAGCCGACCCAGGAGTTCAAAAAGGGCTTGCAGGATGAGATCGACAATCTCTTCTAAGCGCTGCTGAGAGCTGTCTGATGTCGTTGATCGATTTCTCGAAGTCCGAGATCACCTTCAAGGTGGTCTACTACGGACCTGCAATGAGTGGCAAGACCACCAATCTCAGCTGGATCTTCCGCACGATCCCCGAAAAGGTGAAGGGGCAGTTCACCTCGATCGCCACCGAGACCGAACGTACCCTCTTCTTCGACTTCCTGCCGGTCGAGCTTGGCACCGTGAAGGGCTTCAAAATCCGCCTGAGTCTTTACACTGTTCCCGGACAGGAGCTGTACAAGTTGACACGCAAGTCGGTGCTCAAGTCGGTCGACGGCATTGTGTTCGTGGCAGACTCAAACCGAAATCGACGCGACGATAATGTCAGGAACCTCGAGGACATGTTCAAGAACCTGCAGGACTACGGTCTGCCTGACACGCCGGTCATCTATCAGCTGAACAAACGTGACATGCCCGACATCATGCCTGTCTCGGACCTCGTGCGTGATTTGAACCTGATGGGAAAGCCTGTCTTCCTTGGCATTGCAAGCAGCGGCGTCGCGGTGATGGATTCACTCAAGAGCATTACAAGGGAAGTTGTCAGCAAGATCTGACGCGGCACACGGAGTGGCCTGACAGCCCACTGCCGCAGGGAAAACTCAGGCTCCCCCTTCTTCGTCCATATCCTGTACCCAGCCGTGGAGCAGGCCTGATCGGGACCACTCCTCCATCACCTCGTCGAACTCAGCTTCGTTGATCTTCCGGTTGATTCCCAGAACAGGATCGAGCGCTCTGTATGCAGCAAAGTACTGCGTCATGACACTCACATAAGTCTCCGGTGAGAGTTGGCGGGCAACAAAACTGAACACGTCGCGTGCCATTCGCGCATAACCGGGCAGGATCAGGTATCGCACAATGATGCCATGCGGGATGTACCGCCCGCTCTGGTCCATCTTGATGTCGCCCACCTGGCTATGCATTTCCACCAGGGCTGCTTTGGCATTGCGCACGTAGTCGCTGACTCCCGACAACCGCAGGCCCACCTGTTCATCGGTGTAGCGAAGGTCTGCCAGATAGACATCGACGATCCCATCCAGCAGTTTGAGCGCTGACACCTCATCATAGCTGCTGGTGTTGTACACCAGCGGAATGTGCAGTCCCCCCTGGCGGGCAGCGTACACGGACGCAAGCACCTGGGGGACCTGGTGCGAAGGGGTGACAAGGTTGATGTTGTGGGCTCCCTTCCGCTGGAGTTCCAGAAAAGCCGATGCCAGCGAGCGCACCTCCATGTCGGTTCCGTGGTTCAGTTGACTCAAGGGATAGTTCTGGCAGTAGCTGCATCTCAGATTACAGCCACTGAAGAACACTGCACCCGATCCTCTTGTGCCACTGACAGGCGGTTCTTCGCCATGGTGCAAGTTCCACACGAACACTCTCGGCCTGATGCCTGCTCCGCAGGCTCCGACTTCTCCCGAGAGCCGGTCTGCCCCGCACCGCCGTGGACAGAGGTCACACGCGGAGAGTCGACGGTAGGCCGAGCGAATCCTGTCCCGAAAGTCGGCATCCGAGAGCGAGAGATACGACCCGTCGGTGTCGACCACCACGCCAGGCAGGTCCGACACAGAGTCCTCGGAGGCCAATGGCTCTAACGGGTCCACTTCTCGAGTCCTTCCGCGATACCTCCGATCTGCGCAAGAGCCTCGGCCGCAAAAGCCTCGCGATCGATACCCCTCTGCCTGGAACTGGGTTCCATCGGAAGGAGTCCATAGTTGGCATTCGTCGGCTGAAAACTCTCCCGCTCCGTGACCACGTAGTCACTGAGAAGTCCCATCATCGTTCGAGTGGTGAAGAGTGGTCGTGAAATGCCGCGGAGAAGTGACGCCGCATTCAGCGCCGCAATCATTCCCATGGCAGTTGATTCCATATAACCGTCGACACCGCACAGCTGGCCGGCGATCCAGATTCCCGGGAAGGCCCTCAGCTGCAGGTCAGGCAGAAGAACTGAAGGACCCCGCAGAAACGCGTTCCTGTGGATGAGACCATAGCGGACAAAGGACGCATGCCGAAGCGCCGGCACCATGCCAAGCACTCTTTGCTGTTCACTGATCGCCAGCGAGGTCTGGAACCCGACGAGTCCAAGGACAGTTCCTGCACGATTCTCCTTGCGCAGTTGAATCACAGCAAAACAATCTGCAGGGCGCTCTTTCAAACCAACGGGCCGCATCGGCCCAAATCGCAGAGCGTCGTCTCCCCGCCGTGCAATCTCCTCAACGGGCAGGCATGCCTCGAAGTACTGCTGTTCGCCGGGCGTCTCGGGCAAGTGCTGCCTCGCATGCTGGAGCTCGTGGACAAATGCATAGTACTCATCTCTCGTGAGTGGACAATTCACGTAATCCGCAGCATCACCGCCCCGAGAACTCAAAAACGACAGACTGCTGTCCACGGAATCTGCCCAGACAGAAGGAGCAATGGCGTCGTAGAAGAAGAGATTGTCCTCACCCAGACGGCTTCGAAGTTCTTCAAGCAAAACCGGGCTCGTCAGCGGTCCTGTAGCAATGATGGTCGGCATCGACGGGTCCAGGTGAGCATACTCCTCTCTGCGAATGGTGATGAGCGGCTCATTCTGGATGCGTTCAGTCACAAGAGAACTGAACTGCTCCTTGTCGACAGCAAACGCTTTGCCCGCAGGGAGACGGCTCGCGTCGGCACATTCAACAACAGCCGACCGAAGAAGCCGCAGTTCTGCCTTGAGCAGTCCCCTCGCATCACGCAGGGCGTCTGATCCAAGGGAATTGCTGCAGACAAGTTCGCCAAACCGATCCGTCTCATGGATCCCAGTGGAGCGCATGGGGCGCATTTCCCACAGTTCCACAGAAAAACCAAGTCTCGAGAGTGTCAGGGCCGCTTCGCTGCCTGCGAGACCACCGCCTGCAACCCGGATTTCACTCGGCATGTCAGCAGTGTGCTTCCACCAGAGCGAACGTGTCCGGACCCTGGCGGAGAACCAGACCTCTCAGCTCGAGACCTGTCAGAATACTGAGAACCTGAGGGGCACTGAGGCCCAGGTGTTCACACATGAGGTCGATAGAAGCATACCCATCCTGAATACACGCAATGACCTCTTGCTCCTGGGGCAACAGCGGAATATCGGAGGGCCTATTGCCCGCTCTCAGCACCGCCAGCCCGGGGAGTTCGTCAAGAATGTCCTGAAGAGACTGAACGAGTTTGGCGCCCATCTTGATGAGGGCGTTCGTTCCCACATGCAGAGGCGCATAGATCGAACCTGGAATGGCGAAGACCTCTCGATTCTGTTCCAGCGCAAAATTGGCTGTCAACAGCGAGCCGCTTTCTTTGGCTGCTTCTACCACGAGAACCCCTGCCGAAAGGCCGGAAATGACCCTGTTTCGCTGTGGAAACGTATAGAGCGTCGGCTGGGTGTGGAGGTGAAATTCCGAGATGACTGCCCCGTTGGCTGCGATGCTCAGCGCCAGGGATGAGTGGGTCGTCGGGTAGATTTCATCGATGCTGGACCCGAGAACCGCGATGGTTTTACCATGTACGTTCAAGCATCCGAGGTGAGCCGCCTTGTCAATGCCGTAGGCCAGTCCACTTACAACGACAAGACCGGATTCGGCAAGCTGTCCCGCAAACTCCGACGCAGTCCTGACTCCCTCGGGGGTGGGCTTGCGGCTCCCAACAATGGCAAGGCACTCTTGCAGGAGAACGGAAGGGTCTCCAAGGATTTCAAGGAACAGCGGCGGACGGTAGCATTCAGACAGTCGCCTTGGATAGCTCTCAGGGCCATCGAAAACGGTGACGAGCGAAGCTCCCAGCTTCTGAAGCTCGCTGATCTCAGCATCGGCCTTCTGAAGGGCAAGGTCGCGGCTGCTTACAGTGACCCGCCGCTCACCTATGCCGGAGACATGCGAAACAAGCTGGTCGAGCCTCTCTTGAGAAGCGGCCTCGATCTCCTGCGGCGTCTCGAGGAGACCGGCAAGGTCCCACTTGTGCACGCCAAGGGAAAGGAGATCGAGGGTCAGAGCTGCTCGACCAAGAGCTGAGATCATGAACTGATCAAGCTGTCAGCTGCTTCTTCGCCTCGGCGACGAGCGTGGCGAATGTCTCCTTGTCATGGACCGCCATATCGGCGAGGACCTTTCGATCCAGCTTGACGCCCGCCTTCTTCAGACTTCCCACAAACTGTGAGTAGCTGATGCCATTCGAACGGCAGAGTGCATTGATGCGGACGATCCAAAGTGCCCTGTACTCGCGCTTCTTTTCCTTGCGATTGAAGTAAGCATGACGCTCTGCCTGCTGGACAGCCTCGCGCGCTGCTCTGTAGCGGATAGAGCGTGCTCCGACGTAGCCCTTGCTGAGCTTGAGTATCTTCTTGTGCCTTCTGCGAATCGAACTTCCACCTTTAACTCTGGACATAGTGAGCCTCCATTACCCCTTGAGATACGGCACAAGTTTCTTCATGTTGCGAGCGTCAGCGCCCTGAAGAACGCGCTTCTTCAGCATCAGTTTCTTCTTGCCCATGGTCTTCTTGCCGAGTTTGTGTCCATGGTTGGCGCCATATGCCTGCAGCTTGCCCGTACCGGTCACCTTGAATCTCTTGGCTGCTCCCCTGCACGTCCTGATCTTGGTTACTTTGTTCTTGATAGCCATGTCCTACTCCTTTCCAGGTGCTTTCATTTTGGCGAGTACTTCCTTCGAGGGTTCCATCATCATCGACATGTTGCGGCCCTGCATCTTCGGTTCCTGAGTCACAGTCCCGTACTCAGCGAGGTCGGCAGCCACCTTCTTGAGCAGTGCGCGCCCCTGGTCCGGGAAAGCCATCTCCCGTCCACGAAACATGATCGTCACTCGAACACGGTTCCCGTTGGACAGGAACTCCTTCAGATGCTGGTTCTTCACAGCCAGGTCGCCGACATCAATGCGAAGCCGGTATTTCATTTCCTTCATCTCAACGGTAACCTGCTTCTTCTTGGCTTCCTTCTGGCGCTTCATCTGCTCGTACTGGTATTTTCCCAGGTCCATGATCTTGCAAACGGGTGGAGTGGCGTTGGGTGCCACGACGATCAGGTCCAAGCCCTTCGAGTAAGCAAGCTCAAGCGCAGACTCCGAACTCATAAGCCCAAGCTGACCGTTGTTCTCATCGATAACCCGTACTTCTTTCCAGCGCACTCTCTCGTTGTAAATCAGATCTGAATCCTTATTGATTCCACACCTCCATAACGAAAAATGGCGGCCGCTGTAAAACGGCCGCCATAGAGTGAACACATGTCATAGGCGAACACAAGGACCTCTTTGCCTGCAGCTTGAGGTAGAAGCCGTAACGGCTTCGTTTTACAGTGGCTCTGCTCTCTCGAGCCATCCAGAGTATACGCGAGTTTAAACGTAAATCAACTATGGG
>JBNAWM010000016.1:0-18846 GCA_049699855.1 Candidatus Cryosericum sp.
CCCGCGTGCGCCGTGCGCTGGGACGGGACGACCCCGTGGAATACCTGACCGAGGTCAAAATGGACGGTCTGGCAGTATCCCTGCGCTACGAGAAAGGATTGATGGTAGAGGCTTCCACGCGCGGTGACGGAACCACAGGCGAAGATGTCACTGCCAACGTGCGCACCGTGCGCTCCATTCCGATGAACCTCGCCAGCATCGGCACCCACATTCCAGACCTGGTGGAGATCCGCGGCGAAATGGTCATGTTCCGGCATGATTTTGACGTGCTGAACCAGGCCAGATCCGCCTCCGGCGATCCGCCCTTCGCGAACCCGCGCAATGCGGCGGCCGGAAGCCTTCGCCAGCTCGATCCCAGCGTTACCGCTTCGCGCCCTCTGCACATGGTCGCCTACGCACTGGGCGAGACATCGGACGATCTCAGTCTCCCCACCCAGAAAGCACTGCTGGACTGGATTGCCAGCGTAGGTTTCCGAGTATCGCCGATCATTCGACTGGTGCGAACACCGGCCGAAATGTGGGCGGCCACGAAGGAGATCTCGGCAGCCCGCTCTTCTCTGCCGTTCGCTGCGGATGGTATCGTTTTCAAGGTCAACGACATCGCTCTGCAGCGACAGCTCGGTCAGACCGCCAAGGAGCCGAGATGGGCCTCGGCCTGGAAATTTCCGCCCGAGGAGAAGCAGACGAGGCTGGAAGATATCATTGTCTCCATCGGCAGAACAGGCACTGCAACGCCGGTGGCAGTTCTCACGCCCGTCGAGATCGATGGGTCGGTCGTCGCTCGAGCCACCCTGCACAACGAAGACGAGGTGAAGCGTCTGGGCATCATGATTGGGGATCTGGTCACGGTCCACAAGGCGGGTTCGGTCATCCCCGAGATTCTGGGCCCCGTCGTTTCTGCCCGCACTGGATCCGAGCGCCCCTTTGCCATGCCGGCGACCTGTCCCGTCTGTGGCTCCCGCCTCGTGCGCATCGAAGACGAAGCGGCAACCCGCTGCGTCAACGCCTCGTGCCCGGCGCAGGTACGCGAGCGGCTCCTTCATTGGTGTTCCAAGGACGCGATGGACATTCAGGGCCTGGGAGAGGCCATCGTGGATCAGCTGGTATCGACCGGAGAGGCACATGATGTTTCCGATTTGTACCTGCTCACCGAGGAACAGCTCCTGCACCTGGAACGCATGGGCCCCCTGGTGGCCCGCAAGATCCTGGCCCATCTCGAGGAGAGCAAGAACCGTGATCTGGCGCGCGTGCTGTACGCACTGGGCATCCCCCAGGTTGGTCAGGTAGCCGCACGCGACCTTGCCCGCGCCTTTGGATCGATCGACCGCCTGCAAGACGCTTCGCCGGAGGCGCTGGCCCGCGTCTACGGCATCGGCGAAAAGACTGCCGAGAACATCGCCGCATTCTTCCACGAAGAACACAACCGTGCATTGGTGGGCCGCCTGCGGGCAGAGGGAGTGCTCATGGCACCCCTGCAGGCTGCTGCCACTCAGGGACCGTTGGCTGGCAAGGTCTTCGTCTTCACCGGCGAATTGTCCAGCATGCCGCGAAGCACAGCAGAAGAGCGTGTCCGCGCCCTCGGAGCCGAGACCTCCGAGAGTGTTTCGCGCAAGGTCACGACAGTCGTGGCCGGCTCTTCAGCGGGAAGCAAACTCAAGAAGGCCGAGGAACTCGGCCTGGAAATCCTGGACGAGCAGCAATTCCTTTCGCTGCTGGACCGGAGCATCTGAATCACCAGGAGGTATCATGTCAGCTATCATTGACGGGAAAACCCTAGAGCACGTCGCGTCACTCGCCCGCCTCGAGATCACCGAGGACCAGGAAAAGGAACTGCTAAACGATATGGAGAAGATCCTCGGGTACGTCGCCCAGCTCTCGGCGGTCGACACGGCCTCAGTCGGCAGCAAGCGGCCTGTGATGAGCGAACTGCGCTCCGATGAACCTGTGGAGGGGCTCAGCCGCGAGCAGGGACTTGGACAGGCGCCCGCTCTGCGGGACGGGTTTGTGGTCGTGCGCAATGTCATGGGAGGCGACGATGAATAGCGGCCTCCCCATGACCCTGGATCAGTACGTAACAGCCGTGCGGACGCATGCGCTGTCTCCGGGCGAATACCTGCAGGAGACCCGCAAGACGATCGACCGGAATGACCCACAGGTGAAGGCATTCCTGCACACGCGCCTCGACGCGGCCTTCTCTGAAGCGCAGGAAGCGGATGCTGCGTCTCCCCTTGCCGGTGCTCCCATCGCCGTCAAGGATAACATCATGATGAAGGGCGAGCGCTGCACGTGCGGTTCGCGCATCCTCGAGCACTATGTCGCGCCCTACACGGCAACGGCGGTGCAGGCACTGCTTGGGGCGGGAGCCGTCGTGCCCGGCAAGACCAACCTCGACGAATTCGCCATGGGTTCATCGACAGAGAACTCGGCTTTCTTCCCAACGCACAACCCCGCCGACCCCTCGCGCGTGCCCGGAGGCTCCAGCGGCGGCTCGACCGCTGCTGTGGCGGCTGGTTTCGCCCTTGGAGCAATCGGTTCCGATACGGGAGGCTCAGTGCGCCAGCCCGCAGCATTCTGCGGAGTGATCGGCTTCAAGCCCACGTACGGGCTTGTTTCGCGCTATGGCCTTGTTGCTTTCGGGTCCAGTCTCGACTGCATCGGCCCCATAACGCACAGTGTCCGGGACGCAGCGATCATGCTGGACATCATGGCCGTCCACGATCCTCGGGATGCCACCAGTCTCCGACATACACCCATCAACTACGCAGCGTCGCTCTGGCCGACGCTTGCAGGTAAACGGATAGGCATGATCCGTCAGCTCCAGGGGCTGGAAGTCCAGCCCGAAATTGCCAGAGCAATGGACAGCGCGCGCGCTGCCGCCGTGCAGAGTGGGGCATCCGTCGTCGACGTCGATGTGCCGCATATCCTGTCTGCCCTCCCCGCCTACTACATCATCGCCCCCGCCGAGTGCTCCGCCAATCTCGGACGCTTCGATGGCGTTCGGTATGGCCTGCACATTGATGGACGGGACATGACGGAAACCTACAGCAAGACGCGCAACGCCGGATTCGGACCGGAGGTGAAGCGCCGCATCCTGGTCGGTGCCTTCGTGCTGTCAGCCGGCTACTATGATGCATACTACAGAAAAGCAACAGAGGTCCGACAGCTCATCACGGATGAGCTGGACGCTGCACTGCAGAAAGCCGACGTCCTGCTCACCCCGACTACGCCCACCACAGCCTTCAAACTGGGTGCCGTTACCGATCCTCTCGAAATGTACAAGGCGGACGTTTTCACGATTCCGGCGAATCTGGCGGGCCTGCCGGCCATCTCATTCCCGGCTGGCAAGGACGATGCGGGGCTCCCGATCGGGTTACAGCTCATGGGTCCACGGATGGGTGACGCGGATGTGCTTTCGGCCGCCAATGTCCTGTTCACCGCCCTCGGAGGTGTATCATGACGACAACGATCGGTCTGGAAATCCATGTTCAGCTGGCAACCCGCACAAAGATGTTCTGCGGGTGTAGTACAGCCTTCGGTGACGAGCCAAACACACACATCTGCCCCGTCTGTCTTGGGCTCCCCGGAGCACTGCCCGTGCTCAATGCGGAAGCGGTTCAGCTTGCGACGCGGCTGGCCACGGCGCTGGGCTGCGAGGTGCACCCGGTGTCCGAGTTCTCGCGCAAGAACTACTTTTATCCCGACCTTCCCAAGTCCTACCAGATTACTCAGTTCGACCGACCTATCGCAACAGGCGGATCACTTCCCATCACGACCGCGGCCGGCGAGCGCCGGGTCAGACTGACACGCGCGCACATCGAGGAAGATGCGGGCAAGTCCATGCATGCCGCGGACATCACCCGCGGCGGTGAGACGCTGGTCGACTTCAATCGTTGCGGGGTGCCTCTCATCGAGATCGTGACTGAGCCCGACCTGCAAAGCGGCGATGAAGCCTACGAGTTCCTGCGAGGCCTGCGCAGACTGGTGCGGTGGCTGGGGGTGTCTTCGGGTGACATGGAGAAGGGTGCCATGCGCTGCGATGTGAACATCTCGGTCAGCCCCGATCCTGCGCGCCGAGGCACCAAGGTCGAGATCAAGAATCTCAACAGTTTCCGCAGCGTCAAGCGCGCCATCGACTACGAGGAACAGCGGCAGGCCCAGTGCCTTGTCGATGGAACCCCGATCGTCATGGAGACGAGGCACTTCGACGAGGTGCTTGGCACAACGACCGCAATGCGGAGCAAGGAAGCCAGCAACGACTATCGGTACTTCCCCGAGCCGGACCTTCCCCTGCTCAGCCTGGACCCCGCACAACTGAAATCGGTGCGCGAGCACCAGCCCGAACTGCCCTGGGAGATGCAGGCACGCTTCGAGCGCGATCTTGGTCTTGCATCCTATGACGCCGCCCTCCTCACCGAGGAACGCTCGACGGCCGAGTTCTTCCTGCAGGTCCTGACCGTCTACAACAATCCTCGAAAGGCAGCCAGCTACATCGGAACAGAGGTGGCAAGACTGCTGAACGAGCGAGGCATGGCACTTGCGCAGACCAGGCTGACGCCTGAGGGGCTTGCCGGACTGCTGGCCATGGTCGAGAGCGGCGTAATCAGCAACACGGCCTCCAAAGAGGTCCTGCCTCTGCTGCTCGACGAGGGCCTGACTCCTGCAGAAGCAGTGCAGAAACTCGGTCTGGAGCAGGTATCTGACACGTCTGCCATCGAGGAGTTTGCTCGTCAGGTCATTGCCGAGAACGCTGTCCAGGTTCAGCAGTTCAAGAGCGGCAAGGAAGCAGTCCTTGGCTTCCTGGTCGGCCAGCTCATGAAGAAGAGCAAGGGAAAAGCAAATCCCAAGCTGGCGGGAGAGCTTCTGCGCAAGCTGCTGGGATAAGTCACGCGGGGATCCCCTGAGAGGGGGATCCCCGCAACAAACAGAAACTACGCTTCAGCAACGGGAAACCTTCCTGCTAGCCGCCCAGCGCCTCATCAATTGCAGACATCGTTGCATCATCCAGCGCGACATCCACTGCCTTGACGTTTTCCTCGATCTGCCCGGGCCGCGAGGCGCCGATGATGACGCTGCTGATCTCCCGGTGCGCAAGGATCCAGGCCAGGGCCAGTTGTGCCATGGTCATGCCGCGCTCGGTGGCGATTGCCTCCAGGCGCTCAACCCTGGCGAAGTTCTCGTCTGTCAAGTAGCGCTCCACAAAGTGGCCCACCCTGGGATCGGCGGCCCTGCTGCCTGGTGGCAGTTCCGCGCCCTTCTTGTACTTCCCCGTCAACACTCCCTCGGCCAGCGGACTGAAAACAGCCAGACCCAGCCCTTCCCGTGCGCACATTGCCATCACGTCCTTCTCGATGTACCTATTCAGCATGTTGTAGGAAGGCTGATTGATGGCAAGAGGATTCAGATGCAGCTGCCTGGCCGTGCTCTGCGCATCCAGAATCTGGGTCGCACTCCACTCGCTGACGCCCGCGTACAGGACCTTGCCCTGGTGAATCAGATCGTCCAGGGCGCGCATGACCTCGTCAACCGGCGTTTCGAGATCATAGCGGTGACAGTAGAAAATATCGACGTAGTCCGTGTTCAGTCGCTTCAGGCTGGCCTCAGCCTGCTCCATGATGTGCTTTCGTGACAGCCCACGGTCATTGGGTCCATCGCCCACAGGCCAGAAGGTTTTGGTGGCTAGCACATAGGAAGACCGGGGCATGCCCCGGAGAGATTGTGCCAGCACCTCTTCCGCTGCGCCGGGGTGAGTCTGCCCAGCTCCGTAGACGTCGGCAGTATCGAAGTAGTTGATGCCCAGGTCATACGCCTTCCTTACACATGCATCAGCCTGTTCCTGCCCATAGGCACCCCCGTACGTGAGCCAGCTGCCAAGGGCCACTTCACTGACCTTGATGCCGTAGCGACCTACCCTGCGATACTTCATACATCCTCCTTGTTGTACTCGATTGGTGTCGTGAACTACCCTACCACAGCCGTCCGTGCAAGCATGAAGCGGGTCCCTCTGAACGTTCGTACCCCGAGGGCACCATCAAGTGGCTTGGACGGGCGCCTTGTCATCCTCCAGCCTCAGCGACACGACCTTGGAGACGCCGCTTTCCTGCATGGTCACGCCATACAGCACATCAGCCGCCAGCATGGTCTCACGGTTGTGCGTCACGACCAGGAACTGCGAACCTTCCTGCTCCCGCAGGAGACGAGCAAACCGATGGACGTTGTCTTCGTCCAGCGCGTTGTCCACCTCGTCCAGCAAATAGAACAGGCTCGGACGGGCCTTGAACAGAGCAAACTGAAGGGCGGCTGCTGTCAGCACTTTCTCCCCTCCTGAGAGCAATTCCAGTGGCTGGCGCCTCTTGCCCGGGAGAACGACGTCGATGTCAATCCCCGTAAGCTCTCCATTCTCCTGGCGGACCAGCCGCGCCTCCCCTCCATCGAACATCTTGATGAAGTTTTCCTGGAAAGCCTTCTCGATCACGACAAATGTCTCCTCGAACAGGGTCGAAGCCCGCTGGTCCAGATCGTCGATCAGCGCCAGCAGCTTGCTTCTCGACTGAACGAGGTCATCATCCTGTTCCCTGAGCCGCGCGATGCGTTCGGCCAGCTGTTCGCTTTCGCCGATACTGGCCATGTTCACCGGCTCCAGAGCCGTCATGCTTCGGCGGATCTGGTCCATCTCGCTCTGCATCTGTTCCAGACCTGCTCCTGATTCGGGCCTGCCAGCAAGTTCGCTGAAGTCTTCGCGGACGGTGAACTGCTCCAGCTTGCCCTTTCCCTCGGCCAGCAGAACCTCCAGCTCGCGGACGCGGCCTTCAAGACGCGTGCGGCTTGCGCCGATGCCTTCGATTTCTGCTGCCAAGGTCGCCAGCTGCTCGTCCCTGTGACGCTTGTCAACCTCCAACTGGTCGATGCTCGCCTGGAGCGCGGCCAGCCCGTTGCCCTTTTCCTTGAACTGGGCATCCAGCAGGCTGATCCGCTGGTCGAGTGCAACTCGCTCTGCTCGCACCCGCACCAAACCCTCCTGACAAGCCTTGATCTCCGTTGCAAGGCTGGCCAGCTGATCTTCGTAGGCCAGCTTCTTTTCGAGCAGTCCCTGGATTCTGCCCGAAACCGAGTTGTGACGGATCTGAAGTGCCTGCACGCGGTCCTTGCCCGTCAGCAGTTCCGCCTCGGCTCGCTGGCGGGTCCTGTCGGCCAACTCCTGAGCCTCACGCGCCTTTGCCAGCAGGCTCCTGCGCTCCGCAAGGGTCTCGCGGAGTGGAGCAATCTCCTTCTCGAGTTCCACGATGCGACTGCGTGCCGCTTCCAGCCGGCTGGCACGCTCATGCTCCACCGCACGCCGCCGCTCATCCTCCACGACCATGGCCTGGAGCCTTCCCTGCAGCTGCTTCAATTCGCGTTCAGCCTGTTGTATGCCTGCCAGCAGGGCGCTTCTCTTTGCGCGCGCAGAGACAACGACCTGTTTCTGCTCTTGTGCCTTCGCTGAGGCTGCCGACGCCTCCGATTCCAATCGCGACAGCTCCACCGAGTCCCTGCCCACAAACGAATGCTCGACAGAGCCCCGCAGGGCTCTCACCACAAAAGCGCTGTCGATGCAGAACCCATCCTCGGTGTAGACCTTGTAGAATCCGCGGGGATGCTCGCGGGCAACCTTCAGACCTTCTTCGAGCGATGCCGCAACAAACACTCTCCTCAACAGATCGGCGACAACCGGCGGTGCATTTTTGAGGGCGATCTCGGCGAACACCGAAGTAACAGCCGGAGTCTCGCTCGGGGTGACTGCGGGGGCGTACCGCGTTCCGATGCTGGCTTGTCCGCTGGAGCGGACCAATGCAGCAAGCGCGTCGCAGGAGTCATCGCTGAGCCGCACCGCCAGCTCCTCTCGAAGCAGCTGCAGCAGCAATGGCCTGCGCTCGCCCAAGTCGACCACGTCAAGCATACGCCGGTCCGACGTTCCACCGCGTATCTGAGCCTCGAGGGTGGCCACGAATGCGGCCGCATTGCGAAGAGACGTCCGGTAGGACTCTGCCTGAGCAAGCTTCGCGCGGCTCTCTGCGTCCAGTACCTCTTGTCCCTGCTCACTCACCAGCACCTCGCGCGACGCCGTCTCAGACTGCAACCTGAGGTCATGAAGCCGTGCCTCGACCGCTTCCACCTGCTGGCGCAGGGCCTGCATGTGAGTCTCCGTCTCGCCATGCCCGTCGGGCTGGCCATCCGAATCGCCCTGATTGGCAGTTTTGCGCTTCTCTTCCAGTTCGTACTGCAGGGGGTTGAAGACGCCAAAAAGCTGGCGGACCTCCGCCTCGAGCCGCAGTACCTCGGCCTGGGATGCAGCGTGGTCCTTCCGCTTTCGCTCGATTCCACTCATCAGCTCCTCGTATGCCCGCTGCTCGGCAGCCAGCTCGGCACTCGCGTTCGCCTCTTCGGTCCTCAACTGATCGATGGTAACGGCTGTCTCTGATGCAAGGCGCGCGGTCTGCTGACGGCTTGCCTCCCAGTCCTGTTCCTGCCGCATCAGTCTCGATTCCTCTGCCGCCAGGTACTTGGCCTTCTCACGCATCGACACGAGTTCCTTTTCCAGCCGGTAGGCATCCTCCCGCGCCTCACCCAGTGCGGCCGCCTTCTCCCGCAGGGCTGCCGCGACCTTGCGCTGAGCACTCTGAAGGTCATCATGAGCCGCCTGAGCCGTGCTGAGACTGCCGATGACTTCGGCCATCTTGTCCTGAGCCTCCGCAAGCCGCGCGGTGGCGCGCTCCTGTTCGCGCAGAACCGAGCGGTATCGAGCATGGGCAATGTCCAGGTCCAGATCATGGAGCCGCGCCTGGTAGCCTGCATATGTCCGTGCAGCCTGCGCCTGCATCTCCAGATGCTCGTAGTTGCCGCCAAGCTCGGCCAGCAGATCCTCGACCCGTGCAATGTTGACGCGCGTCTCCTCCAATTTGATCAGCGTATCCTTCTTGCGCTGTTTGTATTCTGAAATGCCAGCCACCTCTTCAAACAGTGTTTTCCGCTCCTCCGGCTTCATGGTGAAAATGCGGCTCATCTCTCCCTGTCCGATAAAGGGATAGTGACGGAAACCAAGCCCCGTGGACATGAGCAACGCCTCCACGTCCCGAAGCTGGACGTTGTTCCCATCCACCAGGAAGTCGGATTCCTTGGAACGGAAGATGCGTCGCGCCACAGCCACCGTTTCACCCCCAGTGCCAAACAGATCGCCTGGGTTATTGAAGACGACTTCGGCCTCGGCATAACTGACGGGACGACGCGTTGCGCTGCCCGCGAAGATCAGGTCCAGCATCGACCGCGCCCTGAGCGTCCGCAGGTTCTGTTCGCACAGCGTCCACCGTAGTGCATCCACCAGGTTGCTCTTGCCGGACCCGTTGGGCCCGACGATGGCAATGATGGGATATGACAGGTCCAGGGTGGTGCTCTGCTCAAAGGTTTTGAACCCCTGGATATGAAGAGATTTCAGATACATGAACCGCGTGTCCTCCAACTCAAGAGAGTGGCGTACGTCGAAAGTATAGCCCGGTTCGCACCTGTGGCAACGAGGCCTGAAGAGGCGCAGTTCAATTGACAAGCATGCCCGTCAGCCTATACTGAAACGACATGCTTGCTGGAGGTTCGCCCATGACCCCGATCGAACTCGATCCATTGTACGACGCGACGAAACACGAGGAACACATCTATAATTTGTGGCTCAGCCGGGCTGCCTTTCACTCGGAACCTGACCCCTCCAAAGAGCCATTTGTCGTGATGATGCCCCCTCCCAACGTCACCGGCTATCTGCACATCGGACACGCCCTCAACATGACGCTCCAGGATATCGCGATCCGATACAAGCGCATGAAAGGTTTTGAGACGCTGTGGCTGCCAGGCATGGATCATGCAGGCATCGCAACCCAGGCTGTTGTAGAGCGCCAGATAAAGGAACAGGGACTGACCAAGGAAGGGCTTGGACGGGAGGAGTTCGTTCGGCGCATCTGGGAGTGGAAAGACAAGTACGGCGGCATCATTCTGTCTCAGCTCAAGAAGCTGGGCGTCTCGGCCGACTGGGACCGCCTGAGGTTCACGCTTGACGAGCCCTACGAGCAAGCGGTCAGGGCAGCCTTCGTTCATTACTATGAGAAGGGATTGCTGTACAAGGGCCAGCGGATCACCAACTGGTGTCCCCACTGCCACACTGCCATCTCTGACATCGAGGTGACCTACGGCAACGAAAAGGGCCATCTCTGGTACGTCCGCTATCCGTTTGCCGACGGATCGGGATCTGTAACGATCGCCACCACGCGGCCCGAGACCATTCTGGCCGATGCCGCCGTTGCGGTCAATCCTTCCGATCCGCGCTACATGGACATCGTCGGCAAGGAAGTCATCGTTCCCGTCGCCAATCGGAAGATCCCCGTGATCGCCGATGAAGCCGTACTGATTGACTTTGGAACGGGCGCCCTCAAGATCACCCCCGGGCACGACCCCACCGACTTCGAGGTTGGTCAGCGCCACAACCTGCCTAGCATGGCAGTGATCGGGCTTGATGGCCTGATGAACGAAAACGCCCTCCAGTACAAAGGGATGACGGCCGTCAATGCCCGTGCCGCCATTGTGGCTGAGATCGATGCTCTGGGCCTGCTGGAGAAGGTCGAAGACTACGAGCACAGCGTCGGTCACTGCTCGCGCTGCAACTCCATCATCGAACCGATCGTCACCGACCAGTGGTACCTCCGCATGAAGGAACTGGCCACGCGGGCGCTGGGCGCGGAGCAGGATGGCAAGGTTGAGATCCTGCCCGTCAAGTGGCGGAAAGTCTATGAGGGCTGGCTCGAGAACATCAACGACTGGTGCGTTTCGCGTCAGCTGTGGTGGGGTCATCGCATTCCAGTGTACCACTGCGAGGATTGCGGCGAAACCATCGTGTCGGTCGAGACTCCCCGCACGTGCCCCAAGTGTGGCGGATCACACCTCACACAGGAAAGCGATGTTCTGGACACCTGGTTCAGTTCGGCCCTCTGGCCCTTTGCAACGCTGGGCTGGCCTGAACAGACCGAGTCACTCCGCTACTACTACCCAACCTCCCTGCTCATCACAGGATACGACATCATCTTCTTCTGGGTCGCCCGCATGGTCATGTCCGGCCTCGAATTCATGGATGAAGTCCCCTTCCGCACTGTCTTCATAACAGGCCTGGTACGCGATGAGCAGGGCCGGAAGATGAGCAAGTCGCTCAAAAACCAGGTTGATCCCCTGGACCTCATCAACACCTACGGCACCGATGCTCTGCGGTTCACGATGGCCTCACTGTCCACCTATGGAGGACAGGATATCCTGCTGTCCGATCAGAAGCTGCTGTCATCCCGCAACTTCATCAACAAGCTGTGGAATGCCACGCGCTTTGTCGCCGCAAACGTGGATGTGGCGGCCACCCTTGCTGGCACGCGCCCATCGGACGACGAGCTTGGTCTGTTCGACCGGTGGATCCTGACGCGGCTGGCAGCAGCGACGGCGGAGGTGACCGCGAGGATGGATATCTACGACTTCGGCGAAGCCTCGCACCGGCTGTATGAGTTTGTCTGGGGCGACTTCTGCGACTGGTACATCGAACTTGCCAAGATCCCGCTTCGCGACGAGGCCAAGGCAGGAGCGACGCGCTGGGTGCTGGCTTATGTGCTGGACAACATCCTGCGCCTGCTGCACCCCTTCGTTCCATTTGTCACGGAAACGATCACCCAGCAGTTGTACGCCGGCGACCACCTGGTCATGACATCTGCCTATCCCGAAGCTCACGACATGACCAGCTACACCGAAGATGCCGGCCGCGCCGACTTCCTTATCGGCTTCATCAAGGCGGTCCGCAATCTCAAGGCGGTGTTCCGCCTGCCTCCCACCGAAAAGCAGACGGTCGTTGCCCTGGGTTCAGCGGAGGATATCGCTGCCATCCTGGCGAATGCCGAGGCAGTCAAGTTCGTAGGACGGTTCGCAGAGATCGGGACGCAGCTGGACCCGTCACAGCGCTACATCAAGGGCGCTTATGGGGGCATGCAGGTCTTGATCCTGGCCAAACCCGATTTTGATTTCGAGGGTGAGCTGGGCGTGCTGAGGAACAAACTCGAACTGCTTCGTGCCGAGGCAGGGAAGCTCGAGAACAGATTGAACAACGAAGACTTTGTCGCCCGTGCGCCCGCCGAAGTGGTCGAGAAGGATACCCAGAAGCTAGACGACCTCAAGGCTGAAGAGCGTCTGCTTACCGACTTTCTGGGCGAGCAGGGCTGACTGGAACACTTGGTGGAATCTGGCGTGCAGCACACGTATGCCGAGGCACTCGATAGCGTCTTCTCGCTCTCGAAGTTTGGTTCCAAGCCGGGGCTGGAGAGAATTGCACGCATCATGGCCGCACTGGGCAATCCCGAACGCCATCTTCGCTTCGTCCACGTCGCCGGCACCAAAGGCAAAGGATCGGTCTGCGCCTTCACGGCGCGCATGCTCGAAGAAGCAGGCTACAGGGTCGGCCTCTACATTTCTCCGTCGCTGGTCAATGTGGGCGAACGCATTTCGGTGAATGGAGAGACGCTCTCGCCAGCCGACTTTCTCGATGCGTACGAGGCAGTCTGGGGCGCTATCGGCCAGGTCTCCCAGGACGATCCGGTCACCGTGTTCGAGGTGTTCACCGCCATGGCAATCGTGCACTTTGACCGCAGGAAGGTGGACATGGTTGTGTGGGAGGTGGGTCTGGGCGGATTGTACGACGCCACCAACGTCATTCCCGTACCCGACGTGGCAGTCATCACCAACATCGGACTGGAGCATACCGACCGGCTTGGCAACACGGTTTCAGAGATTGCCACGCAGAAGGCCGGCATCATCAAGCAAGGTGGCGTCACGGTCATCGGGCATCAGGACTACCCGGAAGCCGAGGCGACGCTGGTGGCACAGTCCGAAACCATGCACAACAGGATGGCCCTCGCCGGCCGTGACTTCGTGACCGCTGGGCAGGTGTTCACCCCTGACACAGTCACCTTCGACTACCAAGGCACGATCCTCGGGCGCGAGGTCTCGCTCCCGGACCTGAGGATCTCTCTGCGCGGAACCCATCAGGTCCACAATGCAGCATCCGCCATAACGGCAGTCCTTGCACTCGACGCAGAGGGCACACTGCAGGTGCCGGAATCAGCCATGCGCCGCGGCCTTCAGGCGACGTTCTGGCCTGGACGGCTGGAACTTGTTCCGGGGACACCCACCGTCTTGCTCGACGGGGCGCATACCCAGACGGCAGCCAGATATCTTGTGGAATCCCTGCATGCCCACTTTCCCGGAAGACACTTCACCATGCTTTTCGGGGTCCTCATGGACAAGGACATGGATGGGATCGCCGCAGTGCTGGGTCCGGAGATGGATCACATCGTTCTGACACGAGTTCCCGACAACGGCCGCGCAGCCAGCCCGTGGGAGTTGAGAGAAAAGTTCGCGCGATACCTGGCACACGACTCGCTCCAGGTGAGCGACGATGCTGCTGAAGCCTATCGAATGGCGCTGGCGGCAACACCCCAGGACTCCTGGCTGCTGGTGACCGGCTCCTTATACCTCGTGGGTGCCATTCGCAGGCTCATGGGTCTGTACACATTCGTGCGACCGTGATATTCTGTTACGTTTGGAGGTGACACCATCGCTACGCTATTTGCAGGGTTCTGGCAGAACACCGTCGTTCCGAACATGAGCTCCGTTGTGCTGGGAACAGTCGTGCTTATCCTCGTCATTCTCATCTGGATCATCAAGGATACGTCGAGGAGAGGCGCGAACACACTTGTCTGGTCAGTGTTCACTGTTGTTGGCCTGGGAGTCGTGCCGCTTATCATCTACCTTCTGGTACGCGACCCCTTGACCCTCGACGACCACATGACTGACAAGCTGAACAGCGACGTGCTGAAGCTTGAGAGAAGCTACTACGCATTCATCATGGACGAGCGGGACAGGAAATGCCCCGTCTGCGGGCACGAGGTAAAATCAACCTACCGCTACTGCCCGGCCTGCGGCACCGAACTGCGCACCGTCTGCCCCGAATGCGGCGAACTTCTGGAAACCAACTGGAAGACCTGCCCGCACTGTGGGCACAAGATCGAACAGCATGACGCGAAAGGAGAGTTGGCCTAAATGAACTTGAAAACGTTCAGGGGCGGCATCCACCCGCCCGAGCGCAAGGAACCGACGCGCGACCTGCCCATCGAGCGTGTGCCGGCGCCGGCATCCGTTGTCATTCACCTGACCCAAGCAATCGGGGCACAGAACCAGCCGCTTGTCAAGGTGGGCGACCGGGTCCTCAAAGGGCAGAAGATTGGCGATGTCGACGCCTGTCCGGCTGCGGCTGTCCACGCATCCATCACCGGCATTGTCAAGAAGATCGAGCCGGCCCCCCAGAGCAACCTGCGCGACGGCATGGCCGTCTTCATCGAAGCCGATGGCACCGATGAGACTGTCTACATGGAACCATTGAATCCGTTTGCCTGTACGCGCGAGGAAGCCATCAAGCGCCTGCGTGATGCCGGCATCGTCGGCATGGGCGGCGCATCCTTTCCCACCGATGTCAAGCTGGCTCCCCCCGCGGACAAACCCGTTGACACGGTGATCGCGAACGGTTCCGAGTGCGAACCATATCTGACCATTGACCATCGCACCATGCTTGAGGCACCCGCCGCCGTGGTCGAGGGGCTTGCCATGGCCGCACACATTGTCGGTGCAAAGCAAGCCATCATCGCTATCGAATCCAACAAGGCCGAGGCTCTTCCCGTCATCCAGAAAGAGATCCAGGCTCATGCACACGGCGTTCCGATGGATGCAGTCCTCGTCGCAACCAAGTATCCCGAAGGCGGCGAAAAGATGCTCATCAAGGCGGTCACGGGGCGCGAAGTCCCGTCGCACGGACTGCCTGCCGATGTGGGAGTGGTCGTCCAGAACATTGGAACCCTGGTTGCCATCAGTGAAGCCTTCCTTCAGGGCAAGCCGCTCATCGAGCGCGGCTTCACCGTTTCAGGCGGAGCCTGCAAGACGCCCAAGAATCTCTATGCTCCGATCGGCACGGTCATCGGCAGTCTGATCCCGGACGTCATCCAGGTCAGTGACGACCTGCGAAAGGTCATTTTCGGCGGACCCATGATGGGCATTGCCGTTCCCACACTGCAAACACCCATAGCCAAGGGGACGAGCGGCGTGCTCTTCTTCAATACCGCTGAAGCTGTCCAGTATGAAGAACGCCAGTGCATCCGCTGTGGACGATGCGCAGAAGCCTGTCCCATGCAGCTGATGCCGATGCTGATGAATGCCGCCATCACCATCAACGATCTCAATCACGCAGACACACTGGGGCTGGTCGACTGCATTGAGTGCGGAGCCTGCAGTTACGTCTGTCCGGCGCGCATCCCACTCACGCAGCGATTCAAGCTGGGCAAGGATCTACTGCGCAACCAGCGTGCCAAGGAGGCCCGCCATGGAAAATAAGCCCGCGAGACTGGTATTGTCGGCGGCACCGCACTTCTTCACCCGCTACGACATCCAGAAGACGATGGCCATGGTCATCATCGCCCTGCTGCCTGCGCTGGCAGGAGGCATCTACTTCTTCGGACCCAGAGTCCTGCTGGTAACGGCAGTGTCCATTCTCACTGCAGTGGCCTCGGAGTACCTGTTCCGCAAGGCACTGCGACGCGAGACACACATCAGCGACCTGTCGGCAGTCGTCACAGGGCTGTTGCTGGCACTCATTCTGCCGCCATCCTCCCCCTTGTGGATGGCCGCTGTCGGATCCGCATCCGCCATCATTGTCGCCAAGGAGTTGTTCGGCGGACTTGGTGGCAACTTTGCCAACCCCGCCCTGGTGGGCCGCGGTATTCTGCTGATGAGCTGGCCCGCATTCATGACCCGCTGGTCGCCTCTGGTGAACAAGGCAGCTGTCGACGCGACGACAACTGCGACCCCCTTGGGCATTCTCAAGCTGGGCGGTGCCCTCACAGACGTCATGAAGAGCCTTGGCGTCAGCGGCAAGCCCGCCCTCTACCTGCAAATGTTCCTGGGCAGCCGCTCCGGCAGCATCGGCGAAACATCCGCCCTCCTGCTTCTGCTGGGCGCGGCGTTCCTGGTCATCACGCACATCATCGACCTGCGCACACCCGTTGCCTTTGTCGCAACGACGTTCGTCACGTCCTGGCTGTTCGGCCGGGACCCCCTCTTCTCCATTCTTGCCGGCGGTATTCTGCTGGGAGCCTTCTTCATGGCCACCGACTATGTCACGACTCCGGTAACGCCCGCAGGCAAGTGGATCTTTGGAATCGGAGCCGGGCTGATCACGGTGCTCATCCGTCAGCTTGGCAACTTCCCTGAAGGCGTCACGTACGGCATCCTGTTCATGAATGTCGTCACACCCTACCTTGACATGATCGTGCCGCACAAATTCGGCTACGTCAAGCCCAAGAAGGTGAGCGCATGAAAACGTGGCAGATGATCAAACTGGGGCTCATCCTGGCCATCTATACCATCGTGGGCTGTGTTGGACTTGCTGTTGTCTACAACGTGACCAGCAAGACGATCGCTGCACGGCAGGCATCAGATCTGCAGAGCGGACTGCGCGAGGTCTTTCCAAGTGCCAGCAGCTTCACCCCCACCGACAAGGTCACCTCATCCAGCAGTGCCGTGGTCTTTCAGTCGGCCTTCACTGCAGAGGGCCCATCGGGACCGCTGGGCATCGCCGTGCAGGTTCAGGGTTCCAGCTACGGTGGTCCGACAGTCCTTCTTGTGGGTGTTTCAACCGACGGCACGATCACGGGCGTCAAAGTGCTGGAGAACAAGGACACGCCAGGGTTGGGGGCCAACGCCGCAAACCCTTCCTACTATGTCGACAAGGCAACCAAGACCACCTTCCCGGGGCAGTTCACCGGCAAGAAGGTAGCCGATCCCTTCATCGTCAAGAAGGATGTCATACCCATCACGAGCGCGACCATTACGAGCCGGTCCATTGCAAGCCTGGTACAGTTCACCGGCAAGGCTGTCATGGCTGCTTTGAAGTCAGGCACTTCATCTCAGCCACCGGTACCGGTGGTCCCGCCTGCGAACACGGTACGGCCCGCTGCAAAGCCTGTCGCGTCAGATGCGCCAGGTGTCACGATCCTGGAAACGACCGTCACGACCAGCGGAACAACGATTCTCAGCGCAACGGCCAAGGCCACGGCACCCAGTTATGACGGCAAGGCGACCGTCCTCGTCACCGTCACTGCAGATGGAACGATTACGGATGTCAAGGTGCTGGAGATTACGGACAGCCAGGGATTGCCGGTCCTGTCACCTGACTTCGCCCAGCAATTTGTCGGCAAGAAGACCAGCGCAGCGCTTACGGTCGGCACCGACATCTCGGCAGTGACCGGCGCGACGTTCAGCAGCAGAGGTACGGCGCAGCTGATCAAGGCAACAGCCGATGCGCTCTTCAAGGCACTGTCTGGAGGTGGTCTGTGAAACGTCTTTTTGGGATCTTTCTCAATGGACTGATTGTTGAAAATCCTCTGTTCATCATCATGATTGGTCTGTGCTCCGCCATGGCCGTCACGACGGGAGTTGCCAATGGCATCGGCATGGGAGCCGCGATGACCTTCGTGCTCGTGATGTCGGAAGTCATCATTGCGTTGTTCCGAAACCTCATCCCGGACAGCATCCGCATGCCTATCTTTCTTATCGTAATCGCTTCCTTCACGACCATCATGGATCTCACGATGAAGGCGTACTTTCCTGCTCTGTCCAAGTCCATGGGCGTGTACATCCCGCTCGTCGTCGTCAATTGCATTATCATGGGCCGCGTCGAGGCGTACGCATCCAAGAAACCCGTGCTCGACGCCCTGTTCGACGGGCTCGGGATGGGCATCGGTTACACATGGGTGCTGATTGCCATCTCTGCCGTTCGGGAGGTGCTGGGCAATGGAACCCTGCTTGGCTTGCAGGTGATGCCATCCTCCTTCTCTCCCATGATCTTCTTCATTCTTCCGCCTGGCGGCTTCCTGGTCTTCTCGTTCTGGATGGCTTTCAGCAACGAGCTGCGCAAGAAGATTCTGGCTGCCAGAAGGAAGCATGAGCGCGCTGGCGCTGCTGCATGTGCTCAACCTGCCAGCAGTGCAGTTGAAAAGGCCTAGGAGGAGACATGACGGACCTGGTCAAGATTTTCGTTGCAGCGTTCCTTATCAACAACATCGTCCTCATGCGCTTCCTTGCCCTGTGTTCCTACATCGGCATGACGGGCAATGCAGGACAGTCGGTCGGCATGGGGCTGGCTGTCACCTTTGTCACGGTCATAGCATCAGCTGTCACGTGGCCCATTTTCTATTGGATCCTCAAGCCCCTGGGCCTCGAATTTCTCGAGATTCTGGTCTTTATTGTCGTCATCGCGGCGCTGGTTCAGCTGGTGGAGTACTACCTAAAGAAAAGCGTCCCCACGCTCTATCGTGCCATGGGCATTTACCTGCCCCTGATTACGACCAACTGTGCCATCCTTGCCGTGACGTTCGATCAGATCACCTACAATTACAACTTCGTACAGTCTGTCGTCTTTGCAGTCGCCGTTTCGCTGGGCTATCTGCTCGCCATGGTGCTTCTTGCAGGTGTGCGCCAGCGGCTCAGGAACTCGCCGATTCCCGCCTTCATGATGGACACGCCCATTCTGTTTGTGACCACCAGCATCATTGCGGTAGCATTCATGGGCTTTGCCGGCCTGATCAAGTGAGGTCCTCATGAAGATCATCCTCGAAACGACAATTATCTCGGCTGTTCTGGGTCTCTTCATCGGCATCGCCCTTGGCTTCTTCAAGGAGAAATTCGCAGTCCCCGTGGATCCCC
>JBNAWM010000017.1:0-18079 GCA_049699855.1 Candidatus Cryosericum sp.
CCTATGGGACCAACAATGAGTTTGGATTTGACTACCTTCGTGATCATATGGCTCCATCGGAGCAGGATATGGTTCAGATGGGGGCGCTGGATTTTGGAATTGTCGATGAGGTTGACAACATCTTTATCGATGAAGCTCGAACGGCGCTCATCATTGCTGGGCCCGGCGGCGACTCGGACATGCCCTACTATGAGGCCGCTGCTTTTGTTCGACGCCTGAAAGGGGTCATGCGGTCTGAGCTTGCTCAGGGCGAGAACGCAGTTCCCGAAGGGGCAGATTTCATCTTCGACGAGAAGCACAAGACCATTGAACCCGCCGATGATCTGCTTACGCGCTTCGCGCGTTCGGCCAAGATTCCCCAGGAGAAACTTCTGAAGGATCAGGCGACGTATGACAAAATCTTGCGCAACGCCATTCGGGCTCAGGTGTTCTTCCACAAGGACAGCGAGTACATCATCAAGGATACGGAAGTCATCATAGTGGATGAATTCACCGGCCGTCTGATGTATGGGCGCCGCTACTCCGAGGGACTGCACCAGGCCATCGAGGCAAAGGAAGGTCTCAAGGTCCGTGAAGAGAGCCAGACCCTGGCAACCATCACGATTCAGAACTTCTTCAAGATGTATCACAAGCTGTCTGGCATGACGGGAACGGCACTCACGGAAGCGGATGAATTCAAGGAGATCTATGGACTTGATGTCCTTGAGATTCCCACGCATCGTCCAGTGCAGCGCCATGATGCCGATGATGAGGTTTACCGCTCGGAACGGGGCAAGCTGAACGCCATTCTGCGCGAGATCCAGGAGCGGCATGAGAAAGGCCAGCCGGTGCTTGTCGGCACAAGGTCTGTCGAGAAATCCGAGGCACTCAGCCGCGAGCTGAAGAAGCTTGGGATCAAGCATCAGGTCCTGAACGCCAAGTACCATGAGAAAGAGGCGGAGATTATTGCCCAAGCAGGCCGCAGGGGGGCCGTGACCATCGCCACGAACATGGCGGGCCGCGGCGTCGACATTCTGCTTGGAGGCAACCCCGAGGCTCTTGCCCATGCGGGAGCTGTGGCACGCACCAAGGCCGACCCGAAGAAGCAGCCAGAGCAGTATGCTCAGCAGTACAAGGAGGAGTATGACCGGCTGCTCGCCGAGTACAATGAGACATGGCCGAAGGAGCACGACGAAGTGGTACGATTGGGGGGTCTCTTCATTCTGGGCACCGAGAGGCATGAATCGCGCCGCATCGACAATCAGCTGCGTGGACGCGCCGGTCGGCAGGGAGACCCCGGGGAGTCAAAGTTCTTCCTGTCGGCAGAAGACGACATCCTGCGGATCTTTGGCGGGGACAATATCAAGCACATCTTCGAAATGATGAAAGTGGAAGAAGACGTTCCTGTGAATCATCCGCTGTTGACGCGAACGATAGAAATGTCACAGAAGAAGGTCGAGTCCTACAACTTCGATGCCCGAAAGAGCCTTCTTGATTACGACAACGTCCTGAATAAACAGCGGGAGGTCATCTATGCTGAACGCGACAAGGTGCTGACCGGAGCCGACTTGACCGATGAGGTTCATGGCTTCATCAGCGAACAAGCTTCCATGACCGCTCAGCAGGTTGTCCAGGCGCAGCGCCTTGAAGAAGCCGATCTTGGCAAGATCTACAATGATCTCGTCGTCGAGGCCTTTGGCAGGCCATTGCCGATGTCACTCGAGGAGCTGAGCAGTCTTCTGGAGCAACGCGACGCCGAGGAGCAGCTTGCTTCAGCCATCCTTGAACGGGCCGAGTCGGTATACCGTGAAAAGTACGCCCGGTATGGAGATGATGTCATGCATCAGATCGAGCGCTACGTTTTCCTGCGCACGATCGACAGTGCATGGAGAGAACATCTGCTTCAGATGGATGATTTGAAAGATGGAATCGGACTGCGCGCCTACGGCCAGCAGGACCCGGTCATCGCCTATCAGAAGGAAGGCTATGATCTGTTTAATCAGCTGATGGATCAGATCAAGCAGGATGTAACGCGCATGCTGTTCATGTTTGAGTTGCAGCCTGCTCAACCGGAGAAGAAGCATGATCGATCTTGAACCACTGCGCAAGCGAATCTTGGACTGTGATCGCCGCATTGCGGGACTCTATCAGCCTGGCTGACTGGCCAGCCGGCAGGCGCAGCTGGAAGAGCTGCGAAGCAAGACATTGGCTGCCGGCTTCTGGAACGATCAGGCTGCTGCTGCGGAGATCATGGGCACAATCGACCGTCTGGAGACAGACATTTCGTCCCAGAAGCGGGCCATGTCCGAACTCGATGACGCGCGGACCGCGGTTGATCTCCTGGAGGGGATGCCGGACGAGTCTCTGGAACGGGAAGCAACTGCCGGTCTTGATCGTCTTGAGCACGATCTTCAGCTCCTTGAGACGGCTGCCTACTTCAGCGGTCCATATGACGCGTCCAATGCCATCCTCTCACTTTCCAGCGGAGCAGGCGGAACGGACGCTCAGGACTGGACGGAAATGCTCATGCGCATGTATACCCGTTATGCCGAACGACAGGGTTTCGAGGTCGTCGTGACAGATTACATGCCAGGCGAAGAGGCTGGCATCAAAGGCTGTACCCTTGTCATCAAGGGGCAGTACGCGTATGGCCTGCTCAAACACGAAAAAGGCGTGCACCGGCTCGTTCGCATCAGTCCGTTTGATGCGAACAAGCGCCGCCATACGTCGTTTGCCGCCGCGGACATCATTCCTGAGATCCCGGAGACCAGCCTTACGATCGACATCCCGGAGGGAGACCTTCGCATCGACGTTTATCACGCCTCCGGTCATGGCGGTCAGAACGTTCAGAAAGTCTCTACGGCCGTGCGCATCACGCATATTCCAACTGGCATTTCGGCCAGTTGTCAGAACGAGCGTTCCCAGCTCCAGAACAAACGCATGGCTATGTCAGTACTCAAATCGAGGCTTCTTGTACAGCAGGAGCTGCAAAGGGACCAGGAGATCTCGCAGGTGCGCGGAGCCTTCAAGTCGGCCGAATGGGGCAACGAGATTCGGTCCTACGTCCTGCAGCCATACAAGCTGGCCAAGGATCACCGCACCGGTGTTGAAAAGGGTAATGTTGACGCAGTCCTGGATGGGGACTTGCAGGATTTCATCCTGGCAAGTGTGCGGCATGATGCGGAAAACCGTCGTTCGGGCGATTCGTGACGTCGTTGGCATAACGGTGGGGTGCATCATCTATGCCCTGTCGTTTGCCCTCTTCGTCGTCCCGATGAATCTTGCTCCCGGCGGAGTCTCCGGTCTTGCCATTATCATAAACCACTTCTTTGGCATCGTTCCGATAGGACTGACCATCATCATTCTGAACGCACCGCTGTTCTTGATGAGTCTGAAGCGGCTCGGCAAAGGATTCCTGTGGCGCTCTGTCTATGCGACAGTGGCTTCATCCCTGATGATCGATGCCATTCTGCCATTTATGCGCAATTTCCATGTCGACATCGTCCTTTCCTCAATCTACGCGGGTGTGCTCATGGGAATCGGCATCGGCATTATCTTTCGATTCTTTGGCTCGACGGGCGGCACCGATCTTTTGGCACAGCTCCTGTCCGAGCACATCGGCCTGAGCTTTGGTACGACCCTCTTACTGATCGATACGGTGATCATCGGACTGTCGGGCATCGCGTTTCACAGTGTCACGATCCCGCTCTATTCCATCGTGTCGCTGTATATTTCGGCCAAGGCAATTGACCTGGTTCAGGAGGGCGTCTCGTTTTCCAAGGCTGCGTGGATTATCAGCAACCAGCCGGATGTCATTGTCGACAAGATTATGACCGAGCTGGACCGGGGAGCCACCAAAGTCATGGCAACCGGCGGCTACTCCAAAGAGCCGAGGGAAGTCGTGTTCTGCGTTGTGCCCCAGAGCCAGATCTCCCATCTCAAGCAAATCGTTCATGAAGCTGATCCAAACGCATTCGTCGTAATCGTTGAAGTCACCGAGGCTCTGGGTCTCGGGTTTAAGGAGCTGGGAACACGCTGATGATACAGATGTTGAGCGTTTCAAAGAAGTACGAAGACGGATACTACGGTCTCAGGGACATTACGTTCACGATCAGCCCCGGCAAGTTTGTCTTTCTGACAGGTGAGTCTGGAGCCGGCAAGAGTACGGTGCTCCGCCTGGTCTACCGGTCGGAACATCCGACCAGCGGCACTATCCTGGTCGACGGGATGGACACGGCTGCAGCTCATGGCAAGTCCCTCACGGCACTCCGAAGACGGATGGGCATGGTCTTTCAGGATTATATGCTCCTGTTCGATCGCACCGTCTTTGAAAATGTTGCATTGCCGCTGGCCGTCCGCGGTATCAGCAAAGATATTGTTTCCCAGGAGGTTGACAAGCACCTGGAGCGGGTGGGGCTGTCGGGGTACCAGCATCGCATGTGCTGTTCGCTGTCGGGAGGCGAAAAGCAGCGGGTGGCCCTTGCGCGCGCGCTTATTGCAAAGCCGGATATCATCCTCGCCGATGAGCCCACTGGCAACCTGGACCTTAGCAATGGCGAGAAGATCATTGAGGTTCTCCATGATGCGAACCGCCAGGGAGCCACCGTCTTGATGGCTACTCATGACCTGTACCTCGTTCAGTCGACGCGTCTGCCATTTGTCAGGCTGCGCGGCGGACGAAAGGTCGAGGAGGGAAACTTCTAGCATGTTTACGCTGAGACAGACACTGCGCGATGTCATGAGACATCCGGTCAGAACAATCGTGGTTTCGATTCTCATAGCGGTTCTGATGCTGGCAAGCGCCGGCATCTATGCCATGTCCATCGATGTCCGCCATACCATAGCCGAGATCGAGCGCACGCACGCCATCAATGTATATTTGTTGCAGGGCCTCGACCAGGCATCCATCGCCACTCTGATGGACAACCTGCAGAAAGACGAGGCGGTGGCTCGCGCCGAGTACGTAAGTCCGGCAGATGGACTCAAGAACCTTCAGACGCGCTATCCCCAATTTGCTGGCGTCTTTCGTGACCTGACTCAGAACCCTATCCCCCCGCTTATTCGTGTCTACCCCGTATCGGCCAGCGGCATATCCACTCTGGCAACCGAGCTCCGGTCCGCTCCCGGCGTTCAATCGGTCGAATACGATGAGTCTTCGGTCCAGGGCATGCTCAGCGCCAACCAGTTCGTCAACAGCCTCTTTGTCTATGTTCTTATGCTGGCAGGATTTCTCTTCATTGCAGGTTTCTCTCTTATGGCCTTCAGCATCATCAACGGAAAACGAAAGGAGACAGCCGTCCTCAGCATCGTCGGAGCCAGCAACACGCAGGTCCTGCTCGCAACGCCTGCCCACCTGGCCGTTGTGTGGGCGCTTGCCTCTGTACTCACCATGCTGGTCCTGCCCGGCGTCATCCGCTACTCCACCGCCCGGTTGGCATCTTCGTTTGCCTGGGTGACCCCGGAGGCATCTGGCATCGTTTATGCAGGGTCGGCCTCGGTCGTCCTCCTGGCATCTCTTGCGTGCCTCTTCCTGGCATCGCTGATTGCTACGATCCTTGCCTATCGGATCGATGAAGAGCAGAGACGAGAGGAGACCCTGCTCGAATGAAGATGCTGAGGGTCGTCATCATTTTCCTGCTTTGTGCAGCATTCCTCGTGGGCAACTTTGCGATTGTTCCTGGCGTCCAGGGAGACCTTGCCAATGACCTCAAGACTGCACAGGCGAAGATGAATCAACTCAAGGCGCAGTTGCAGGAAATTCAGAAGCTGATCAGCGCAAACAAGTCGGCCAAGTACAGCCTGCTGAGCCAACTGTCGGCTCTGAATGATCAGATGGATCAGATGCAAACGGAGATCGACAGCATCAGCAGCCGCATTGTCAGTCTCCAGAACACGCTGACCAAAACGGCTGCACAGATTGCCGACAAAGAGAAACAGATCGACGCGCTCTCGGGTCAGACCAATGCCTCGATCAACCTGTTGTATCATGTGTCCAATCTGGATGTCGCAGGGCTTCCTTTTTCGGGCGGCAGCCTCAGCTCGACAGTTGAGGCTCAGCAAGCCGTCTCCGCCATTCTGCGGCAGATTACATCATCGCTGTCGGCTGCCAGCACGCAGAAACTTGCTCTGCAGTCCGACAAAACATCGTACGCCGAGACAAAGGCTGAGCTGGAGAATGTGTACGCGCTCAAAAAACAGCAGGTGGCACTGCTTGCTCAGCAGAGAGCAGCCAAACAGCAGACGCTGGACTACCTTGCAGCCAAAGGAAGTCAGTATGCAAGTGATGACCAGCGCATTCAGAACGAAATTGCCAAGGAGAACAAGCTTATCGACCAGATTGTCGCTGAGATTGACCGACAGAAACATCCTGGAAATGAGCCGACTGGGAAGTTGTTATGGCCAATTCCCGGGCCCATCCACATCACTGAGCTCTTCGGCATGCGTCACGATCCAATCAATGGAGTCTGGGAGATGCATAACGGCATCGACCTGGGCTGTCCGACGGGTACGACACTGCTGGCACCTGCGGACGGTGTTGTGGAATACGAAGGGCGCTTTTCGGGCTATGGCAATATGCTCATGCTTCAGTGCGGGCAGCACATGACCCTGGTGTTTGGCCACCTCAAATCCTTTATTGCCAAGAAGGGCCAGTCTGTCAAGCGCGGCCAGGTCATAGCCCTCACGGACAATACTGGCTGGAGCACGGGACCGCATCTTCACTTTGAGGTGCGCATCGATGGAACCCCGAAGAATCCACTTTCGTATCTCGGGCCAAAGCCATAGTCTGCACCTTACAAAGGAGACCTTCATGCTTTCAAGGAAAAATGGCGTACTGCTTGCGATCGTTGCAGTGATTGTGCTGGCATTGGCTTTTGCCGCAGGATTTGTCACCTATCCTTTCCTGGCGCCTCAGCTGGCTGGCTCTCCACGTCCGGCATCGTATCAGACGACGCTTGACCGTGACACGTATCTGAAGCTTTCGGGCAGTATCTACGACACCCTGAGCCGCCAGTACTATCAGAAGGTCGATGCCACAAAACTGCTCAAAGGTGAGGTTGCCGGACTTGGCGATCCGTACACAGAGCTCTTCACTCCTGCCGAAGCAGCGGACTTTCGCGACGAGCTTGCGGGTGAGTACGTAGGCATCGGGGTCGTCATTACTGCAACTAAGGATGGCAGTGCGGTTGAAATCGTGCGTGTATTTCCCGGAACGCCGGCGGAGAAGGCCGGCTTGAAGGCTGGAGACATTATCGACAGCATTGATGGCGTATCAGCCCGGCATCTTGATCTGGATACCGTCTCCAGCCGAGTCAAGGGCAAGGCGGGAACGACTGTGAAGCTCCGTATCGATCGTGGAGGGACCCTGCACGACTATTCGATCACCAGGGAAAGTGTCGAACTGCCCGTCGTCGAGAGCCGCATTATTGGCAAGAACGTGGGATACATCTCCGTGTCGTCGTTCAGTTCGGGTGTCAGTGGCAAGTTCGCGCAGGCTCTTCTCAAGCTGGAGCAACAGAAAGTGTCGGGGCTGGTAATCGACATTCGTGACAATGGAGGAGGCTACCTCAACGAATGTCTCACTATGCTGTCCAACTTCATTCCCAGCGGAACGGCTCTGTGGACTCAGGAGGCGGGCGGAAAACTGAATCCCATAACGGTGACGGGCAAGAGCATGAATCTGCCGGTGATTGTTCTTGTCAATGAGAACTCCGCAAGCGCCTCTGAGATCTTCGCCGCAGCTCTAAAGGAGAACAAGGCAGCGCTGATTGTCGGGGTGACGACATTTGGCAAGGGGCTTATCCAGCGCAGCTGGGACCTTGCAGACGGCTATGAGCTGAAGGTGACAGTACAGGAATACTACACGCCTGACAAGAATACCATTCAGAAGAAGGGACTCGTTCCCAACGTCGTTGTTGCAGACCCGAGTCCGGCCAGCTTTGGTTTGCTGCCCGGTGACGGGCAGCTCGAGCGGGCGGTCCAGATGGTTGAAGCGGGGATGCGGCCATGATCGTCGTGGTTTCCGGTCCAGGCGGTGTCGGCAAGAGCACGGTTGTGGCGGAGCTGCTGCGGCGCCATCCGGAGATGCAGCGGTCCATCTCCGTAACGACAAGGGTGCCGAGGCCTGGCGAGAGGGATGGGGTGGATTACCACTTTGTGACGGAGGCGCAGTTCAAAGAATGGGTTGACAAGGGGTTGTTCGCCGAGTATGCTGTAGTCCGCAATCATCATTACGGAACGTTGAAGTCGAGTCTCGATGCCGTTGGCCCGAGCGACGTTGTTGTTTTGACTATTGACATTCAGGGAGCTTCATCGATCAAGCGTCTATATCCTGAAGCACTCATGATCTTTCTCAGGCCTCCGAATGTCAAAGAGCTTGAACACCGGCTCGAACACCGGGGATCGGAGACGCCCGACGAAATCGCGGCGCGCATGAAGCTCGGCGAGTATGAAATGACGTTTGCGAAGGACTATGATTATATGGTAACCAATGGTGACCTTGAAACGGCAGTGAACATTGTCGATGTGATTGTCCGCAGTGCGCTGCGGAGATAGGAGTCAGCTATGGAAGAGCAGAAAGAAGTGACCGCCCGACAGCCTGAGCTCGCCAACCTCTACTTGGAGACGTTGACCGCGAAGGTGAATCCAAACAAGTACGAACTTATCCGCGAACTCCTCAATGTGGCCCACGAGATGCTGGAGGAAAAGGCAGACCCGCTTCGGGAATCGGTCGATGACACCCTTCGGAAGGCAGCAGGACGCATGGTACTGGCTGCAGAGCGAAACGAAACAGAGGCGACTGAGACAAACCCGTAGCGATCAGCTGTCGGGGAGACGTGGTGGGACCCATCGATTTGCGAAAGGAGCAGGACATGGAATTCAACCGCACTAGTCAGACTGTCGAGTTCGTCACCATTGGACATCCCGATAAGGTCGCAGACCAGATATCGGATGCGATCCTGGATGATCTGTTGTCAAAGGATCCAGAAAGCCGCGTTGCCTGCGAAACGTTCGTGACTCATGGACTGGTGATTGTTGGCGGTGAAATCACCACCAGCGGTTACGTGGATGTTGACCATGTCGTTCGGTCAACCGTTGCGGACATTGGCTATGATCATCCGAAATATGGGTTCGATGCGCACACCTGTGCTGTGGTCAGCGCAATTGGACGGCAGTCCCCCGATATTGCTCAGGGGGTTGACGTCGGAGGAGCTGGAGATCAGGGCATTATGTACGGCTACGCAACGGACGAAACGCCAGCCTACATGTCTCTTGCCTACGAGCTCGCACGCAAGCTCACCATGCGCCAGGAAGAGGTGCGTCGCCAGGGTATCCTGGACTATCTCGGGCCCGATGGAAAGAGCCAGGTCACCCTCGAGTATGATGAGAGCGGGCTGCCAATCCACCTCCACTCGGTCGTTCTTTCCTCTCAGCACCTGGAGACGGTTCTGGACCCAAGCGATCCCTCGCACATGTCTGAATCGGCACGCAACGAGATCATTGAGACGATTGTTCTGCCCTCGCTTCCGCCGGAGCTCATCGATGCCAGTACTAAATTCTATGTTAACCCCACCGGAAAGTTCGTGGTCGGGGGGCCGCAATCGGATACCGGCATGACTGGGCGGAAACTTGGCATCGATACCTATGGCGGGCGCATTCCTCATGGGGGAGGCGCTTTCTCCGGAAAGGACCCCACCAAGGTTGACCGCTCGGCCACCTATCTCATGCGGTATCTGGCAAAGAACATCGTGGCCGCTGGCATTGCGCGCCGCTGCCTCGTGCAGATAGCCTATATCATCGGTCAGAAAGATCCCACCTCATTCGAGCTTTCCTTCGAGGGCACCGGAGTCGTCCCTGAATCCGCAGTCCGCGAGGCCCTGGTCAAGAACATCGACATGACCCCTGCTGGTATCATCAAGCTCCTGGGTCTTCGCAGGCCCATCTATCGCACGACGGCTGAGCATGGGCACTTCGGTCTTCCGGGATTCAGTTGGGAAGAGCTGGGTCTGGTTCAGGATCTCAAGGGCTGGATCGACGCCTGATTCGTGATTGGCAGTTTCATTGTCCTGACACAGCGGGGTCCTTTTTCGCGTACCCTGCTGTCGTACGACCTGAGTTCGGTTGCTGATCAGCCTCAGGTTGGCAGCTGGTTTCTTGTGCCTTTCGCCCATGAACCTGCGCCAGGACTGCTGGTGGAATTGCCTCAGTCCGATCTAGTGAGCGCCGCTTCGGCGACCGTGCTTCCGGCCTTGTCGTTATTTAATGCACCTGGCATCTATCCCAACCTTGGTGCAAGCGTCACCGCTCTCTGGAGATCGCTGGAGCGCCAGCTGCTTGGCTGGGATGATGCTCTTGCAGCAGTGCGATTTCTGCAGACATCCCAGGCCCGCAACCACCAACGGGCACGTTTTGTCACCTCCGACCTGACAAGACTTCTGGACCAGCTCCAACTGGTTGCCGGGCAGGATCCCTCATTTGCACGCCACAGTGATGCAGCGCGCACGGTCCTCCTCGAGTATGCGTCAGGACTTCCACTGCAAAAGGCGCTCCTCAAGATATCAACAGCTGAACGCCGCCTGATGTTTGACCAGGGACTGCTGGTCGATGCCGAGACTGCCGACAGCCTGCTGGTCCCGCGCCATCTCCCGCTGCCATCAGCAGGGAACGATGAACTCATCGTTGGAGCCTTTGGCGAGCGTGCCAAACAGTTTGCCGCTGCCATGGCTCAGACCACTTCGGCAGGTGGAAGCGCCGCCCTCATCGTGAGTTCAGATGTTCTGGCCGACCAGTACCAGCAGCTCCTTCAGGAGCAATACCATCTTCCTGTCATCCGATGGCCCTCCGTCTCGGGCAAGCACCTGCCCGCTCAGCGCCCACCCTCGGTCTGGCTGAGTACGCGACAGTTTTCGTCCGTCATCCTTCCCGAGGTCTCGCTGACCGCAATCGATCTTGGAATCCCGGGAGAGTGGCCTTTTTTCTGGGAACGATTCTCAATGCGAAGTCTTGTTGCCATTGTGCGCGACTTCAGCAGAGCTCAAGGCATGCCATGTATGATCGGCACCACTGTTCCAACGCTCTCTGTGCTCGATGTCTGCGGTCTGACAGCCGACTCCGACGAAGCAGGCGGTCACAACGAGGGCAGAGCGAAGTTTGTCGTACGCACCCAGAGCGCCACGCAGCAAGCGCCCGTGACATCTGGAATACTCCTGAAGCCAACCTTGACCGCACTTCGTGCTACCTACGAGCTGGGTCGCACTGCCCTGCTGCTCCTGAACATTCGCGGTCTGGCAACCGTCATCGAGTGCGCCGAATGCGGCTACACAGCGACTTGTCCGATCTGTGGAACGACGCTCACGCTCAGTGGCGACCGAACACGACTCTATTGCAAGCAGTGCGGCTATTCGGAGAGTCCCCCTGATGTCTGCCCGAACTGCCATGGAACGCAGCTGCGATCGCGCGGATATGGTCTGGATCGGCTCGCCCGCGAACTCCAGCGCACGTTCCCCGTCAACTCGATCGAGATTCTCAGAACTGAGGATGAAAAGGCTCCCGTGACCGTCGGAACTGCTCGCTTGTACCTGGGAACATATGCAGATGTCCAGCGGATTTCCACCTTGAGCCCCGACTTGGTTGTTTTTCCCGATGTGAGCGTCGGCCTGCGACATCCGGTGTTCGATAACGTCGAACAGCTGGCCGCTGTCGTCCGCGGCGCGGTGCGGGAGGCTGGCCACGGCGGTGTTGTTGTTCAGCTTGATCGTCGGTCGCTCGGGTTGCAGGAGGCCCTTGATGGGCAGTACCCGTTCTCCTCATTCCTCAAGAAGGAGGCCCTTGAGAGGCAGGGGCTGCTTATGCCACCATTCGCCCGGCAGTTCAGCATTCGTGTTCCATGGCGCGGCGATGCACAGGGTGCCGAAGAGATCGCGTCACTTTTGCGGGAGGCCCTGCGCACTGAAGACGTTACAGCGCTGGGACTGCATGCTGACGTGCTGAGCGTATCTCCCCGGTCAAAGATTCTGTCTCTCGAATTTCGAGCAGATATAGCTGAGCCAGCACTTGAATTGCGCGTGAACGCTTCTCTTCGTCACACTAAGCTCTTCCAGAACGCTCTCATTCGCATATACTGATGCTATGAAAATTGTAGTCATTGGCAGTCCTGTTCTGCGCAAGAAAGCAAAACCGATTCGCAAGGTCACCAGCGATCTTGTTCATCTGGCATCGTCCATGGAAGAGTTCATGAAGCCCACCGGAGTCGGGCTCGCTGCCCCGCAGATAGGCATCAGTGAAGCATTCTTTATCTATGATATTGGTGAGGGACTCCACCTGGTCGTCAATCCGCAGATCCTTGAACGCAAGGGTTCAGCCGTTGCCGAGGAGGGGTGTCTCAGTATTCCGGGGGTCTACGCCCCCATCGAGAGGCCCGACCAGATTACGCTGTCGTACCTTGACCACACTGGAAAGAGGCGCGTCCGCAAATTCACCGACTTTGAAGCGCGCGTCATCCAGCATGAGTACGACCACCTCCAGGGGACGCTGTTCGTGGACCTGATCACTGATCCCTCGACCATTTCTCTCCAGGAGGGAAGTCCTGTAGCAGATGCTCTCACCCAGGCTATGGGAGAGAAGGCACAGCAGTTGTAACCATGGCATCCGAAACGCCGCGCGTTGCTCTTTTCGGATCCTCGGCAATCTCAGTCCCCGTCTTTGAAGCCATCCGGCAACGCTGCACGGTTCCCATTGCAGTCATCTCCGAGGAGCCACGTGTTCGTCACGGCCGGGAACTCACCAACCCGGTGCAGGTCTGGGCTCAGTCCCATGCCATCCCTGTGTTCAATGGCGCGCTGACACCCAATCCCGCACTCGTTGCACTCCTCAGCCAGGCTGAGATCGACATCCTCTTTCTGCTTGCCTACGGACGACTGCTTCCCAGTGATGTGCTCAACGTTCCCCTTCACGGATCCATCAACCTTCACCCATCTCCACTGCCTTGGTACCGTGGAGCTGCACCGATCGAGAGACAGATCATGGACGGACGCACGAAGTCGGCTGTCAGCATCATCCGCATGAATGCGCTTTTGGACCGGGGGGAGCTTCTGGCACAACAGCCCTTCGACATCCACCCAACTGACTACCGCCCAGACGTCGAAGCCTCTATTGTGCGGGTGGGAGTCCCCCTTGTCCTGGACGTCTTTGGGCAGTTGATGGCGGGCACGATCGTTCCCCTTCCGCAATCGGGTGAAGGTTCCTACGCACGCAAGGTGAAGACTGGCGAGGAGATCATCGACTGGTCCCTGCCCACCGCCCGCGTCTACAATCTGATCCGAGCACTTGCCCCCGACCCGGGAGCATCAACATTTCAGGGAGCCGCCCGCATCAAGATCCTTCGGGCCTCGCCACTATCTCCACCCGCATCGCTCCCACCCTCGGCACCTCCCGGTCAGCTGATCGCCTTGGATCGGAAAAGAGCCGCCGTGCGCTGCGGCGATGGTTGGCTCGAACCTCTTCAGCTCCAATTTCCCGGGAAAGCCCCCGCCTCGACGCTCGACCTTCTCAACGGTCGCCGTCTTCAACCTGGAACGATTTTTGCTGAACCGTCTGCCTCCCTCCCCTGAGCTGTTGTACACTGCCGAGTTATCCACAGGCAGCCGCAACTTCCGCAAAGATTGATTTGCGGTAGTCTAAACAGACTGTCACACGGGGTACTTTTGATCTCTACCAATGAGTGTCCCAGAGGGAAGACACAGGGGAGGCAAAACGGATTCAGGGTACACAGCCCGTTGGTGATGACCTGCCCGCTTGGAACGAGGCAGAACAGAAATGGCGAAAGAGGGGGGATTTTGATGATCTGTTGTGTATGGATACGGTCCATGGATTGAAATCTCTTCTGAGTGGCACTTTTTGAGGAGATGGCACTAATGAGCCGAAATCAGATCTTGATCGTGTCCTCGGCAGCGTGTTCCAGGCGATCGGTGGTGTGCACATAGATCTGGGTTGTTGTAATGTTCTGGTGCCGGAGCGTATCGCGCACCTGTTCGATGGTTGCTCCGTTCTGAAGAGCCATGGTGGCAAAGGTATGACGCAGAGAGTGCGCAGAAATGCGCGAGGAATACAGCCCGATGCCGAGGAGCTTCTGCTTGACTTCAAGGCGCAGGGTTCTGGTGGTGATGCGCTTGTCCTTGTTGTTGTTGCTGTGGGATACAAAGAGAGGAGCGCGCGGATCGGTACAATGCCGCGCTGCAAGGTACCGCGTGATCGGCTCATACGCCTCGCGTGTCAGCACAACAAAATCATCCTTGGCGTCTTTCCCCTTGCTGCGCACATAAAGGAGCGTTGCATTTGAGGTCTGGCGAATGTCGCCAACGTTGGACCCCACAACCTCCATTGTCCGAAGCCCAGTGCGAAGCATGAGATTGATCATGGCAAAGTCGCGCAGGCCGATGATCGTTGATGTGTCAATAGAGTTCAACAGATCACGCGCCTGCTGCAGGGTCAGAGGATCCCGGTTGAACCCGTAGGAACGCTTGAAGCCCTTCAAGCCAGCGGAGACGTCAGGATAAACCCGGTTGGACTCCAGATACTTGAAGAACTGACGAACAGCCGTCAAGTACAGATTCCCAGTCCTTGGAGACAACCCTACTGCGAGCAGATGGCTCTTGTATTGGACAATGTCGGTCTTCGTGAGGTAGCCCGTTCCGCCAGCTGCCTCACGAAGACGAAGGAACTCCTTGAATCGCTTCAAGGCCCTGCGATACACTACTTTGCTGGTGCCCCCAACGTCCTGCGCCAGCAGAAAACTCTCGATCAGCTGATCAAGATTCGCCGCCAGCGTACCCGCAGAAGGTCGCGGCGCGAGCTCTCTCACTTTTCTGTCGACGGATCGGCGTCGGATGCTCCGGTATCCATGATGATGCCTGCGTTGCGGGCAGCCTCTTCCTTAATCATGGAGATATCCCATGGGGGATCGAAGACGAGATCCACATGAACATTTCCCACCCCAGGGATGGTCCGGATCGCCTGTTCGGTCTGTTCCACCAGATAACTGCTCATAGGGCACTGTGGAGCGGTCATTGTCATGCGAACCATGACGCTGTCATCACTGCCGATCTGCACCTCATAGATGAGTCCCAGATCAACCACGTTGATCGGAATCTCTGGATCATAGACGGTTGTCAAAACGTCCAAAACCTGCTCTTTTGTCACCATTGTCAGACCTCCGTTTGATTGGCTCGCGTTACGTGAGCGCCAAGCTGTGCAAGCTTCGTCTCCAGCCCCTCGTAGCCACGGTCTATATGATAGATGGATTTCACTGTTGTCGTTCCTCGGGCTGCCAGCCCCGCCAGTACCAATGCAGCACCGCCCCGCAGATCCTTTGCCTGGACGATCGCCGAGTTCAAGAACTCGACACCTTCAATAATGGCTGTCTCCTCAGCCACCTTGATATGAGCACCCATACGCTCTAATTCAAGGATCGCACCAAACCTGTTCTCAAAAATGCTTTCTACAACGACAGAGTTTCCACGCGCAAGCGTCAGGTACGCCGTCATCTGCGGCTGAGCATCGGTCGGATAGCCCGGAAACGTCAGAGTACGGATATCTGTCGAGTGGTAGTCGTGAACACCCTTGACAACGATGGCATCATCGCCCTCCACCTCGATGATGGCACCCGTTTCACGCAGCTTCGCAATGATCGACCAAACGTGCCGTGCGTCGACACCGGAGATCGTCGTCTCACCCTGGGTGATGGCGGTCGCCACCATCAGTGTTGACGCTTCAATCCGGTCGCCGATGATACGATGTGATGCTCCATGAAGCTGGCTCACTCCCTCAATGCGAAACCCAAAGGGGAAGACCGGCACAATACGAGCGCCAGCCTTGTTGAGAAACGAGATCAAATCGTAGACTTCTGGCTCCTGGGCAGCATTGAAGATGCGCGTCGTGCCCTCCGCAAGTGCTGCAGCCATGAGCAGGTTTTCGGTGGCACCGACACTGGGGAAGTCCAGGTATACATCGCATGCTTTCAGAGCCGCTGCCTGTCCAACAAGGTACCCCTCTTTCCATTCGAACTGCGTCCCCATGGCTCGGAGCCCCTTGATGTGGAGATCGATGGGGCGGGCGCCAATGCTGCATCCGCCCAGCGACGGGAGCATTGCCGTATGCTCGCGCGCCAGAAGAGCCCCGACCAGCGTCTGCGTCCCACGCAGGCTGTACCCGTTGGTGTTCTCGACGCGTGTCGCTATCGGACCCCTGCTATCCAGAACCAGCTCGCCGTCTGCGAATGAAACGACTTCCACCCCCATCGCCTGAATCAGCGTGAGAAGCGAACGCAGGTCGCTGATGTCGGGCACATTCTGGAAACTCACGACGTCACGGACCGCAATGGCGGCAGCGACAAGCGGCAGTATGGAGTTTTTGGCGCCACTGCAGCGGACCGAACCGTGAAGCGCGTTTCCCCCCTCAATAAGAAAGCTCTCTTGGTTGGTCATTTCTTTTCCCCCTCAGTGTACGTCATTCAGGTAGTGGTCCAGGTGATCCAGGACCTGAGCAGAGGTCGTGCCATCTCCATAGGGATTTGTGCTGGCGCCGTCGGTCACAGCGAAACCTCTCTCGGAAAGATGCTCAAAGGATGAAACAATAAGCTCTTCATTTTGTCCTACCAGCGACACCCACCCACTGGACACCGCCTCGGGTCGCTCAGTTACCTCACGCAGCAGCAGCATGGGCTTGTGAAGCGTCACGGCTTCCTCCTGAATTCCACCGGAGTCGCTCAGCACCGCAACACACTTCTCCAGCATATACAGGAAGTCGAAGTAGGGAAGAGGATCCGTCAAAACCACGTTCGGCAGTCCTGAAGCGATGCCAAACACGGTCTCCCTCACGACTGGATTGAGATGTACGGGAAAAACGAATGTAAGCTCAGGATGAAGTGTGGAAAGCCGCACGAGCGCATCCGAGAAAATCGCAATGCCACTGTCCCAGTTCTCACGCCGATGTGCTGTCATGATCACTAGCGGGCTGCCGGGCCGGATTTTCGACATGACTGTCGGCGGGTGGAGATGCGGCAGTGCCATTTGCACGGCATCGACGATGGAGTTGCCGACCACGTCGATCCTGTCTGGATCGACCCCCGAAGCAAGGAGGTTCTGCCGAGCCTCGTCGGTGGGCGCAAAGCACACGTCCGCGACCTGATCCGTGAGCATGCGGTTGACCTCTTCGGGAAAGGGACTGAACTTCTGATGAGAACGCAGGCCGGCCTCGATATGACCAACGGGAATCTTGGCATACGTCGCCATGAGCGCACCCATAAACGTTGTTGTCGTGTCGCCGTGCACCAGAACCATCTCAGGCTTCACCTCGGCCAGTGCATCCGAGATCCGTGTCGCAAGGGCCGCCGTCAGATAGGGGAGCGTCTGCCGCTCCTGCATGACGCGAAGGTCACGCCAGACGCGGATGTCGAACATCTTCACCACGTCATCCAGCATCTGCATGTGCTGACCGGTAAGAAGCACCAAGCTCTCGAACCTGGGGTCTGCTTCCAGCGCCTTGGCGATGGGTGCCATCTTGATCGCTTCGGGACGAGTTCCAAAGATGGAGAGAATCCTGCGACTCACGTCAACGCACTCCCACGAGGGCGATGACAAGCCCAATCGAACAGAGCACTACGGTTACCAGATAGTACAGCGTCGCGATGCGGCGCTGACTCCATCCTCGAAACAGCAGGCGATAATGGAAGTGACCATTGTCAGCTTCCATGGGCGACTGGTGTCTGGCCGCACGCCGGAAAATGCTCGAAATGGTTTCGGCAATCGGAATACCAAGCGCAAAGATGGCGACAATGAACATCACGGTCGTAGGAAGCTTCAAGGCTCCATACACCGAGAGCGATGCAATCATAAATCCGAGAAACTCAGACCCGGCATCGCCCAGAAAAATGCGTGCCGGATTGTAATTAAAGACCAGAAACCCAAGGGCTGCTCCGACCAGCGCAATAAGCATTGCTCCCATCGTCGCCATCCCTTTGAATGCAGCAAAAAAGAACATGGCAAGAAGGATGAGCGACCCCACTCCGCCGGCAAGGCCGTCCAGTCCGTCAATGAGGTTCATAGCA
>JBNAWM010000018.1:0-18073 GCA_049699855.1 Candidatus Cryosericum sp.
CATACCTGGCATCGCTCAGCCATCAGGGCGAGATCAGCCTGCTGATTGGCGAAGAGAACAAGCAGGAGGAACTGCGCAGTTTCAGCCTCGTGTCAGTGTGCTACTCGCTGAAGTCCAACCAGCGCGGCATTCTCGGGGTTGTCGGGCCCATCCGCATGAACTACGTCCGTGCCATCACGGTGTTGGAGAGTTTTGCGGGATACCTGGGCCGAGTGTCGAGCGCTACGTGATCCGTGCCTGCATTTGAGGCGGGTCGATCGCTCACTGGCGGTGAGCATGTCGTTCTAAGCGGAACGGCGGCTGCACACCACGTTGCAGATGTTCTGCGGGCTCGCGCTGGTGACCGTATCACTCTGTTTCACGCGGGCGAGCTGTACGATGGGCTCATCGAACGGGTTGCCAGGGCAGAGGTCTCGGTGTTCATCGAGGCTGCTCGTCCCTCCCCATTCTATCAGCGCCCCCTGACGTTGCTGCAGGCAGTCATTCGGCCGGCGCTGCTTGATGATGTGATTCGACTTTGCTCTCCGCTGGGAGTGCAGCGTTTCGTCTTGTTCCCTGCAATGCGGAGCCAGCCATGGAAGATCAGTTCGCGGCTCGAGCGGCTGGAGGAGCTGGCAGGTTCGTCAGCTGAGCAGGCGGAGACAGGCGAGGTACCGGGCGTCGAGCTCACGAACGGGCTCGGGTCTGCTCTGGCGAGAGTGGACAGCCTCGGTACCCTCATTGCACTCTCACCGCGCGCTGAAAGGACACTGACTGGCCTGGCGCAGCAGGGCAGTTCGCTGTTCAACGGTTCTGTTGGAATCGCTGTTGGCCCGGAAGGCGGTTTTACCGACTCGGAGGCGGCTATGCTGACGGAGCGCGGTGCCCTGTCGGCCCGCCTTGCCACGGGGATCCTTCGCAGCGAACTGGCGGGTTTCGCGGGGGCTTTGCTGGTGCGCGAGATACAGGCGGCGCCGTGAGGGTTTTCATCTACACGCTTGGCTGCAAAGTCAACGAAGTCGACTCGGAGCTGTATGCACAGGAGATCCGTGCCCTGGGAGGAACGGTTGTTGCTGACCTCGCTGATGCCGATGCCATCATCGTCAATTCCTGCAGTGTCACCAATCGGGCACAGGCGCAAAGCCTGCAATTTGCGCGGCGTGCAGTGCGTGAGAAACCTGGCGCGCGCGTCTTTCTGACGGGATGCGGAGCTTCGTTGCTGCGCCTGACCCATGCCGAGGCTCCCGCCGGTGTCACCGCCGTCGGCATGCTGGACCGTTCCAGGCTTGCAAAGCTGGTCACTGGCCTTGCCGAACCGGAACAAGACGAGGCGCCATGGATCGAGAAGACGCTTCGCAGGGCCGGTCCCCGCAATCGGGTCGACGTTCGCATTCAGGAGGGCTGTGACAACCTGTGCACCTACTGTGTCATTCCCTATGTGCGCGGGAGTCGTCTGCTGTCGAAGCCGGCGCCCGTTGCGGTGAGCGAGGTCGTGAACCTGGCAGCAACCGGTGTCAAGGAGATTGTCCTGACTGGCACCGAGATCGGGAAGTACGGTGACGGGCAGAGCAGTCTCTCGTCGTTGCTCGAGGGCATGCTGGAGGCGCTTGAGACGGCGGGCCTGTCCACGCGCCTGCGTATCAGCTCACTGAACCCGGACGCGATCACCGACGCACTGGTCCGCCTGTTCGGAGAGCATCCTGCCCTCTGTCCACAACTGCATCTTCCACTGCAAAGCGGCAGTGACGCAGTCCTGGGGCGCATGCGGCGGCCGTACGCCGTAGAAGATGTGCTGACCAGTGTCGGGCGGTTGAGGTCGTTCGACCCCCTGTTTGCCTTGACGACCGATGTGATTGTCGGGTTTCCCGGCGAGACCGACCAAGACGTCCAGGCCACCATGGATGTCGTCGAGGCGGCTGCGTTTGCCAAGGTGCATGTCTTTCGCTTCTCGGCGCGCCCATTCACTCCGGCTGCGCAGGAGCGGGGCCAGATTCCTGCAGCTGTTGCCAGAGAGAGGCTTCACCGTGTATTGGGGCTTTCGGAGCAGGTGGGCATGAACTTTGCACGCCAGTTCCTGGGCAAAGATGTCACAATTGTTTCCGAACAGGCCGCCTCCGGAGTGGTAAGGGGCTACTCTGAGTACTATCTCTGGACCGAGGGGCTTGCCGGTTCCAACGCCTTGCCCCAGCGTGACAGCTTCGTTCGGGTGAAGATCGATGGCTGTCGCTTCGACGGCGAGCGCGTCGTTCTGCAGGGGAACATCAGCCGCGACTGAGCGGCTCCCTGGACGCGCCAGGCCCGTTCACCAGTTCTAGAAGGGAGCGAACTGATTCTCTGCCCAGATGCGCTCCTTGAGGAGATCGTACGCCTTCTCGAGCAGGTGCAGATGAAGCTTCTCCCACTCCTCGAGCTGGCTGTACATGGATGCCTCGTCGGGCTGGGTTGCGTGCTCGGCGGCTGCATGGTAAAACTCCCACGAATTACGCTCGAGCAGCATGCCCGTATGGATGGCCGAGGCTTCGTGCTGTGAGAGGTCCTTTGAGCTGCGCACAGCGTCAGCCAGCACCTCGTCATGCGTCGTCTCCCTCAAGGCGGAAAGACCTGAAATGTCCATGGGAGTGCCTGCCTCCACCCGCTTCAGTTCCTCCTTGATGAACTCCTGGTGCTTTTCCTCCTGTTCCATGAGATAGACAAAGACATCGCGCACTGCACCTTTCGGCAGAGTGCTTGTGACATCGCGATAAAACAGCCAGCCTTCCACCTCGAGTTGAAGAGCATCCTTCAGAAGCTTGATCATTCCTTCAGTACTCATCCGCCACCTCCTGTGGTCATTCGAGTTCCTCAAGCAGCAGCCCGAGCAGTACCCGGGCGCCATTCTTGTCCAGCGGCTTGTTGTTGTTGCCGCATTTTGGCGAATACACGCAGCTCGGACAGCCGTCCTTGCAAGGACAGTCCGTCACGCGCCCCAGCGCAAGGCGCACAATAGCGGCAAAGCGAGCGTAGGCGGCCTCTGTGAGGCCAACACCTCCTATATGACCATCATAGACGAAAATACTGGGTTTCAAGGTATCTCGATGCAGAATGGTGGAGATGCCGCCCAGGTCGCGCCGGTCACACAGCACCACAACTGGCATGAGGGCAATCAGGAGGTGCTCAGCCGCGTGCAGACTGCCCGCTATGTCGTACCCTCCGTCTTTCAGTTTCTCCAGGATCTCATCGGGCACCGTGACCCATAGCGCCATGGTGTCATAGCTGATTTCTGGCGAGTCGATGTATTCTCTGCCGATCTCTGTCTCCACATGAAAACTCTTCTTGATGAATCCGACGGTCTGTTCGGATACGACAACCTTGCCGAAGGACAGGCCCACCGTGCCGAAGTCTCGATGATTCAGCTCGGACTGCACAGTCACATCACTGCGGATGAGGGCATCCGTGTAGTAGTTCTGTGCTGTCGGCAGGGCATGGACGACTTGCTGTTCGTGATCGTTGTCTAAAACGAGATAGGAGTCTCCCTGATGAAGGAAAACCGCTCCTGGATAGAACTCCTCGATGACCTTGTAGGCATCGGCCTCTTCGAGTACCTGCCCGTCGCCTTGGTTGACGACGTGATAACGTTTGTCGGAGAGCGTGCGAAGGCTGACGAATCGGTGCGGATACGTCTCGGTTGAAACGATCAGTGAGCCGCGTGGCCGCAGTTTTCGCTCACTTTCCAGCTGTTCGACGATGGGCGCGTAGCCTGGGCCGAAGTACTCGCTGTCCACCGTACGCAGGGGAAGCTCGTAGGCAGCACATCGCAAGTGGGAGGTGAGAATATGCTCGTTGTTGGGATTGATCGTGGGTGTGCCGAAGTGCCCGGACGTCAGGAACTCCGGTGTCTGAACAACATATTGATCCAATGGATTCGAGGAGGCGACGTAGATCGACAGTGAGTGGTCGCGCTCTCTGCCTGCACGGCCCATCTGCTGGAACAGGCTGGTCACAGAACCCGGATAGCCAGCGGTGATCGAGACGTCGAGGTGTCCGATGTCGATGCCCAACTCCAGCGCGTTCGTGGCGATGACTCCGGTCAGCTCGCCCGAGGAGAGACGATGCTCGATGTCTCGCCTCACAGCCGGGAGGTAGCCCGCTCGGTAGGTCGCGACGCGCTCTCCAAGACGCTGACCCTTGCCGGTCCCCGCATCTCTGACATATTTGTACAGCAGTTCGGCCTCTTGTCGGGACTTGGTGAAGACAATCGTCCGCACATCTTCCTGCACGGCATGCTGAAACAGCCACAGGGTTTCCTTCATCACGCTCTTGCGGATGTTGTTCTCCTTGTCAACCAGTTTGGGATTGAACAGGAGCAGGGTGCGTCTGCCTTCGGGAGCACCCGAAGGGTCGACCTGTCCTACAAGTTCGCCAGTGAGCTCCGATGCAAACTGCCCAGGTTCGTCAATCGTGGCTGAGGTCACGACGAAGGTTGGATGGGCTCCGTAGAAATTGGCGATACGTCGGAGTCGGCGCAGCAGAAGAGCCATGTGCGACCCGAGAACGCCATGGTAGTAGTGGCCTTCGTCGACGACGATGAATGCAAGGCCGCGCATGAATCGCGACCAGCTCTCATGATAGGGCAGGATGCTGAAATGAAGGCTATCTGGATTTGAGAGGAGAAGCCGACCGTACTTGCGGAGCTGCTGCCGTGCGCCCGGGTCCGTATCTCCGTCATAAACGGCCGTGTTGATGCGTTCCATGGAACGCCGAAACTCTCTCAGCTTCACCAGCTGATCTTCGATGAGAGCCTTGGTTGGGTAGAGAAAGAGCGCTGTTGCTCCGGGATGGCGAAGGAGATGGTCCAGGACCGGCAGCTGAAAGGCGAGGCTCTTGCCGCTCGCCGTGGGGCTTACGACGGTCACATTGTAGCCATCTCGGGCCCGCTCGAAACAAGCTCGCTGGAACGCGTAGAGGTCGTGAATACCCTTTCGCTCAACATCCGCCGCAAGATCAGCGTCGAGTGAGGGGGGCAGTGGCGCAAAGGTCGCCTCGCGGGCTTCAAAGTCCAGCCGGCTGACAATCTGGCCGTCATACTCCTGCGAACTGGTCAGCTCCCGGAGGAGAAACTGCAATTCGTGTTCTGTCATGGCATCAGTGTAGCGGCATTGCCGAAAGCGAAAAGGCGCACGCACAGGGCGTACGCCTTCGATGGCTTGTGATACGGGAACAGCCTGGAGGGATCAGCTTTCGCCAAGCTTCTTGAGTTCCTCCTGCTTGGCTGCTATCTGAGCCTCGAAATCATCAACGGCCGTCTTGACGGTAGCAAACGCGCTGGTGATCTCCTCAAGGGTCTTGCCTCCCTCGAGCATAGCATACACATTGACGCCGAACTCTTGCTTGGCATCCTTAATCTTGCCCTGCAGGCCCGAGATGTCCATTTTCAGCTTGGTGCTCGCTGCCAAGTCCTTTGCTCCGTCTGCGACCTTGCCTGCTGCATTCTTGAGCTTGTCCATGAAACTGTCTGCCATGGTTCCTCCTCTGAAGTGGCGCATGCCTGGTGCGCTGCGCTTGTCACTTTGATGCAGTTGAGTGCGACCAGTGCTGTCGATGAACCGACCCCGTGCGGCAACGATGACCACCGCACACAACGGTACCTACATCTGTGTTTTGAGCAGATTCGCCGCCTTGCGAAGCTCAATGCGAAGCCGGCCAAGGTTGACCTCGGCGTCTGTAAGAACGACCAGGAACGCGTCGGGCAGGTCGATCATGAACGCCTTGCCCTTCTCGCTTTCCAGCGTAATCATGTTGATAGTTCCAATGGACATGATGCCAGACGTCGTCGCCGCACTCTGAAAAACACTGGCAGCCATGCCGGCGACCGCCTCGTCATCCTGGTCAAGACCGCTCGCAATGATCAGGCCGTCCTTGCTCACAATGGCACTCCCCATCACGCCTATTTCCTTGTTCAGGTTCCGCAAGACTTCGTCCATGGTGCCTCCTCGATGCCCCTTTGTGCCTGCGTGTCAGCGTGCGGGGCTGCACGCATCCTATGTGTATTGTAGGGGTGATGAGAAACAAGTCAACGGTACCGCTGCTGCGTCTCCCTTGGACGGATGCAAGATCTGGTGCTCTGCTGCAGATTGCTTTTCCTGCGTCACAGCTTCGCGCTTGCCAGCGGCAGTATTTTCTGGTACAATTGCAACGCATGATTCCACACGCCCGGGATTTCAGAGTGTTCCGCAATGCGGTTCTTTGAAAGGTGAACGGGCGGAGGCAAAAAACTAACAGGAGGTAGTATTGTGGCAGTCGTAACCATGAAGTCCCTGCTTGAGGCAGGCGTGCATTTTGGTCATCAGGTCCGCAGGTGGGATCCGCGCATGAAGCGGTACATCTTCACCCAGCGCAACGGCATTCACATCTTTGATCTTAAGCAGACGGTTTCCAAGCTTGATGAAGCGTATGCATTCCTGTCCAAGGTTTCCCGCGAAGGGGGCAATGTCATCTTTGTTGGTACCAAGAAGGCCGCACAGGACATTGTTCGTGAAGAAGCGACGCGCGCTGGCGCGTGGTATGTCAACGAGCGGTGGGTGGGTGGTCTCATGACCAACTATGCCACGGTGCGCAAGAGCATTGATCGGCTGAAACAGATCGACCGCGAAGAGGCTGACGGCGTTCTGGACACCATGCCGATCAAGGAACGTACGAGGACGCTGAAGTCCAAGGCGCGGCTGAGCAAGCTGTTTGGTGGCCTGCGCACGATGGATGGCCTTCCCCGTGCCATCTATGTCATTGATACCCACAAGGAACACAGCGCCATTCAGGAAGCCCACGCTCTGGGCATCCCCGTGGTCGCCATTGTTGATACGAACTGCAATCCCGATGAGATCGATTACAAGATTCCAGCCAATGATGATGCAATACGGTCGCTTCGTCTCATCACGTCGCTCATGGCGAATGCCCTCATTGAGGGGCGCGAAGGAGTCCAGCAGTCGGAAGCGACCGAGGAGCACACAAGCATGGCGGATTTTGCCCATGAGGCCGAGAGTGACACCGTTGTCGAACTTGACGATGTCCTGGATGATGAAAACGAGGTGAAATAATGGCAACAGTTGATATGGAAACCGTCAAGGCGCTCCGCGAACGTACGGGAGCCGGCGTCCTTGACTGCAAGAAGGCATTGGAAGCCAGCGCAGGGGATCTGGAGAAGGCAATTGACATTCTTCGCGAGAAAGGGTTGGCGAAGGCAGTCTCCAAGTCATCGCGCGAGGCTGGCGACGGCATGGTTTTTACCTATATCCATGCGGGCGGCAAACTGGGCATCCTGGTGGAATTGAACTGCGAGACGGATTTCGTCGCAAAGACCGAGGACTTTCAAGGCCTGGGCAAGGAGATCGCCATTCAGATTGCTGCGACCGACCCCTCCTACATTCGTCAGGAAGATGTTCCGGCTGAGGTCATCGAGCATGAGAAGACGCTCTATCGTGCCCAGCTGGAGGCTGAAAAGAAACCCGAGCAGGTCTGGGACAAGATTATTGAGGGCAAGTTGGCAGCGTACTACAAAGAGAACTGCTTGATGCAGCAGGCATACATCCGCGATGAGAGCAAGACAGTCGAGGAACTGGTCAAGGCGATGATCGCCAAGACGGGCGAGAATATCGTCATTGCACGGTTCGCGCGCTTCAAGATTGGCGGCAAGCCAACGATCTGCTAGTTTCCACATAATGTGACACCCATGGCGGCGTTGTACAGGAGAGTATTGCTGAAACTTAGTGGCGAAGCTCTGAAGGGCAGCGCCGCTTCTGGTATTGACTTTTCGGTCTTGCAATTCATTGCGGGCGAAGTGCAGGAACTGCTGAAAGCCGGCGTTCAGGTCGGTGTGGTCATCGGCGGGGGAAACATCTGGCGAGGCGTCAATGCCGAGGGTACGGGGCTTGACCGGGCGACTGCGGACTATATGGGGATGCTTGCGACGATCATGAATGGGCTTGCGCTTCAGGCCGCATTCGAACAAGTGGGCATAGAGGCGAGGGTCATGTCTGCCCTGCGCCTGGACCAGGTTTGTGAGCCATACATTCGCCAGCGTGCTCTGGAACACCTCAGAAGGAATCGCGTGGTGATTTTTGTCGGGGGGACCGGCCTCCCGTATTTCACGACCGATACCGTTGCGGCTCTGCGCGGGGTCGAGGTCGGTGCCGATGTCTTCCTCAAGGGGACAAATGTCGACGCAGTCTACTCGGGGGATCCACGGACCGACAAGCTGGCCGCGCCGTATGCCCAGCTTGGCTATGACCAGTTTCTCGCGGATCATCTGAAGGCGATGGACGCCACCGCCGTTTCTCTGTGCCGCGAGAATCACCTTCCAATTTTGCTGTTCAACATGAACAAGCCCGGGAACATTGTCCGGGCGGTGATGCAAGGCGACATTGGAACTTTGATCAAGGAGGCTTAGATGGACAAATTCTTCACGCCAGTGGATGCGAGGATGCAGACAGCAGGGCAGGCTCTCCTGAAGGACTATGCCGAGATTCGTGCCGGACGCATTACGCCCGCGTATCTTGACGGTGTCGTCGTTGAGGCCTATGGACAGCGGAGTCCGCTCAAGGATGTGGCGACAATTTCAGCTCCTCAGGCAAAGATGCTTGTTGTCGAGCCATGGGACAAGACCTTGTTGAAAGAGGTCGAGCGCGCCATTCTGAAAGCCAACATTGGGGTCACTCCCAGCAATGATGGGGCGCGGGTGCGGCTCGTGTTTCCGGATCTGACGCTTGACGAACGGAAGAAGATGGTTGCTCGCATTGCGCAGCTCACCGAGAAGTTCCGTGAAGAAATCCGGGCTATCCGCCGTGAGGTTCGTGATGAGATCAAGGCAAAGGAAAAGGCCAAGGAGCTCTCGGAGGACGAACAGCATCGGCTTGAGGAAGAGCTTGAAAAGCTGACTGAGAAACACATTGCCGAGGTCAACAAGGCGTTCGAGGCCAAAGAGAAGGAGATTCTATCGCTGTAGAGGCAGCCAAACCCGTGACAGCAGGCACTCAGCTTCATGTTGCCATTGTCATGGATGGCAATGGCAGGTGGGCTGTGGCGCGAGGACTGCCCCGCATCGCTGGTCACCGGCAGGGCGCCCAGGTTGTCCATGACATCGTAGCTGCGGCACCCGGCCTGGGCATCACGGCCCTCACCATTTTTGCCTTCTCGACTGAGAACTGGAAGCGGCCGGCGGACGAGGTGAGCTACATCCTTCACCTGTTTGTCGCGATGGTGAACAAGTGGCTGCCCGAGTTGATGGCCCAGCATGTCCGGGTAAGGGTAGTAGGAGACCGCGAAGCGCTTCCATCGGATGTGAGGAGTTCGGTTGAGGTTATCGAAAGCCGGACTGCATCTGGTGATGGTCTTCATCTCAACGTTGCATTGAACTACGGTGGGCGCGCAGAGATCCTGCACGCTGCGAGGGCATTTGCCAAGGACTGCACTGCTGGAAAGGCGGTACCCTCCGACCTGACGGAGGAGCGGTTTGGTTCGTATCTCTGGTTGGGAAGCGAGCCGGCACCGGACCTTGTCATCAGGACAGCAGGAGAATTGCGGGTCTCGAACTTCCTGCTGTGGGAGATGGCCTATTCTGAGCTGTTTTTCTTGGACGTGTTCTGGCCTGACGTTACTCCAGCGATACTTGGTTCAGTGCTCCAGCAATTCAAAAGCAGAGATCGGAGGTTTGGCGGCTGATGACGGGCAGTAGAGGTCTTGTGCTTTTTGGTTCGACTGGTTCGGTTGGCACGCAGGTACTCGACGTGGTAAGGAGCCAGCCTGACCGATACCACATTGTAGGTCTCTCAGCGCACAGCAATGACGAGCTGTTGGCTGAACAAACGCTGGCGTTTCAGCCGCGCTTCGTGGGGCTGTCGGACGGGGCGGCGCGCGAGCGATTGGCAATCAGACTCGAGCGTCACGGCATCAGCATCCCGATCGTCGGAGATAATGAACTGCCGGCCATGCTGGGCAGGGTGGCTTTTGACATGCCGGTTGTCGCCGCCGCATCGATTGATCTTGCCGAGGTCGTCTATGACCTGCTCAGGTCGGGGCTGCCCATGGCGATCGCCAGCAAGGAGCTGCTCATCACGCTGGGGGACCTGTTGGAGCCCTTCCGGGCGCAGCTTCATCCTATCGACAGCGAGTTGTCGGCAATCTGGCAATGTCTTGCCGGTGAGAATATGGAAGCGGTTGAGCGCATTGTGCTGACGGCTTCCGGGGGACCGTTCCGCTCTCTGCCAGCAGCAGACCTGGATACAGTGACGGTGGTGCAGGCACTACAGCATCCGTCGTGGCGGATGGGTCACAAGGTGACCATTGACTCGGCAACGCTGTTCAACAAGGCTCTCGAGCTTGCCGAGACGCACGTGCTGTTTGGCGTCGACCCCGTCCATATTACTGCCGTACAGCATCCCCAGTCGATTGTTCATGGTCTCGTGGAATTCAGGGACAGCACGACACGAGCGATATTGTACCGTCCAGATATGCGCGTGGCCATTGCTTACGCATTGTCGGTTCCCGAACGCCCTGCTTATCGTGAGATGGCCAGACTGCGTCTGGAGGATGTGGGCTCACTGACGTTCGAACCAATCGATGCGAAATTCGAAGCCTTTGGCCTTGGGCACGAGGCGCAGCTGCGCTCTGCAAGAGCAATGCTGGCCCTGCTCGGTGCCGACGAGGTTGCCGTTTCACGGTTCCTCGTTGCACAAGGAAGCTTTGGCGATATAGTTGGCGTACTGCGGCACGTGCTTGCGAAAACGGGCGACCAGCCATTGGAGGCAAACGTCCGGAATCGCGTGCAGGCTGTTGCAGACGGGCGCCAGCTGGCAGCAGCGTGGTACGAGAGCAAGTATGGCTCGCAGCCAGACGACTCGGAAGGAGTTTGACCTGTGCAAATCGTGGTGACTATTCTTGCCTTCGTGTTTAGTTTCACGCTGGCAACGCTTTTTCATGAAGGTGGCCACATGCTGGCTGCGCGCGCATCTCACATCCAGACGGAGGAATTCGGCCTGGGTTTTGGGCGCACGATCTGGTCGCGCACCTGGCATGGTACCGTTTACAAGATCAATGCCCTGCCGGTTCTTGCCTATGTAAAGATCAAGGGCATGGAATCCGATTATGACGCGCCGGACGGCTTTTACACCAAAGGCTGGTGGAGCCGTTTCTTTACGATGGTGGGCGGCATGCTGGGAAACCTCGTCTTAGCGGTCATCATCTTCAGCATCGTGTTCTCGACGCTTGGCGATCCGCGCGCTTCTACCAAAGTGGGCACCGTTACTCCCTCTTCGCCTGCCGCGGTGGCCGGCCTCAAGGCGGGCGACAACATCCTCTTCATCGACGGCGTTCCCATGAAGGACTTTGACCAGATTGCCTCTGTTGTCAGGTCCAGCGAGAACAAACAGATCGACATCCGCGTGGCCCGCGGCGGTCAGCAGGTTGACATCCTGGTCACTCCCGTCATGGATGCCAAACTCGGCTATCCAGCAATCGGCTACGCTCCTGGCTTTGTCCGCTATAATCCGCTGGTGGCTGTCTGGAGATCATTGACGTTCACGGCCGAGTATGTCGTCACCTATATCAAGGCTCTGCCCATGTTGTTCACAAAGGCTGGCGTCCAATCGCTCACTGGCCCCATTGGCATCGCCCGCATGACTGGTGAGGCCGCCATGGGTGGTTTCATGAGCCTGCTGTGGCTGACCGGCATCATTTCGGTGGCTATCGGGCTGACCCAGCTGCTGCCGATCCCAGCCCTGGACGGTGGATGGGTGCTGTTCCTGCTGGCAGAGGCGGTAATGCGCCGCCGTATCCCGCCTGAGCGCCAGGGAACCATCCAGAGCATTGGCCTGTTCGTGTTGCTGGGAGTTATGGTGCTGATCTCCATCAAGGATGTGGCAGGGTTCTTCGTCCATTAGCCATGCAACGCAGAGTGTCACGTGTCATCAAGGTCGGGCCGCTGTCAATGGGCGGCGAATACCCTGTGGTCGTGCAGACCATGACGAAGACCGACACGCGGGATGTCGCGGCGACGGTGAACCAGATCCACGTTCTTGAAGAGCACGGCGCTGAACTGGTGCGGCTGGCCGTGAAGGACATGGAGGCGGCGCGGGCTCTGCGTGAGATCAAGCGCGAGGTTTCCGTGCCTCTTGTTGCCGACATTCACTTTGACCCGGTGTTGGCGCTTGCCTCCATCGATGCAGGCGTCGACAAGATCCGCCTGAATCCGTCGAATATCAAGGATCCGGCCATGGTGCTGGAAGTAGCACGTGCGGCGAAGGTGGCTTCCATTCCGATTCGCGTCGGCGCCAACCTGGGGTCGATGGATCCACGGCTCACGCGTTCGGGGCGGGCTCGCGCTCTTGCCGACGAGGCTCTGCGCGAGGCGCATCTTCTGGAGGAAGCGGATTTTCACGACATTGTTATCTCCGTAAAGAGCAGTGACGTGCGTGAGATGGTGGAGGCGGCGCGCATCGTAGCCGGCGCGAGCGACTATCCCCTGCACCTCGGGGTCACGGAAGCTGGGCCTTTGAACCAGTCGCTGATCAAGAGCAGTGCGGGTATCGGCAGCCTTCTCATGGAAGGCATTGGCGATACGATCCGGTACTCGATCAGCGGCGATCCAGTTCTTGAGGTGGATGCTGCCTGGACTCTGCTGGCCGCCCTGGATCTGCGCAAGCATGGCGCTCAGATTGTCTCGTGTCCGACGTGTGGCCGCTGTGAGGTGCCCGATCTTCTTGCGCTGGTCGGTCAGCTGGAGAGGCGCATCGGCGAGATCAAGAAGCCGCTTTCTGTGGCACTCATGGGCTGCGTTGTCAATGGCGTGGGCGAGGGAAAATCAGCCGATCTGGGCATTGCCTGCGGCCGCGACCAGGGCATCCTGTTCATCCATGGTGAACCTGTCCGCAACGTAAAGCCGGATGAGTTTATTGACACCCTGATCGCCGAAGCCAACAAGCTGTAGCATCTCCTGTCCCCGTTTCCTCTGTTGCCTCCCTGCTGAAAGAGTGATTTTTGGTCTTGTTGATTTTTTTGGTTTTTTGTGCATACTGAGCACGCAGGTAATTCAGAAAGGAGCGAACAGATGAAGAGCGGTCAGATCGAGGATTCGACAGGCAAGCTCACATCACGGCAGCATGAGTTCTTCTCTTCGCTGTTGCGGCTTTATGAAGCGAAGGGGCACGCTGTTTCCTACAAGGATGTGGCTGCTGCCATGAAGGTCAGCAAGTGGACCGCATATGACGTGCTGCGCGGTCTGGCTGACCGGGGAATCGTTCATGCCGAGTACGCTCTCACGGCAGGGAAAGGCAGGTCCCAGGTGTTGTACAGCCCTGTGACATCGAGCGCTGAAGAGGTATCGGCGGAGGTGAACGTCACTGAACGTGCGGCACTCCTGTGGTTGCGGCAGACGGCCGAGAAATATGCCACGCATGGGGTGGCGGAATCGATCAGTCTCGCGGCGCGGTCAGTGCGTGAAGAGAAGAACGCGTTTCGCGTGGCACTGCGCGTTTCGCTTATGATCGTCCTCTTTGCGAGTTTCTTCAGCGTGGACATGGATCGGCTCGTTCACACACGGGCGCTGGTCGCTTCGGGGGTGTCGGCAGATACGATTCTGGGTCTGCTGGGCGAAATCATGTTTTCGCTTCTGCAGGACGAGGCATGGATCATGGGACATCTCTCCCTGCCACAAAAAGCACTGCAGGAGTTCGCTGAGGTTCAGAAGTCGTTCATGGCGAGCGTTGTTCAATTGAGTGGTCTGGAAAAGCGCCTCATGGTGGCGGTGATCGGGCAGGCACTTGCATAAAGTGCATAAAACAAATCGATGACGTGGATCACAGTGTGGGGGTGATGGTTGCATGAGCTTCAATGTTAAGGAAAATGTGGAACGTACTGCCGTAAGGGTCGTCATGGATCGTGTGGTCGAAGACTTGAAAAAGGATCCGGAACACAACCTGGACAAGGCAATCGACAAGATCTCGGCTCTGTCGGACAAGTTGTCGTTTCTCCCAGTGTTCAAGACACAGATCGAGGGCATCAAGCGCATGGCTGAGAACGACAGGCCCGGCAAGCATCTCATTATCAATGCGCTCCGGGATACCGACGAAAATGTACTGAAGACACTGGTCAATGACTTTGTCATCGAGGCAAGCTGGCTGGGTATAGCGCGGCAGCGCAGGATCACCCAGCGAGACGGCTTCAACGTGCCCTACTTCATGCTCATCGATCCGACGGAGCGCTGCAACTACAACTGCAAGGGATGTTGGGCCGGATCCTATCAGCAGGCCAAGGAGATGCCCTTTGAGACGTTTGACCGCATCTTGACGGAGGGTGCGGACCTTGGGATACACTTTGTCGTTGTTTCAGGCGGAGAGCCAACCATGTATCCGCGGTTGACGGAGATGTTCAACAAGCACAAAGACATTGCCTTCATGTTCTATACCAACGGCTCTCTCTTCACCGAGAAATTCGTCGAGGGCCTGCGGAGTGCCGGAAATGCCATCCCATGCTTCAGTGTTGAAGGCTTCAAGGAGAAAACCGACGACCGCCGCGGTGATGGCGCCTGGGACCGCGTTATGCTGGCCATGGACCGCTGTCAGAAGGCTGGCGTCCCCTTCGGCTACTCTATCACCGAAACCCACCAGAATATCGATGAAGTTACCAGCGATGCATTTGTCGACCACATGATCGACAAGGGAGCCAAGATCGCCTGGTACTTCCAGTACATCCCTATCGGACGGACTCCAGACCTCTCCATGCGGCTGACTCCAGAAGAACGCCTTTTCTCCTACCGGCGCATACATGAACTGCGTGAAACCAAACCGCTGTTTGCTGCTGACTTCTGGAATGATGGACCATATACGGGAGGCTGTCTGGCTGGCGGACGGCGCTACCTGCACATCACTGCTGATGGTGGTATCGAGCCATGTGCGTTCATCCACCTCTCACAGGGCAACATCAACGACATGTCGCTGGCCCAGGCCCTGCAACTGCCGTTCTTCCAGGAGATCCAGAAACTGCAGCCGTATTCGGACAACTTGCTGTCGCCTTGCTTGCTGGTGGATCACCCCGACTATTTTCGCAAGATTGCCGCCATGCCCGGCGTGCACGGTACCGATGGCACGGTTGAGAACATGAGCGGCGAAGTTGGCAGACACCTGGATCAGATTTCGAAGGATTGGGAGGCACTTTCGCGACCGGTCTTCGAACACGATTTTCCCGAAGAAGCCGCCAAGTTCGCAAAGCTGAAGAAGGACAAGGAGGCCAGCATTGCCGCGCACGGTGGCGACATGACGGCGTTCTACAAAGACCCTGCCGTTGAAAAGTGATCACCCTTCTTCATTGAGTGTGGCAGTTTGATGAGTTCTGCACTGCATCGTGAGGAGATTCCGGGCATCCGCAAGGGCGCCCGGAATCTCTTGCTTGTGGCCGCTCCGACCTGTGGAATACTGATTCTGCTGGCAGTGCGGTCCTCGGCTCGCAGCCTTGAAAGCCCACTCCATCTGCGGTGGCAGTTTGTCGGGATCCTTGCCGCCCTGGCGCTGTTGAAGTGGGCAGTCGACAGCTGTCGATTTTGGCTTATCGCCCGCCTCGCGGGCGCGCCGATTTCTTGCTGGCACAGCATCCAGGTGTATCTGGCAAGTGTGTTCGCAGCCAACGTTACACCGTTCTATGCAGGAGGCCTGGCCACGCAGACGTATTTCCTGTCGTCCAGTGGCGGCTCTCCTGGAGTGTCGGCAGCGGTCGGTACCCTGTATGCGGTTTTCAATCTGGTGGTCAACCTGGTTTTTGCACTTGCCGTGCTGATCTGGACCCCTGTCTCCCTGCTGGGAGCCCGCCGTCTTGCTTTCGTGGGACTCGCTGTTGTGATGGCATTGCTCTCCGCCCTGGTCGTTCTCCTGCTGAGTCATCTGGATGGTGCCGAGAGACTGTTAAGATCGATTCTGAGGCGTCGTCCTGCCGCAGGCGATGCTGCTGTCCGGGGGCTGCGCGGATTCTCGGACGGAGTTCGGATGTTTCTGACTGGGCATGGCCGCGCCATGGCGGGAATTTTGGGCATTTCGCTGATCTCTCAGCTGCTCTCACTCGCGTTTACTCCCCTTGCATTCCGGGCATTGGGAATGTGGAATGTCTCCTGCCGGCAGATCGTGTTGACGCAGATTGGCGTCCAACTTTCCAGCAGCATGGGAGCGACGCCGGGTGGAGCAGGCATTGTGGAGGGCAGTTTTGGGCTGTTCTTCCAACCACTGGCTGGCCCTGCGACAAGCGCGCTTACCCTGCTGTGGCGCAGTGCGACGTTCTATCTCCCGACGCTGGTGGGAGCCGGCATGTTTGTGTGGCTGATTCAAGGAGAACCTGATGCTGTGCGCCGCCGAGTGCTGGGAGTGGGCACATAGCACAGCCCCCGGCACGCTTGGGACCGGGGGCTGGGTAGTGCGAGCGCTGATCAGTGATCCAGCGCTTTCTGGAGCCGCTCGTGGATAGAGGCCGGATCCAGCGTGAGGAACAGCTTCACGATCTCGGGACCGTCCTTGGAGCCAAACAGCGCAACGCGGATGGGGCTGTACAGCTTCTTGGCAGGCAGGTCGATCTGGTTGCGAAGGTCTTCGACCCAGGTGCTCATCGCCTCTTCGCCTTTGCCAAAAGGAACGGCATCGAAGTGTGCCATGAGGTAGCCCAGGACCTGTTTCGCCTCGGGTGATGAAACGATCTCCTGCGACTTTTCATCGGTGATGACGACGTCCGGCTGTACGATGTTGCGGGCCAGGTGGAAGAGGTCTGGCAGGACTTGCGCGTTTCCTTTTGTCAGGTCAATGGCAGCGAGCGTCCTGTCCTCAGGCAGCCCTGCGAACACTTCAGCATACTGATCAGCGAAGTCTCTCTTGAGGATTGCCAGGATCTCGGCAGCATCTTTCCTGCCAAGGTACATGTGATTCATCCATGTCAGCTTCTTTTTGTCAAAGACAGCGCCGGACTTGCTCACGCCTTCCAGGGAGAAGTCACGGATCAGCTCGTCCATGGTGAAGAACTCACGGTCATCCTTTGGAGACCAGCCGAGCAGCACGAGGTAGTTGATGAGTGCTTCCGGGAGGTATCCTTCCTGGCGGTATTCACCCACTGAGACAGCGCCGTGGCGCTTGGAAAGCTTGCTGTGGTCTGGGGCAAGAATGAGCGAGACATGTGCGAACTGCGGCACGTCAAAGCCCAGCGCCCGATAGATGAAGACCTGCCGCGGCGTATTGGAGAGATGCTCCTCGGCCCGGATGATGTGGGTGATGTTCATCAGCGCGTCGTCGATGACAGTGGCGAAGTTGTAGATGGGGATGCCGTTCTGGCGTGCGATGACGAAGTCGTCAAATTCCTCTGCCTTGAACTGGACGTCGCCCCGGATCAGGTCGTGGACGATAACGTCTTCCTGCGGGATGCGCAGGCGGATCACATATGGCTTCCCCTCAGCGAGATTTGCAGAGATCTGGTCGGCAGAGAGGTGAGCGCACGTGCCGCCGTAGCGGTAGATGCGGTGCTCCGCCTCAGCCTTGCGCCGCTCGGCTTCGAGTTCGTCCTTGGTGCAGAAACAGCGATAAGCCTTGTTCTCGTCGAGCAGTTGCTTCAAGTATTTGTCATACAGCGGTTTGCGCTCGGTCTCACGGTAGGGGCCCAGGTCGCCACCTTTGAGAAATCCTTCATCCCAGTCGAGGCCCAGCCAGCGGATGTCCTCCAGCATGGACTCGATGTTCTCCTCCGTCGACCGCTCCAGATCCGTATCGTCGAGGCGCATGATGAAGGTGCCGCCTTCATGCCGTGCAAAGAGATAGTTGAAAATGGCCGTGCGGGCGTTGCCAACATGGATGTGCCCGGTGGGGCTCGGTGCATAGCGTACTCTGACCATGATTACCTCCACAATGAGTTCTCTCATATTCTACGGGCGCACATGCAAAATGCAATGATGAAGCAGACCGTGGGCTATCCCCGAATGTGCGCCGCGTCACCCTCGAATGTCGGCTCCTCCGTCATCCCCGAATGTCGCCTCCTCCGTCATCCCCGAGTGTTTTAGTCCGTCATCCCCGAGTGTTTTAGTCGGGGATCATCCCAGCGAACCCGACGTGCA
>JBNAWM010000019.1:0-17891 GCA_049699855.1 Candidatus Cryosericum sp.
CGGCAGGATGTGTGGCATGAGCTCGACAATGGTGACATTTGTTCCAATGGCATTGAAGAAGGTGGCCATCTCAACACCAATGACGCCGCCGCCGATGATGACAAGGTTCTTTGGTTGTTCAGTATTGCGGAAAACGTCATCGCTGGTCCAGATCCCGGGATCGGTGAACGGGGGGAACTTGATGGGAGAGCTACCGGTCGCGATGATGACGTTTCTGGCCTCGACGACTTCACCTGTGGCATCAATTGACACATGAGTCGGATCTTTCAGAGTGGCTCTGCTGGCATATACCTGGATCTTGTTCTTCTTCATGAGAAACTCGATTCCCTTGCGCAGCCGGGTGACGACCTGATCCTTGCGCGCCATGACGGCCGGGAAGTTGACCGCGATGTTGTCGGCGCTGAGTCCGAATTTGCCTGCTTCCTGCATGTGCGTATACAGCTTGCTGCTTGCGAGCATGGTCTTGGTGGGAATGCAGCCCCAGTTGGTGCAGACTCCACCCATGTCCGCCTGTTCGGCAAGAGCAACCGAAAGCCCCAGTTGAGCGGCCTTGATGGCTGCAACATAGCCGCCAGGACCGCCGCCGATAATGAACACGTCTACCATTTCAACCTCCTGATGTGATAGTTTCCAAACATGTCATTCTATCACCATATTCCTTCTTCGGTACAGGCCGATTTTGTGAACAGCGCTCTCGTCTGATTCAACAACGTTTGCCAACACCTAAAGCCAGCGGTTGTCGCGGAGTTCCTGTGCGATGCTGGTGGGTTCGCCGTGTCCAGGGAAGATGCGCGTGGAGGGCGGCAGTGTCATCAAGGTCTGGCGGATTCCCTCGAGGAGCTGTTCGAAGGCATCGCGCGTGGGAGCGCGCCCGACTCCTCCCGCAAACAGCGTGTCACCAACAAAGGCGTGGTCGCCTGCTATCAGCACGGTTCCGCCGGGGCTATGTCCCGGTATCATGGCGGTGCGGTAACTGGTGCTTCCCACGAGGATTTCCTGCTTGGAAGCGAGAGGAACTGCTTCTGTGAGAAGAGGGGGCCTCAGCCCCAACTGGCTCGCATAGCTAGCGTCTGGATCACGCGCGAGCGCAGTTTCACTCGAATCGATGAGCAGTGTTGCATAGGGAAAGCGTTTCATGACGGCATCCGCGCCTGAGACATGGTCGATGTGTCCATGGGTGCAGACAACCCATCGAAGCCGGGCATTGGCACTCTCCACAGCTGTTGCGACCCATTCGAGCTCACGGTTCTCCGTCATGCCGGGGTCGACCAGCATAAGATCGGTTCCGGACTGCACGAGATAGCAATTCGTCGAGAGCGGACCAACCGGCATGCGGGTGATGCTCGTCTCGCCAACCCATTCCTGAAACTTCTCCATTTCATCCTCCATTCTGGTGAGTATTAGTATAGCCAAGCTGGAGCCAAAGAAATGCCAGCCATGGGCATCACGTCAAGCCGGGCATTTTCGCTGTCTTGGTCACGGTGATGCCACGTCTCCATGCAATTCTTGCAAGGGACCTATACTATAGATGAGACATCAAGAACCGCGCACAGGCGTACAGCAGGAATCTCTTGTGTCTGGAGGACCAGAGATGGCAGACAAGAACGGGAAGTCGATGACAAGCAGTGCTGAGGAACGCAAGGAGCGCAGGCAGAGGGAACGCCTTGCCGAATTGACGCGTTCCTTCAAGAAGGATCCAAAGCTCTTTGTTGAGAAGGTCGAACAGGCATGCCCTCCGGGCACGCCACCAGCCGAGGGATTGCTGGATGCTGCAGTGGTCCTTGCGGAGCAGGACGAGTTCAAGCCCGCGCTGGCGTTGCTGGAACGGGCTGCGATGTTGTACGAACTGGCGCACGACAACGCGGGCCTTGCCCGCGTCTACGTTAACATGGGCCCCCTCTATGGCATGCTGGACCAGTTGGAGAAGGGGATCAGTTTCTCGCTGAAGGCGGAAAACCTCGCGCGCGCGCTGCCGGCCGATCCCGAATTGACACTGCACTATGCCAGCGACCTCGGCGGAATGTATACCGAGATGGAGGACTGGGACAAGGCGATGCACTACTTTCAAATTGCATGTGACACCGCGACGGCCATGGGCAACATCGAGGTCGAGGCTGATGGGCTGCTGATCATGAGTCAGGTTGCTGTGGCGCAGGGCGACGCCGCCAAGGCGCGAGAGCTGGCCCAAAAGGGAGGTGCCCTTGGTGCTAAACTGGAGGACAAACTCTTCCAGGCTAGGGCCTTGCAGACAATGGGCGATGCCAGCGCTCTTGACGGGAATCACGAGCAAGCCCTTGCCCTGTTTCAGCAGGCGCTTGACCTGGAAGCAGACCAACCCAGCATGGAGTTGCGGCAGCAGCTCTTCTGGGAGATGAGCGAGTCCTATGAGGAAATTGGCAACGAGAAACTTGCGGAAGACTATCGAAGTCGTGCTGCCGATCTTGATGAGCAGGACGGCAGAGAGGATGATCTGGATGCCTGAACCTGTGCGCATGCGCACGGCAGGATGGAGTTGATCTTTGGACAAGGAGGATGATATGCTCTACGAACGTGAATTGAGAGACACGGCCAGGGCACTGGTAGCTCCGGGCAAGGGTATCCTTGCGGCGGATGAGAGTATCGGGACAATTGGAAAGAGGTTTGCGAAGCTTGGTGTGCCATCGACGGCTGAGACCCATCGAGCCTATCGGGACATGCTGTTCACTACGCCTGGCATCGAAGAGTTCATCTCGGGGGTCATCCTGTATGATGAAACGATTCGTCAGGAGTCGCTGGGTGGGACGATGTTCCCAAGCCTGCTGTCTGACAAAGGGATCATCCCTGGCATCAAGGTCGATACCGGAGCGATCGAGCTGGCCCTTCATCCAGGTGAGAAGGTGACGCAGGGGCTGGATGGTCTGCGCGAGCGGCTGGCAGAGTATCGGTCGATGGGGGCGCGGTTCACCAAGTGGCGCGCGGTCATTACCATTGGAGTGGGAATCCCGAGTGACGCCTGCATCACCGCCAACGCCCATGCTCTTGCCCGGTATGCTGCTCTGGCTCAGGAGGCAGGGCTTGTGCCGATAGTCGAACCCGAAGTCCTTATGGACGGTGACCATGATATCGAACGGTGCGAAGTTGTTAGCTCAGCCGTCCTCAGGTCGGTCTTTGAAGAGCTGGCGGTGCAGGGCATCCTCCTGGAGGGGATGCTGCTGAAGCCTAGTATGACCATTTCGGGCAAGCTGTGTGCGCATCAGGCCAGCGTCCAGGAAGTTGCCGAGGCGACCGTACGGACGCTGAGGCGGACCGTGCCTTCCGCTGTTCCCGGCATCGTCTTCCTTTCGGGCGGGCAGTCATCTGAACTGGCAACTGCTCACCTGAATGCAATGAACAAGCTGGGCCCACATCCGTGGGAACTGAGCTACTCGTATGGGCGCGCGTTGCAGGAACCGGCTTTGACCATCTGGCACGGTGAGGATGCAAATGTCGGAGCAGCCCAGGCGGCTTTCTATCATCGCAGCAAGTGCAACAGCGCTGCCCGGACTGGTTCGTATACGGCTGAGCTGGAACATCAGCACTAGGTTTCTGTTGCTGTAACGGCAAAACCGGGCAGTGAACTGGTTCCACTGCCCGGTTTTGCTGAGGAGGATTGGCGGGGAGGCTAGCCGCCCAGGTATGCCTTCCGTACGTCAGGATTGTCGCGCAGTTCCTTGGCAGTTCCTGACAAGACCAGCGAACCGGTTTCAAGAACGTAGGCACGGTGCGCAATGGAAAGAGCTTTGAACGCGTTCTGCTCAACAAGAAGGATCGTCTTCCCAAGCTGATTGATCTCAACGATGATGCCAAAGATCTCTTCAACCAGTACGGGAGAAAGACCCATAGAAGGCTCGTCCAGGAGCATGACAGGGTTATTCTGCATAAGCCCCCGGCCGACTGCCAGCATCTGCTGTTCGCCGCCCGACAATGTCCCTGCGATCTGCCGCCTGCGCTCCTTCAGCCGGGGGAAGAGGGCGAAGACTTTTTCTTGATTGGGCCCCGCCGTTTTTCGATCTTTGACTGAAGACAAAGCCACGTCCAGGTTTTCCTGGACGGTCAGGTTGCCAAAGATGCCGCGGCCCTCCGGAATCTGTGATATGCCCATGCGGGCGATCATATGTGGCGGCGTGTGCGTGATGTCATGTCCATCATAGATGATGCTGCCCGACGTCGGGCGAAGAATGCCCGAAATGGCTCTCAGGGTGGTTGACTTTCCGGCGCCATTTGCGCCGATGATGGAGACGATCTCGCCCTTCTCAACGCTGAAGGAAACATCTTTCAGCGCACGGATGGAGCCGTAGAAGACATCAATGTTCTTGACTTCGAGCAGCATGTCAGGCCCCCTTTCCAAGGTACGCTTCGATGACGCGCGGATCGTTGCGAATGTACTCGGGTGGTCCCTCACAGATCGTCTCGCCAAAGTCCATGACCTTGATGCGTTCGCACACACCCATGACAACGCGCATCTGGTGTTCGATAAGCAGGATGGTCAGGTCGAACTTATCGCGCAGCCAGTGGATTGTTTCCATCAGTTCATCTGCCTCGGCCGGGTTCATGCCTGCAGCGGGTTCATCAAGAATGAGCAGCTTCGGCTTGGTGGCCAGGGCGCGAGCGATTTCCAGCCGACGCTGTGCACCATATGGCAGGGAGCCAGAGATGTCGTCGGCGTGTCCATCCAGATGGAACAGGCGCAGGAGACCGATGGCATAGTCATCGACCATCTGCTCGCCCTCCCAGTATTTGTGCGTATGGAGGAATGCATCAGTATTGCCATAGGGCATCCGGAAGTGATAGGCGATTTTCAGGTTGTCGATCACGCTGGATTTGTCAAAGAGACGGATGTTCTGGAACGTGCGGGCAATCCCCGCCTGCGTGATCTGGTGCGTCTTCTTGCCAACAATATTGTTCCCGTCAAAGACAATGGTCCCTTTGGTGGGAGAGTAGACTCCGGTGAGTACGTTGAAAACTGTTGTCTTGCCCGCTCCGTTGGGGCCAATGAGGCCAACGATCTCACCATGTTCAAGCTGAATGTTGAAATCCGAGACGGCGCGGAGACCGCCGAAAAACTGTGTGAGGTGCTGCACATCGAGCAGTGCCATTATGCGGTCACCTCCTTCCTCTTACGCTGAGGGACAAGGATGAAGCTGAACTCCTTGAGGCCCATGACGCCTTCCGTGCGGAAGATCATGGTCAGGATGAGGATCAGGGGGTAGATGACCATGCGCCACTGCTGCAGACTGCGGAGCAGTTCGGGCAGAAGTGTAAAAATAGCTGCACCCACCATGGCACCGCTGATGGATGCGGCACCGCCAACGTACAGGTAGATGAGGTACTCCAGCGACTTGACAAAACTGAAGTTGTCCGGATGAATGAACTGCAGCAGATGGGCAAAGACACCACCTGAAACACCAGCAAAGAAGGCTGAGAAGACAAACACAAACACCTTCTGTTTTGTTGTATTGATGCCTGTGGCCTCAGCGGCGATTTCGGAGTCGCGGACAGCCTTCATGGAGCGTCCGTGCGATGAGAACAGATAGTTGCGCATGAGCACGACGCTCACAATGGTGAATACGAAGACGACCTCGAGGTTCGTGAACTTGGGGATGTTGCCCAGTCCGCGTGGTCCTCCAAGAGCATTGGTAACGCGAATGACCGTGCGAATCAGTTCGTTGGCGGACAGGGTAACAATTGCCAGGTAGTCACCCTTCAAACGCAGTGAAGGAGCGCCGACAAGATAGCCTACTCCTGCAGCCAGCAACCCGCCGGCAATAAGTGATAGAACAAAGACAGGATACCCGACCCATGGTTTGGCTACACTCGTGTGCAGCCAGACGGTTGTGATCATGGCGGACGTATAGGCACCGACGGCCATGAAACCGGCGTGTCCAATGGAGAACTGGCCTGTGAAGCCATTCACCATGCCCAGGCTGACGGTCATGACGATGTTGATGCCAATGAGAGCGATGAGTTGGATGTAGTAGCCATTGACGAGGGGTTTGCCGTTGATAAGGGGCACGATGTTCAGGATCTTGATAATGGCGTAGGCCAGCACAAAGGCCCCAACCGTGGTCCACGTGCGGTGTGTACGGAGGAAGTTCATGTCAAACCTTCTCCGGCATGAACTTGCCCAGCAGACCGCTCGGTCGAACGAGCAGGATGCCAATCAGAATGGCGAATGCAATGCCATACCCGAGGTTCGAATTGACCGATGTCGCAAACGCCTCCGAGATGCCCATGATGTAGGCGCCCAGCACGGCTCCAGGAATGTTGCCAATGCCACCCAGCACGGCAGCGATGAACGCTTTCAGGCCCGGCCAGATACCCAGGAAGGGCGATGCCAGCATCCCGTAGGTGGTGCCGTAGAGAATACCACCAGCTCCTGCCAGCGCGGGTCCCACAATAAACGCTGTGCTGATGACAACATCAATGTTGATGCCCATAAGGCTGGCTGTTGGCTTGTCAAAGGACACTGCTCGCATCTGTTTGCCAATGAGTGTCTTGTTGACAAACCAGAAGAGCAGGACCATCAGGATAACCGAGACGCTGACATCAAGCAGAAGAACGTTGGAAACATTGAGGCCAAGATTGCCAGGGATGGGAATGTTTCTGGCCACAATGAGGTCTGGAAACTTGCGGAACGCCGGCGTGAAGACGAAGGGCATGGCACAGAAGTTTTCGAGAAAGATTGAGACGCCGAGTGCGGTAATCAAAGCGGAGAGACGTGACTTGTAGCGCAAAGGACGGTAGGCGAGCTTCTCCATGACAAAACCGAGCACACCTGTGACGATCATCGCGGCGATAATCGTCGGGATGAAGGCTCCGCCGAACACCTTGGTCATGATGGGCGCGAGGTAGAAACCCATATAGGCTCCAACCATGAAAATGTCCGCATGTGCAAAGTTGATGAGACGCACGATCCCGTAGACCATCGTGTAGCCAAGTGCTATCAGTGCATAGATACTCCCTATCTGGATACCATTGATAAGTTGTTGCAGGAACTGGCCCATATTTCTCCTCCACCGGGGTCCAGCGGGAGCACATGCTCCCGCTGGACCAGAATACCTGCTCTATTGTGGGGTAACGGTTGTCAGGTACGTCTGCTGACCGTTGACGATCTTGATGATGACCGCGGACTTGATGGGGTCACGGTTTTCATCGAACTTGTAGGCGCCAGAGATACCGACGTAGCTGGTATTCTTCATGGCGTCCCTGATATCCGATCCCTTGATGGAGCCTGCGGTCTTGAAGGCATCGAGGAACAGCCCTGTGGCGTCGTATGCAAGAGCTGCAAGCGCATCAGGAGCCTCGCCGTACTTTGCTGTATATGCCTTGACAAAGTCCTGAACCTTGGGGCTTGGATCGTCTTTCGAGAAGTGGTTGGAGAAGACGCCGCCTTCGACAGCCGCGCCACCGATCTTGACAAGGTCGGGTGAATCCCATCCATCACCGCCGCCAGCAGGGCAGTTCAGGCCCATCTCACGTGCCTGCTTGAGGATGGTTGCTGCAGATGCATAGTAGTTGGGCAGGTACAGGAAGTCAGGATTGGTTGCCTTGATCTTGGTCAGCTGAGCCTTGTAGTCGATGGTCTTGTCCTCGTCTGTAAAGGCTTCATAGGCGACGATCTTGCCGCCCAGCTTCTCAAAGCCGGCCTTGAAGTATTCGGCAAGTCCCTTGTTGTAGTCATTGCCATTGTCATAGAGCACGGCTGCGGTCTTGAGCTTTGCGGTGTTCCAGACGTAGTTTGCCATGACGGTTCCCTGGAAGGGGTCAATGAAGCAGGCGCGGAAGATGTAGTCACCCTGCAGTGTAACCGCAGGGTTCGTCGATGTCGGGGTGATCTCCGGGACACCGGCGGCCTGACAGATGGGTGCAACCGCCAGACTGACCTTGCTCATGACGGCACCAATGATGCCGATGACATGATCCTGATTGATCAGCTTCTGAGCGGCACTTGCACCGACTTCAGGAGCGCCCGTGTCATCCTCATTGATATAGTTGATGGTCGTCTTGACGCCGCCAACCATCGCACCGCCGGCAGCGTTGAACTCGTCGACAGCCATCGAAGTGCCGTTCTTGCTTGAGGTGCCAAATGTTGCAGCTCCCCCGGTCATCGGGAAGATACCGCCCAGATTGACCTTCTGTTCGGTTGGCGTAGCTGGGGTTTTGCTGCATCCGACGCCGAGGCCGGCAACAAGTGCGCAGACAAGAATGATAGCAAGCAATCTCCTCATGTGTTCTCCTCTCCTCATAGGAATGTGTGGTACTGGTTCTCGAACGATCAAAATGCGTTCAGGCTTGCGGGCCTGCTCACACCTCCTCGCTGGAATAGCGAGAAGGCCCTGTGGCAGGATTTCCACAGGGCCTTCTGATACTCATGGTATTGTGCTGCTTGGGCGCGTCTGTGCTGCACACTCCAGTAGAGGTCGTGTCGCGCGGATCAGAGAAAGGTGCGTGGCATGACGCAAGCGGGTATGACAAACCCATGCCTGGAATATTGAGAGGGGAAAATCTAGCGTCCATAACGTATTCTCTCAATGTGGGCAAAAAAGTCAAGAGAGGATACCGCTCGATCCTGAAGGAGCTTTCAAGGTCAGCAGGAATGGGGACACGGGGAGGATCGGTCGCAAATCGTACCCTCCCCAGCCGAAGGAACGGTGTCATGGTCTTTATAGGTGGTGAGACCATGTCAGGCACTGCGCGGACCTCGGAAGAACCCATGCATCGTGGAATTGTACCTCAACTTACAGCAGACATGTTCTGTTTCAGAACAAATCCCTTGCGGGCCAGTTTCAGTGTCTTTCACCTTCTGCGCTTACTATTGCCATATGCCGCAAATTGTCAAGGGTTGTGTCCAGGCCGTTTCAAGCTAGAGTAAAAAGGAAATCCGGGAGTCTGGGAGGAACAGATGACATGGTATGTGGGGAAGACAACAAGACACTCGACACGCAAAGCGGTCGTCCAGGAGCAGGCATGAACGCCTCAAAGGTTTGGTTCACCGACCTGCGCACACGTCCAGGCCATAATCTGCTGGACAAGACCGAGGCCCTGATGCGGGCGGGTGGGATTGCAACAATCGACTTCAAGGACAAGTTTGTTGCACTGAAGCTGCACCTTGGCGAACCGGGAAATATCGCCTACATCCGGCCGAACTATGTGGCGCGCATCGTGAAACTGGTTCGCGACCTTGGTGGCAAGCCGTTTCTTACGGATTGCAACACGCTGTACACGGGCGGGCGCTCGAACGCGATTGATCATCTGCTCTCTGCTCAGGAGAATGGCTTCAACCGTATTGCTGTAGGGGCCGACATCATCATCGCCGACGGGTTGAAGGGAACGGACTACCGGGAGATCCCCATTCATCTCAAGCGATGCGAAACAGCGAAGATCGGAACGGCAATTGCTGATGCCGACATCCTCATCTCACTGACGCACTTCAAGGGGCATGAACAGGCGGGCTTCGGCGGCACGCTCAAGAACATTGGCATGGGCAGCGGATCGCGCGGAGGCAAGATGCAGATGCACTCCGAATCCAAGCCGCGTATCGACGTTCAGCATTGTGTTGCCTGTGGCATGTGCGTCCGTTCGTGTGCCCAGTCGGCCATTTCGTGGAATGCGGATCACAAGGCCGAAATCGACTACACAAAGTGCGTTGGATGTGGGCAGTGTGTTGCAGTCTGCATGTACGGTGCGGCGCGGCCCGTATTTGAAGGCACCAATGAGGCGCTCAACGAGAAGATTGCGGAGTATGCCTACGCAGTACTGCAGGACAAGCCGGCATTTCATGTCAGCTTCATCATGAATGTCAGTCCCAACTGCGACTGCTGGAGCAGCAACGATGCGGCCATCGTGCCTGACATCGGTATTGCAGCCAGTTTTGATCCTGTGGCGCTTGACCAGGCATGTGTCGACCTTGTCAACAAAGCCGTGGCAAATCAAGGCAGCATTCTGACCGATACACACTTCGAGTGCGGCGACAAGTTCACCTATGTCCATCCTGACACGCATTGGGAATCGCAAGTGGCCCATGCAGAGGAGATTGGACTGGGGACACGGCAGTACGAGCTGATCATCGTCGAATAGGCTTTTGCCTTCGAGAGGGCCTTGAGGCGCCACACCACCTTGGTATGGCGCCTTTTTGTTCCAGCCTCTTCTTGCAGAAGACAGAGATTTGATTAGGATACATTCATAGACAGCAGGCGGTAGAAACCCATGAAGGGGGCTCTATGGCTCGGGCACGACCAACAGGCATGAAGGCTTTTACGATCATCTGGGCAGGTCAGGTGATCTCACTTATTGGATCCGCCATGACTGCATTTGGGGTGGGAGTCTGGGCATGGCAGGTGACGGGGCGCGCGACCGCGCTGAGCATTGTCGCTTTCTTCAATTTCACCCCTCTCATTATCATGAGTCCCATTGCCGGGGTGCTGATCGATCGCTGGAACCGCAAAGTGACAATGGGCGTCTCCGACGTGGCTTCAGGATTGGGGACCGTTATTATGCTTGTCCTGTATGCCACCGGACGTTTGCAGATCTGGCATTTGTGCGCCGTCGGAGCACTATCCGGGACGTTCCAGGCGTTTCAGCTGCCTGCGTACCAAGCTGCCATCAGCACGATGATGCCAAAGGAACATTACGGTCGCGCGGCCGGCATGATGTCGCTTGCACAGAGTGGGTCCGGCGTCCTGGCGCCCGTTATTGCCGGCGCGGTCGTTGCCACGTGGGGCCTCGTGCCTATCTTTCTGTTTGACATCATTTCGTTCTGCATTGCGGTGGGATTTCTGCTGCTGGTCCATATTCCCAGTCCTGCTCGCTTAGGGAAGGAACGTGAGGCGAAAGGCAGCCTTTGGAGGGAGACAGTGTTAGGGTGGCGCTATATCGTGGCCCAGCGTCCACTGTTTCTGCTGCAGGTCAGCTTCTTTGCATCAAATCTTATTGCGTCGATCTGCATGACGCTGTGGACGCCGATGATCCTTGCGCGCAGTGGAGACAGCGCCACGACGCTGGGACTTGTCAACACTGTTTCTGCGGTCGGCGGTGTCATCGGCGGTGCGCTGATGGCCGCGTGGGGAGGTCCACGCCGCAAGGCCTATGGCGTCCTGTGGGGCATGGTCTCGGTGTCTGCGCTGGGTATCATGCTCATGGGATTTGGTAAGACCCTGCCCATCTGGCTTGTTTCAGGGTTTCTTGGGTCCTTTATCATTCCTATTCTCAACGGATGCGACGACGCGATATGGCTTGCGAAGGTACCACACGATATTCAGGGCAAGGTGTTTGGCACCCGCATGATGATCGCTCAGGTGTCAGTGCCCATTGCCATGCTGACCGCTGGACCATTGGCAGATCTTGTGTTTGAGCCGCGCATGATGGCGGGAGGGACGCTTGCCAGGACGTTTGGTTCACTGGTGGGTGTGGGGCGTGGCGCAGGAATGGCACTCATTTTTGTACTCTTTGGTGGGCTGGCTCTGCTCGTCGGACTTGCCAGCTTCATGGTGCGCGATATCCGGGACGTGGAAGTTCTGATTCCAGACTACGCCTCATCTGCAGGCGAAGCAGACAAAGCCCCACTTTCGGCTGGTCTTGAAGCAGGAGCCGAAAACTGAAGGAAGTCTTTCTGAGGCAGCTGAGACCCGCATTGCTTCTTTAAAAGAGAAGATAGCGTCAACCGGGCGTTTCCGATCTCCCAGCACGGGGGCTTGACATCTTTTATGAAACATGTTTTGTTATAGAGTATTGACATCAAGTTTTGTTTGTATCAACATCACTCTCAACAAAGGAGATGGCAATGGCTGGAACAACGAAGAAAGCTGCAGAACCAATGAAGAAGGTCGCTGCCCCAACGAAGGCAGAGAAGGTCGAGAAGAAGCCGGTGGTCAAGCCAGCAGCAAAGCCCGCGGTGAAGAAGCCCGTCACCAAGACGGAGGCAAAGCCAGCCGTCAAGAAGCCAGTAACCAAGGCAGCAGCAAAGCCAGCAGTCAAAGCTCCAGCTGCAAAAGCTCCAGCAAAGAAGGCTGTTGAAGCCAAGGCTCCAGCAAAGAAGACCATTGCTGCAAAGCCCGCCGCTAAGCCAGCTGTCAAAGAAGTCAAACCGGCCGCCAAGAAGTCAGTCGCCAAGAAAGCCCCAGCAAAGAAGTAGTATTCAGAGAGCGAAGGTATGCTCGCTGCGCCCGCCTCAGCGTGGACGCAGCGAGTCTGTTTGCTCTGCAATCAGCTGTCAGCCCGAACCTGGGCTTGGAGCCCACGATTCGACGCCGCACCGGGATTCCTGGTGCGGTTTGTCATTTCTGACTAATCCTTCACAGACAGCGTCTTAGCGGAAAGACCCAGACGAGCCTTGGCCTGCCCTCACTATCGGGCTGTTGCTCCTGATATGGGTCTGAAGCCAGTTCAACTCGTCCCTGGAACCGGTATTGGTTCTTGCCGATACAGTCAAACAGATAGATCTTCAGTCCGTTCTTGGGCGAGCTCGCAAGGGTCCAGTTCTGGCCGTCATACAGGCTCTGATCGCCGTGAAGACCCATTCCCGTGTAGTGGAAGAAGTCTCCGTCCCAGCGGTCGCCACAGATGCTGCGTTTGGCCCCCGAGATCAATACAAGACTATCGGTCCTGTGCGATCTTCGCATGCGGCCTTGTGGACTGCAGAGGAATTCCTTGCAGATGCTGTTGTTATCAACGACGTCGCCTCGGTTCATGCTCGCACCCTCTTGCTTCGTACGTAGCTACCCTATAACCTGTCGAATGAAGGTCTCTTCAGGATTCTCTCCTTGTCTACAGGAGGAACGCCTCCCGCTGGGAGACAACTTAGAAACGGCAGACAATGAATAGCAACAGGAGGGTATCGGCATCGAGCTGAAGATGCGGTGGCAATGCATTGGGCATGTAGGCCACATATTTGAACGCACCTGTACCAATTGATGTCAGGCGCCCTGGACTGCTTTGTGTGAACATGGTTACATCCATCGCACTAGCCCGATGTGTACGAAGGTATAATTTGCCATACGCAAATCATACTATATCTGTAAACACTACAAATTGGCTTCGCAACCGCACCGCGATTGGGCATGCAACCGTGCAATAGATACCATCAGCTCTTGCCCCCGAACAGTTCGAAGAATTTGCTCGGCTTGAGACGCAAAAACTTGAAGAACTCCTTGCGGCGCAGGACGAGGATGCCCTGATCTTCAAGAACAACCTGCGCGGGCAGCATCTTGAGACTTGCATATCTTTCGAAGCCTTCGCCGAACAGATCTCGGAGATCGACCTTGATGCGATCGTCATGAACCTCGAAGAATCGTTTGTGCGTTCGGTACAGATCGTTCCAGATCCGCCGCCCACGGTCGTAATAATCCTGCAGAAGTTCGGCAGGAAACCAAGCGGGCAATTGCTGATCAGCCAGCTTGTAGTATTCCCTGAAGACCGCGCGTGCAGGCGCAAGAAAGTCATGACCGTCATAGTAGCTGGTCACATCGCGCATCTTGTCCTGCACACGAAGCGTGAAATCTTTGAACAGGCCGGCATCCAGTCCATCAATGGCTTCCTGGAAGAAGTGTTCTGACTGAGCGCGGGACTCTTCGACAAAGGCAGCTGTGACCTCAAGGTAATACATACGGCGGACGATCTGGTTGTTGGCTCGGAACGTGTTGTTGGTCGTGCCGATGAGACACGGATGAGTAGCGGTCAACTGATCCGCAAGGTACTTCAGCATCCCTTCGCCACGGTTTCCAGTACCAGAGAAATATTCCTTGTCAACCTCATCGATAAGAATGGGGAAAACGCTGGGCGTCGGGCTGCCAGACTGGTCGATGAGAGCTCGAATACCGGATGGGCTCAACGATTCATAGTGATAGAAGTCTCCGTCGCCCCCAAGCAGGATGCTGATGAAGCGCAGCAGGTGTGTCTTGCCTGACCAGGCCTTGCCCGCCAAGAGGAGGAATGGCGGGATGTCACCGCGCATGCCAAGGTGCTCACGTTCGATGTCCTCGCGTACCTTCCAGAGATATGGGGAGAAGAAACTGTACAGGATAGCCTCGCCAATGCGTTTCTGATTGGTAAGAAGATCATTGTCTTGCACTGTGAATTGGCGGTAGGCGTCGAGGAAGCTCCCGATGCGTTCCAAGTATCCTGCGATCTGGGGACCTTCAAGAAGGCCCTGCGCATAAGGTTCCTCGAGATTGCCATCCCGATACAGGCGCATATCAGTGCCAACAGTCAGATTGGGCAGCACGTCGGGGAGAGAGGACTTGTCTGTCTTCTTCGTCTTGACAAAGAGTTTGCGTACGCGTTCCGAGTTCTTGGTGAGACCGGCCGCGGAGAGGATCTGTTTGCCTGCCGAGAGAGGGACAGCAATGGTCTCAATAATATTCTTGAGCAGCACGACCTGTTCTTGTTCAATTTCAACCTGTTGCGCTCGCTCCTTGATTTCCTGCACACAGTCTGAGGGAATGATGAGACCGACCTTGTCCCGCGACAGCGTTTCCTCCAAGACACGGCTGAAGACTTCTGGAGAGGCATTGGTCAGGTCGATAGCCGTCACGCGGCGCTTTGCCTCCTCAGGGATATAGTCGACGGTTTCTTGCTGAATCTGTTGGACGCGCTGTTCGTAAAGGTCACAGGCCGCAGGCGTATCCCATACGAGCATCTCCTCAAATTGGGCTCCCTGGATGGCATGTTGCGTCAAATTGGCAGATCCTGTCATAACGCGGCGACCCGCTGGTCCGCTCAGCAGGTATATTTTGGAATGGATGGCGTGCCCCTTGGGGGCATAGCGCACTTCGATAGAACCGTCACGCACACGGCCTCGCTGCAAATCGCTCAACTCATTCCAGAATGTGAGGGGCGCTGCAGGATTGAGAAAGTCAAACTGCTTGGCGACGTTGCCATCGGGAATCCCCAGGATGAGCGTCACGTATTTGAAGCCATCGGTGACCCGGAAGAAAAAGCGTGGCGATGAGACATAGGTGACCGCGATGAGGCGGTCATAGAGGTTGGGCTCAAAGAAAGAGAGAAACGTACGATCGGTGAGTTTTCCATTCCACACGATCTGGCAGTACTTGTTGATGCTTGCAGGCTGCTGGTTCTCACCAAACAGCCCGCCTCTGGTTTCCTGTCCCGTTGCCATGTCTGCCTCCCGTCGATGTTTCTTGGCAAGCAGAGTATATCACGCAATCACTCAGCCGGGTTGACTTAGTAGACAGGGCTGGCAGGTGGTACTGAAGTTTCGGTTGCCCTGCAAGAGGGATGGGTTTGCATTCGGAAACGGTTCTGATAGACTAAATGTGTCGGAGTGCGAACTCTGACATGGCGAAGACGACGCCCCGCTTGATGTGGGGCGTTCTGCATTTCAACCCGGATGTGGCTGCGAATCGCTATGGAGCGGCTGGTCTGTACGTTTCCATCCTATCGTTCGCTGGGCTTGTCACTGGTTCGTGTGGCGCCTATACTCACTCAGGAGGTGACCATGAGGATCATCGGGGCGGGATGGACGGACATTGGATTGTGCCGCCGCACCAACGAAGACAGTTTTGGTGTGGTGCAGGAAGGCAGAGACGTCGAACGTCAGGGCCCATGCTACATCGTTTGTGACGGACTTGGAGGAGCGCAAGCGGGCGAGGTGGCCTCCAGGGAGGCCGTGGATGTCTTCGCAGCTTTATGGTTCTCGCCCGAAGTGACGGCCGAGGATGCCACGAAGCGCCTGCGACGGGTCGTGCAGGAGGTCAACACTGCCGTGTATCGTCTGTCGATTTCCTCCGACGAGTTGTCCGGCATGGGGACAACGTTGGTAGCTTTGGTGCCACATGGCGACCGTGTCCACATTGCCAATGTAGGTGACAGCCGGTGCTACCGGATGAGAGGGACCATGCTGACGCAGCTCACGACAGATCATACGATGGCGGCAGAGATGGTGCGTGAAGGATTGCTGGACCCGGCATATGCGAGAACGGTTAGCGAGCGCAACATCTTGACGAGGGCTGTCGGGACGTCCGCGCGGGTGGAGGTAGATGTCCTTTCAGAGACCCTGATGCCAGGTGACCGTTATCTCCTGTGTTCTGATGGCTTGTGGGGAAGCATACCCGAGGAAGAGCTTGGCTTGCAGCTCCAGGGAGGATCGCCGGAAGACACAGCGCATCGACTGGTTGATCTTGCCAATAGCTATGGCGGACCGGATAACTCCACTGCCGTTGTCGTCGACGTTCAGGTACAAGACTGACAAACCCGGGCGTCCTGTATCAAACATGGAAGAAAGATCCAGGAAGGGCGAAGCGGTGCACTGCCTCGGGCTCCCAGCATGGTCATGGTTGTCGCGGGGAGTTCTGCTACAATAATGAACATGCCGGCATGGCTGGAACGGCGGAACGATTTTGGAATCCCTTTGGCAACTGATTCTGCGGGAGATGAAAATGAGTGACAGGAAAGGCCAGACAACCGAAGAGCGAGTTGCAGCTCTCCTGAAAGCAAACCACAAGGATCTGCGGGTGTTTGTCCGCGCAGTTGAGGCGCTTGCTCCGCAGGATGGCGACACTGCAGCTTTCCTGGACCAGATGGGGGCAGCGCTTGCCTCAAAGGATAGGTCGATTGGAGCTCTGGAGCTTTGGGACAGGGCGGCGAAACTGTACCAGGACCAGGGACGTCTGGAGGATCTTGCGTGGCTGTACGCCAACATGGGGCCGGTCGCCGCTATGCAAGGCGACATACCCCGTGGCATAAGATTCTCTCGGGAAGCTGAGAAACTGGCCAGCCAACTGGACTTTGATGCGGATCTTGCCTATCACATTTCCTCGGACCTGGGTGCTATGTACGCCGAGGTGGCAAACTGGGAGCAGGCTATGTATGAGGACAGCCGTGCCCTGGAGGTATCTCGAAGCGCCGGTGACTGCTCAGGTCAGATTCGTGCGCTCCTGGCTCTCGCTCAAGTCTGCGTCGTTCGTGGTGACCTCTCTTCGGCGCGCGCTGAGGCGATGGGTGCAGCTTCCCTGGCCAGGTCGTGTGCCCAGCGGGGATTGGAAGCTGAGTCGATGCGCGTCGTGGGGGATGTCTCGGCAGCTTTTGGAGATCATGAGCAGGCCCTGCGGCACTACGCACAGGGTCTGGAGCTGGAGATGGCATCGCCCGATCCCGAAACGCGCGCCCAGCTTCACTTCTCCATGAGCGTGGCCTATGATGCTCTCGGAGATGCACAGAGGGCTGCAAGAGAACGGAATCTGGCTGAAGCTGTTGGACTGCCGGACGATGTGGAGGACGAAGCCGATGGAGCCTGATAGTGATCTTTACACTGTTCTGGGGTTGACGCCGGCAGCTTCGCAGGAACAGATACGCACTCAGTATCGTGAGCTGGTGCGGAAGTACCACCCGGACTTGCATCCCGGAGATGCACATGCGGCTGCGATGATGGAACGTGTCAACGGAGCCTATGACATCCTGGGCAATCCGGAGGAGCGCCGGCAATACGATGCACAGATCAGTGCCGGATTCCGGCCGGGGAGCGAGCCTGCCTCACCGGGCAGCTATGGGCGTCCTGCGTATGGTGATCCTGCGGCCGGGGCAGGACCTCGATCGTCATGGAACCCGCAATGGGGGGACACGTCGGGCGATACGCGTGAGCGGCAGGCCGAAGCCGAGGCGATGTGGGAATCGATGCGCGCTCAGGAACGTGCAGCACAGGGCCCTTTTGGCGACGTCTGGGCCAATGTGCCCGACCAGCAGGCACAGAGCAGCCTCAGTGGCTGGGCTATAGCGGGACGCATCATCTGGCTGATTGTGCGCATCATCTTTGGGATCCTCTTTATAGCCCTGCGCCTGCTGAACACGAACATTGATGATCGCAACGACTTCTTCTAGCAGACGGGATGTCTGCTGGAGATGAGAAACGGCCTGTCCAGGAG
>JBNAWM010000020.1:0-17718 GCA_049699855.1 Candidatus Cryosericum sp.
TGGACATCCTGTACATGGACCTCCTGCGCGAGGATCTGGTCCGGGGCGATGGTGCAGGAGCCTGAGGCTGGCGCCCCCAGCCGCTGCTAGAGTTCCTCCACGCGCCGGACGATGGCCGCGGCGTCGATTTCCGCCCAGGCCAGCAGCTCGTCGGGTTTGCCGCTCATGGGCAGTTTGCGCACTGCCAGCGAGAAGACGGGGGTTGCTACGTCGGCGAGCGCCGATGCCACCGCTTCGCCGATGCCGCCTTCCGCGTAGTGATCCTCGACGGTGATGATGGCTGCGGTCTCGGCAGCCGCTTTCTGCAGCGCTGAGAGGTCGAGCGGCTTGACGCTGTACAAGTCGATGACGCGCGCCCGGATGCCTGATGCCGCCAGCAGGTCGGCTGCCTTCAGCGCCTCATGCACGGTGATGCCGGCGCCAACCAGGGTCACGCGGTCCTCACCGCTGTGGCGGAGGGTCTTGCTGCCCCCGATGGGGAACTCCTCGCCTTCCTCGTACAGGCGCGGCAAAGCTTCGCGGGTGGTGCGCAGGTAGCAGATACCATGGTGGTCGGCCATCTGCCGGACCAGGGCTGTGGTGGAGAGATCATCGGCCGGGTAGAGGACGACGCTGTCCACCAGCGTCCGGAACATGGCGATGTCCTCCAGTCCCATCTGGGACGGGCCGTCTGCACCGATGGAGACACCGGCGTGCGAACCGGTGAACTTGATGTTGGCATGATGCATGGCGTACTGGGCCATGCGCACCTGGTCGAACGCGCGTGAGAAGAAGGCGGCAAACGTCGAGACGAAGGGAACTTTACCCCTGGTGCTGAGTCCCAGCGCAGTGGACACCATGTTCTGCTCGGCGATGTACATTTCGAAGAACCGCTCTGGATATGCCTTGCCGAAGGTGGCGGCAAAGGTCGAGTTGCTGACCTCGGCGTCGAGAACGACCATGTCCGGATGGGAGGGGGCGATGTCCACCAGTGCACGGCCATACGCCTCACGCGTGGACAGCGCCTTGACGCTGGGCGGCAGGGCGACGGGTACGGGGCTCCAGCGGGCCGGCGCGGCCTGTGTCGGTGGTTCGACTGTTCCGAAGAGGTTCAGGTCGACTGGCCCCAGTTCGGGGACAGCGCGCTCGAACTGCTCGCGGCTGAGCGTCTTGCCATGCCACCCTTCCTGGTTCTCGAGGAAGGAGACTCCCTTGCCCTTGATGGTCCGGGCGATGATGACGGTTGGGCGTCCACAGGTGTGATCGATCTCGGCATAGGCTGCCTGGATGGCGTCGAGGTCGTGCCCGTCCTCGAGTACGATGGTGTGCCAGCCAAAAGCGGCAAAGCGTGCCTCGTAGGTGTCCAGCTCCCAGTCCAGCATCGTTTCGCCGCGCTGGCCCAGCCGGTTGACATCAAGGATGCCAACCAGGTTGTCCAGTTCGTAATGCGATGCCAGTTCAGCGGCTTCCCAGATGGAACCCTCGGCCACCTCGCTGTCGCCCATCAGCACATAGGTGTTGTAGGGCAACTTGTCGAGGTACCGTGCGTTCAGGGCGATGCCGACGCCGATGCTCAGCCCCTGGCCAAGCGAGCCGGTTGCGGCTTCCGCCTGGACAAAGCGCGGCGTCGGATGCCCCTCGAGGGGCGAGCCGAACTTCCGGTACGTCATCAGGTCTTCCTGCGAAAGGATTCCTGCAGCCGCATACAGCGCGTAGAACAACGGCGAGGCATGTCCTTTGGAGAAGATGATGCGGTCGTTGGACGGGTTCTGCGGGTTCTGCAGGTCGGCCTTCAGCGTTCCGCCGAAGAAGAGCCCAGTCAGCAGGTCAGTCGCCGACAGCGAGGAGGTCGGATGTCCCGACCCCGCTTCGGTCGTCATGTGCAGGATGTCGTACCGGATGCGTGCTGCCAGTTGTGCCAGGGTTGCCGTAGCCATGCGTGCCTCCTGTTGATCCATAGTGGTGCTAGTAGTGTGCCCCTCTCCCGTTTTCATGCAAGTCCGCCTAGGCCAGCGCCTTTGGCTTCAGCGCCTTGAAGAGCTCAAACCAGAGGATGGTGCTGATGCCCACGGTTACTGCGACGAGCATGTCAATCGGGTGCTGGGCTGCCATCTTGAAGAGACGTGCGGCGACCGGCACGTACAGGGTGACGGCGAGCAGGCCGAGGGCTCCCCCGATGACCAGCCACACCGACCTGTTGGGCGTGCGCAGGGTGTGGATGATACTGCGCGTCCAGGAACGGTTGGTGAGGATGAGGGCCACGTTGGCGAAGATGAGCGTGGCAAAGGCCAGCCCGCGCGCGTCAGCCTCGCTGAGTCCGCGACGGTAGAATGCGATGCCGAAGACGGCCAGCACGGCGACAAGAATGCCGAATCCCTGCAGAAGGCTCATTAGCACGACCCTCTGGCTGAACGTGGGCTTGGCCGGGTCGCGGGGCGGGCGGTCCATGATGTCGGCTTCCTCCGGTTCGCCTTCAAAGACGATGGAGCAGGTGGGGTCGATGATGAGTTCCAGGAACACGATGTGCACCGGCTGGAGGATCAGGGGCCAGTGCAGGAGCACAGGGATCAGGCACAGCCCTGCGATGGGGACGTGGACGGCCAGGATGTAGCCCAAGGCCTTGCGGATGTTGTCGAAGATGCGGCGGCCCATGCGCACGGCTGCCACGATGCTGGTGAAGTCATCCTTGAGCAGGACGAGGGCTGCGGACTCGCGGGCGACATCGGTCCCGCGCTCGCCCATTGCGATGCCGATGTGGGCGCTCTTGAGTGCTGGTGCGTCATTAACTCCGTCACCGGTCATGGCGACGATCTCGCCGTTTGCCTTGAGCGCCTGGACGAGCAGCAGCTTCTGCTCGGGCACCATGCGCGCGAAGACGCTGACATCGCGGATCCTGCTGCTGATCTCCTCCTGTGTCATGGCTTCCAGCTCGGGACCGGTGACGACCAGGTCGGGGCGCTGAAGACCAATTTCCCGCGCAATTGACTGCGCGGTCCCAGGGTAGTCACCCGTGATCATGACAACGCGCACGCCGGCCCGCCGGCACTGTTCAATCGCTGCCGGCACGGTCGCGCGAATGGGATCGGCCAGGCCGATGAGGCCGATGAACACAAAGTCGAAATCGTGCTGGTTCTCAGGCAGGACAACACAGTTGCAAATCGCCTTCGCCACTCCCAGGACGCGCAGGCCATCACCCGCCATATCGAGCACCTGCTTCATGATCAGCTCGCGCTGGGGCTCCGGAAGGTGGCAGAGGTCGAGGATGGCCTCGGGAGCACCTTTTGCAGCCACACGACCATCGCCGGAGTGCATCTGCCACGCCTGCGACACCGCCAGCAGCTGACTGGACAGGGGGTACTCGCGCTCAAGCTGCCAATCCACGTGCAGGTGCTCGGTCCCCTTCAGCGCGCTCTGTCCAAGGTCGAGAATGGCGCGCTCCATGGGATCGAAGGGGTCCGCTTCACACGCAAGGATCGAATACTCCACCAGCTCGTGGAACGATTCCGGCAGACTCTCTGACAGCCCCGCCGCCGGTATGTGCATATATTCGCCGCCGGCCGCCAGCTTGCGCACCGTCATCCTGTTGGTGGTCAGGGTGCCTGTCTTGTCGACGCACAGGACGGTTGCCGAGCCCAGTGTCTCGATCGCCGACATGCGGCGTGTCAGGACCTGCTTCTGCGATATGCGCCATGCGCCCATGGCCATGAAGATGGTAAGGACGACCGGGAATTCCTCGGGCAGGAGGCCCATGGCCATCGCAAGTCCGGACAGGATGCCGCGCTGCCAGGCGAGCATGTTGTTGCCGTTGGTGAGGGCAAAGACGAGGGTGACGATGACAGACATGGCTGCACCCGCCAGGCCCATGTCGCGGATCAGGACGTTGATCTCGCGCTGGAGCGGGGGCTTCTCCGTTTCGAGGTTTTGCAGGGCTTTGCCGATCTTGCCGATCTCGGTTCGCAGACCGGTGCCGCGGACTTCGGCGACACCCTGCCCCGAGACGACGAGTGTGGCCGAGTAGACGAAAGGCAGGTCTTCACCACCCGGACGAGCCATCTCCAACGTCCCATCCCACTCTGCCTTGCGGACGGGAACGGATTCGCCGGTCAGCAGCGATTCGTCGACGTACAGATTGGTGCAGGAGAGGATGACGGCATCTGCGGGGACGCGGTCTCCCTCAGACAGCATGAGAACGTCGCCGCGGGCAACGTCACGTCCGGCGATGCGAACCCATTCGCCATCGCGCTTCACCAGCGCACGCGGGCTGGAAAGATCACGCAGGGCGTCCAGAGCGTTTTCGGTCTTCTTCTCCTGATAGTAGGTGATGCCGATGACGACGAACACGAAGCCGAGCAGCATCATCGCCTCTTCGTGGTCGCCCAGGATCAGGTAGAGCGTGCCGCAGGCGAGCAGGAGGAGGAACATGGGTTCCCGGACGATCTCGAGCAGGATGCGTATCCATCCCCGCTTGCTGGCGGAGGGCAGTTCGTTGAGTCCTTCCTCTTTCAGGCGCCTGGCCGCCTCTGCACTCGTCAGTCCCGGCAGCTGTCCTTCATGTGATGCACTTGTCATGACAGAAACCTCCATAGTAAGGGTGTGGTGGGTTCCCGACCTTGATAAGCATTGACTCTGGCAAGCCCCGCGTGCGACAAGGTGCGGTGCACCGCAGGCGACCTGTCAGGAACATCACCATGCTAAGGCCAAAGGCGCGTGACGTCAAGATGCTGGCCGTGCATGCTGCTCAGCCGGATGAATGCCTGCTCTGCAGGGGTGGTCTGCGCCAATCGTGAAGATGGCCACTACGGCACGGGGGCTTTGGTCAGGGGGCAGGCGGCTCCGAGCTGCGTTCGATCCCGTGGCGCAGCAACTCGATGCAGGTGTCCATTTCGCCGAACATGACCGCCTGCACTCGGGCAAGGTCAAGGGGCTGCTCCCGCAGCAGTGTTGCATACTGCCTTCCCAGTCCATCGAACGTCCAGGAGAGCAGGCGCAACGCCTGGTCGGCTGTCACGCCCGGCCTGAAGCGGCTCGTATCGATGCCTTGGAATAGGCGCTGGTAGGCTGCGGCCGAAAACTGGGCAGTCGATGCGGCAAGAGCCTCGCGCAGTTCCGGGGGTGGATCCTGCAATGCTTCCTGAAGGAAGGCAAAGGTGGCCGGCTGATCCTCGATCAGGGACCATTTGGTCAGCGTGTACTGCCGGAGGCGTTGGAACAGGTCCGCCTCCGGTAATCCGAGGCGCTCTTCGAAGCGGTGGGTCAGCTCCGTGAGGCAGGTCTGAACAGCTTCCAGGTACAGCCCCTTCTTGTCGCCAAAGTAGTGAAACAATAGTCCCTTGCTGACACCGGCTGCTTCGACGATGGTGTTGGTCGAGGCGGCCCGGTAGCCAGAGGCGGCGAATTCGCGAACCGCCGCGGCAATCAGTGCGGAGCGCCGTTCATTGGCAGGCGGTCCGGAGGCAGGCGTCTGCATCACTCCCGGGCAGCCTTCAGACTGACAGCCATCGGCACGCTCAGCAGCTTGCGCCGGCCCGATCGCTGCGAGGCCAGGTAGGTGCCCAGCATGATGACGGCGCAAACGACGATCGAAAGAGGCGAGAGGCGGATGGGCAGGCTGAAGCTGATGCTGCTCGTCGTTTTCGTGAACAGCTGCCTGACCGAGGAAAGCAGAAGGGGAATGCTGATCAGGAAACCGGCGGCGACGGCGACGATGCCGGAGCCCAGCACCATGCGATTCAGTTCCTCCGGCTGGTAGCCTAGCACCTTGAGCAGGGAGATGGTGATGCGTTCCTCGTCGACTGCCAGGGTCGTGACAATGGAGAGAGCCAGCAGGGCGATGAAGACTGCGAAGATGGCGACACCGCCCAGCGTCGCGTACAGCGGGGCCAGCACGGAGTCGAACGCGGCGCGGCTCTCTGCGGTGGACAGGCTCATCAGGACGTCATGCGCCGGAATCCCCAGGCTGGTGGTGCTGAGGATGGCGTTGAAGCTGGCGGCCGGTGTGCCGAGGAGTCCATTCAGGCGCTCACGGGACATGATGATGCCAGCGGTGGTGTAGGATTCCGAGATTGCATCGACGGTGAGCACGACCTCCAGGTTCGTGGACGACTGACGGAGCGTAAGGCTGTCGCCCGGTTTCAGGCCCAGCTTGAGCGCCAGGGCCCTCGTTGCGATGATGTGGTCCAGCGAAATCGCCGCGCCGCTGCTGTCGCTCGGGACGAGCAGGGTGGAGGAAGGGGGCAGTCCCGTCGCCTGGAACGTCAGTGTGCCGTCTTCAGTCGTGAAAGGAGCCATGGTGACTGCCTCTCCTCCCCACGGATTCTCGAGGGCCGGTGCAGTCAGGACGTACGTGTAGTTGAAGTGGACATCCTGAAAGGCATCATGGACAATCGTGTTCATCGAATCGCGCATGGCCGCGCCGAACAGGAGCAGGTAGCCGGCGAGCATGGCACCGAGCATGAGCAGGGCCAGGCGCGTCAGGCCCCGGATGGCGGCGCGCACGGCAAACCGGTTCTGGAAAGAGCCCCGTGTGAGGTGGAGAGAGCGCTCAAGCAGACCGGGGCGGGTGCTGAGCACGGTCGTCTGCATGAGCCTCACGGGAGTCTGCGCCAGGAGGTGGAGCGCCACGAGGGCGACGGCGGGTACGACAAAGCAGGAAGGGGCAACGAGGCCGACGACCACGGTGTTCCAGGGCACGCCTGCCGTGGAAAGGGGAATGCTGAAGTAGCTGACCATGTAGCTCAGGAGAGGGCGCAGGGTGAGGGTGGCCGAAAGCACGCCCAGCACTGCGCCGGAGACGGCGATGACAGCTGGCAGGGCAAGTTCGTGCAGGACCAGCTCGCGGGTCGTGTATCCCAGCGCCTTGAGCGTTCCCAGCTGATTGCGCTGCATGCGGACCATGCGTCCCTGAGCTGCGGCCAGCAGCAGCGATGTGAGCAGGAGAATGACGAGAGGCATGCTGGTGGAGACTGCCGCAGCTCCCTCAAGCTTGGCGGTGGCCAGCGTGTAGCGCGGGTTGGAGGTGATGTCCTGCCAGTAGTTGAGGCCAACTGCCTCAGACAGCACCTGACGGGCCTTGCTGGTGTCGCCGCCAATGACCCGCACATGCCAGGTTGTGAGAGGCTCACTGGCAAGGCTGTCCATGGCCGCAGGGGTGACGACAGCAATGCCAAAGACCTTGGGATCTAGGATGATGCCGGCGTCGTCGGTGGTGCGGATTGGGTACATGTAGTCGGGTACGGAGGTGAACCCCACGACCGTGAAGGAACGCCCCTCCAGGGTCATGACGCTTCCCAGCTTTGTGTGAAGCGCAGTCGCAGCCGTCTGGCCCAGCAGCATGTCCGTGTCTGCCTGCAGGCTGCGTCCTGCGGTAACGATGGGGAGATCGACCTGTGTGGTCTGCTCGAAGACCCGTATGGTCATGCCGCCGCTGACAGCCACGTCCAGCTCGCGGCGAGGTTCGATGACGAGTCCGTTGTCGCGTTCAAAGGCACTCAGGTCTGCGAAGGGCCGCTCGGGCAGGAAGGTGGCGGATTCGATGCGGGAGTCGCGCTCAAATTGCTGCCTGCTCTCGCCGATGTCACGGATCAGGGCATTCAGGCTGATATACAGCATGGTGGACAGCAGGACCAAGGTGATGCTGCCGTAGAAGAGCCAGCGGTTGGAGCGGATGGTGCGTGGTAGGCGCTTGAGCAGGGTGTTCACCATGTCACTTCCTGGGCCGTGATGCGGCGCCCAATCATGCGATCCTCCTCGACTTCGCCACTGCGCAGGCGCACCAGCCGGTCCGTCATGTCGGCAATGGCCCCATTGTGGGTGACCAGCACGATGGTGGTGTGATAGGTCTCGTTGATGCGGATCAGAAGCTGGAGGATCTCACGCGAGGTGATGAAGTCCAGTGAACCGGTCAACTCATCCGCCAGCAGGAGGACGGGGTTTTTCACGACAGCCCGTGCCAGCGAAACGCGCTGCTGCTCGCCCCCCGACAGCTCGGACGGGAAGCGCTCGGCCAGGTCTGACAACCCGACGGTCTCCAGGATCTCGTCAATCGGCAGTGGTTTCGCGGCAATGTCCGCCGTCACCTCGACGTTCTCGCGGACCGTCAGGTTGGGGATAAGGTTAAAGAACTGGAAGACAAAGCCCACCGTCCTCCGGCGGAACTGTGTCAGCTCGCGCTCGGGTGCCGTCGAGAGATCAACCCCTGCAACGCGCACTGTGCCGGTGTCGGCGCGGTCGATCCCGCCCATGATGTTCAGCAGGGTCGACTTGCCGGAGCCCGATGGGCCCAGGACCGTTACGAGCTGACCCTCCGGGATGGCCAGCGTGACATTCGTAAGTGCCCAGAATTCGCTCTGTCCCATGCGGTATTTGCGTCCCACTTTGTTCAATTCGATTAGCATGTGGCATCTCCTCTCACCCTGGTGCTTCGACCGGTTGACCAGATGGTCAACATTCTTGCCCGGACGTGAGATTTGTCAAGCCCCATGGGAACACGGTGCCGCAGGAGGCCTGGGGACACGATTTAGGCTTCCTCTGGTATTCGAAGTGACTGGCTGTATCATGGTATCAGAATCGCTTGGCGAACTGGACCTTGCAGGATGGAGGCGACAATGGCGAAGATACTTGTCAGCATGAACGCATTCAAGGGCAGCATTTCCACGCGGGTTGCAACCGACACGGTGGCTCTTGCCTTCGAGAACGCTGGATTCGAGGTTGAACGGGTGTACCTGGCCGATGGAGGCGATGGAACGATCGATGTCGCAGTGACGCTGGGAGCGCGCATCGATCTGGTCGACACCCTTGATCCGCTGATGCGGCCGATTCAGGCGCCTGTGGCGTGGCTGGGACAGACAGCGATCATCGAGATGGCCAGGGCCTCGGGGCTGGCGCTGATTGCGCGCGAGGAGCGCAATCCCATGGTGACGACCAGCTGGGGGACAGGTCTGCTGATCAAGCATGCCCTGGAACATCAGGCAGACCGCATCATTCTGGGCGTTGGCGGGTCCGCGACCGTGGACGGCGGGCTTGGCATGCTGGCCGCTCTGGGCTTCGGCATCACCGACGAAGTGGGGGGTGCTGCCTGGCGCGGGGGCGAGGGGCTGACGCGGCTGGCACACATGGTGGCCAATCCCGCCGTACGGCAGGTGCGGCTGGTCATAGCCAGCGACGTGACCAATCCGCTGACCGGTCCAACAGGGGCGGCGGCCGTGTTCGCTCCCCAGAAGGGAGCCACGCCGGACATGGTGACCTTGCTGGAGAAAGGGCTGGAGCGTTTTGCCGATCTGACCTTTCAGATGACCGGCGTGCGACTGCATGACATGCCTGGGGCAGGTGCGGCCGGCGGCGTCGGCGGCGCTGCGGTCGCGTGGCTGAACGGCCATCTGGAGCCCGGGGCCGAGCTGTTCATGGACCTTGAGCACTTCGACAGCCGGGCGGCAGGGTGCAGGATCCTGGTGACGGGCGAGGGCAGCCTTGACGCGCAGACGGTGTATGGCAAGGCGCCTATCCGCGTCGCGCGGCGCTTTCGCAAGGCATCACCGGGCGGCCTGACGGTGGGCATCGCCGGAGCCGTGCACGACCGCGAACAGGTCCGTGCCGCAGGCATCGACGTTGTCATGAGCATCATCGACTGCCCCATGAGCGAAAGGGATGCCATGGAGGGGGGTCAGGCACTGCTGGCACAGGCGGCGGCCGAGCTTGCCCGTCTGCTCGCGCGGCTGACGTGACAAGTTTCGCCTGCTCCTTATACTGAGAGCATTCGTGATGTGGAGGTACAGATGAAGACAGTTGGCGAGACGATGCCATCGTTTGAGCTGCAGGACCAGCACGGTGACACGGTGCAGGATACAGATCTGCGCGGCCAGTGGATCCTGCTCTACTGCTATCCCAAGGACATGACGCCGGGCTGCTCGCAGGAGGCGAGAGACGTCCAGGCTGCGCAGAGTGAGCTGTCCAATCTTGGCATCCGTGCCGTAGGTGTCAGCGCCGACAGCGTGGCGTCGCACGTGCGGTTCGCAGCCAAGCTGGGCCTGACGTTCACTTTGCTTTCAGATCCCCAGCACGTCCTGCTGGAGGCCCTTGGCGCATGGAAGCTCAAGAAGCTGGCAGGCCATGAGTACATGGGGACCGAGCGCAGTACATTCCTGGTGGACGCGAGGGGCAGGATCGTCCGCGAGTGGCGGGGAGTGAAGGTTGCCGGACATGTTGCGGCAGTGCTGGCGGCGGCGCGCGAGGCGATGGCATGACGCAGCTGGAGGAGTACGAGAGGGCCAGGGACCGCGTTCAGGAGATCAAGGGGTTCTATGCCCACGCTGCCATGTTCGCTCTGGTCAATGTTGCGCTGGCCGCGCTGAACCTGGCAACGCTTGCAAAGAACGATGGTGTCATTTGGTTCATCTGGCCGCTCATCGGGTGGGGTATCGTCCTGGCCGTCCACGCGATCTCGGTCTGGGGTATCGGCCGTTTCCTGGGCAAGGATTGGGAGGAACGCCACATTCAGAGTGAACTCGACCGGCACCACACAGGGATACAGGATTGACTGCTTTTCAGGCTGTCCACAAGGCCGCAGCATGATGGAGGGGCGCTGTCCGTGGAAGACACGTCTGTGACTGAAGCGCAGACAATCGGTGCTCCCTCCCGCAGGCCGAAGGGGATGACAGCGTTTACCATCGTCTGGTTCGGGCAGGTCGTGTCCCTGGTCGGAACGGCGATGAGCGGCTTCGCCCTCACGCTGTGGGCCTACCAGACGACCGGGCTGGCGACGGCTCTGTCGCTGGTGGCGTTCTTCAACTTCGCACCGACGATGCTGATGAGCCCTGTCGCTGGGGTGCTGGTGGACCGCTGGAACCGCAAGTGGACCATGGCCCTCTCCGACCTCGCATCCGCCCTGGCCACGCTGATCATCCTGGTGCTGTTCATCAGCGGACGGCTGCAGTTGTGGCACCTGTTTGTGACCGGTGCCCTCTCGGCGACGTTTCAGACATTCCAGTGGCCGGCATACAGCGCCGCGATCAGCATGATGGTCCCAAAGACACAGTATCAGAGGGCGAGTGGCATGATCTCCATGGCGGAGAGCGGGTCGGGGATCGCCGCCCCCATTCTGGCGGGGGCGCTCGTCGGCATCCTTGGCTTCCAGCGGATCTGGATCATCTTTGTCATTGACCTCGCAACATTTCTGGTCGCGCTTCTGGCTCTCGTGATCGTCGAGATCCCGAATCCGCCCCACGATGAGCCTGATCAGCCCGAGAACCTGCTCAAGCAGTCGATGTTTGGCTTCCGGTACATCTGGCAGCACCGGCCGCTGTTCGACCTGCAGATGGTGTTCTTCGCCCTGAACCTCATCGCCAGCCTGTGCTTCACCGTCTTCCCGGCGCTGGTTCTGGCGCGGACGGGCAATAACGCGGCCGCTTTGGGGTCGACACAGTCGGCAGCGGCAGTCGGCGGCGTGGTGGGCGGGGCCCTGCTGGCTGCGTGGGGAGGGCCAAAACGCAAGGTGAACGGGGTGCTGATGGGTATGGTGCTGTCTTCACTGCTCGGCACCATGGTCCTGGGCCTGGGGCGCTCACTGCCCCTGTGGATCGCCGGCTCCTTCCTGATGATGGCCATCGAGACGATCTTGAATGGCAGCAATCAGGCGATCTGGCAGTCCAAGGTTCCTCCTGCCCTGCAGGGCCGCGTGTTCTCGGTCCGCAGGATGATTGCGCAGGTGTCGGCGCCCATTGCCATGCTGGCTTCGGGGCCATTGGCGGACAAGGTGTTCGGGCCCGCCATGAACTCCGGCGGCCGTCTTGCACCGCTCTTCGGATGGCTGACCGGTGTCGGTCCGGGAGCAGGCATCTCGCTGATGTTCATCCTGGCAGGTCTCATGGGCGCGCTCATCGGCGCCCTGGGCTACCTCGTTCCGAACATCCGCAACGTGGAGACCATCATCCCCGATCACGACGTGGCCGCGGCGTAGCGAAAGGCATTCGCATGAGAGACCCGCGCTCCTGTTCCGTCTCGCCGCTGTTGGTCAGAGCGATGGCGCTGCTCGAATGCGTGCCGAATCGATGCTGAAGACTCTGTGGTGGCAGAAACAGGTAAGTCAATACGCGGTCTTGACACACGGGGCGTGGTATCTATTCTTGTTAGCAAGGCATGAGAATGAGCCCGGGACGTGCAGTACATCTCAGTGTGGAGGCAAACGTGAAGAGAATCGTGTTGTTTGGTACGATCGCTGTGCTGGTTTTGGCCCTCGCTTCCGTTGCATACGCTTCTTCAGGAAGCAAGAACATACTAGTCACATTCAGGAACATAAAAATCATTATCAACGGTGAGACCAAGAGTTCTGCACAGGAACCGTTTATCGTAGGCGGTTCAACGTACGTGCCACTGCGTTTCATTTCCGAAAGCGTCGGGATGTCAGTGAATTGGGACGGGCCAACGAACACCATAGACATAGAACCATTGCCAAACAACGTCATGGTCAAAAGCGAACCTGTCCCCGGGGCTGAAATTACCGTTGAGCAGTACCCAGGCCCCGTTGTGGTCGTGAAGACAAAAATGTGCCAAACAGATGCAAACGGCGACTTTTCAATCACTTTTTCAAAAGACGAACTTGCTTCAATGCCAGACCAAACCGATTTCCTGCTCACCATCAAGGTTAAGGACTCAATGGGGTATGCTCTCGAAGACGGTGCATCGAATAAGATCGCTGTGAGAATTCTGAAGGCAAAAGGACCAGTTTACAAATTCACGCTTCTGTGGAGACAGAACACGACCCAGCTCAAAACAAATAAGGGCACGTTTGCTGTAAACGGCAAAACACAAAGCTGATTTGGACAGAATAGGCTACGGTAGATTTCCTACGGTTAGCGTTGGGGACCGCAGTGCCAGCAGGATCGGGCAGCTCGCAATGAGGAACAGCGTTTCGTGCGGCGGAGGTGAGAAGGTCACGGCACCCGCCGGTTGCTCCGAGCCGTAGAATCCTGTATAATTGGGCATGGTTTGGCAATGGGAGGTCAGGCAATGATACGAAATCAGTGGTATGTCATTCTTGAATCACGAGAGGTCAAGCCAGGCAAGCTGCTCGGAGTGCGGCGCATGGGCAGGGACCTGGTGTTGTGGCGGGACAGCAAGGGCGTCGTTTCCTGCATGAGCGATCACTGTGTCCACCGGGGCGTGGCGCTGAGTGCGGGCAAACTGAAGGGCGACTGCGTGGAGTGCCCGTTCCACGGACTGCAGTATGACGGCACCGGGCGCGTGACGGTGATTCCGGCGCACGGGAAGGAGGCGCCGGTTCCTGCGACGTTCCAGGGCGAGTCGTTTGTGGTGCGCGAAGCGCACGGTTACATCTATCTGTGGTGGGGCGAGCGCCGCGAGGAGTACCCGGAGCTGCCGTTTATCCCGGGGCTGGACGACGCGCGGCTGATCTACGGCACCTGGCGCGATCCCTGGAATGCCTTCTATTCGCGGGCAATCGAGAATCAGCTGGATGTGGTGCATCTGCCGTTTGTGCACTACAACACGATCGGGGTGGGGAACAAGACCGTTGTGAACGGTCCGGTGGCCGAGCTGGATGGGAACGTTCTGCGGGTCTGGGTGGACAACGAGAAGGATCACGGTCAGAAGCCGCTTCGGCCCAATGAAATCCCTGTCCCCCAGCGCGAGGCCCAGCTGACCTTTGTCTTCCCCAACTTGTGGCAGAACAATCTGGGTCCCAATACCCGCATTACTGCTGCCTTCGTTTGTGTCGACGAGGAGCACACCATCCTGTACCTGCGCTTCTACCGCAGTTTTGGCCGGCTTCCCGGCGTCCGCCAGCTGGTCGACTTCTTGACGGGTATCGCGAACATCACCATCGCGCATCAGGACCGCCGCGTGGTGCAGACACAGCGGCCGTTCGTCAGCAGTCTGAATGGTGGCGAGAAGCTGATCCAGGGCGATCTGCCCATCGTGCTCTATCGCAGGCGCCGCGCGCAGCTGCAGAAGGAAGCTGAGGCCATCAAGGTCTGAGGAGGAATAATGGGGCGTCGTGCTTTACCAGCCGCCGCCTCCGCCACCCCCACCGCCTCCGCCGCTGAATCCACCGCCACCTCCGAAGCCGCCTCCACCGAATCCCGACTTACTGCCCGGAGGGACGGCCGCAGCGCTGATGGCGTTGTTGAAGCCGGTTCCCATATGGCTTGCGAAGGCTGCGGGATTGACGGGGTTCCAGTAGAGCCCGTAGTACCAGACGGGGGCATAGGGGCGTCCCTCGGCTGCCATGCGGGCGAAGACGCTGGCAAATTGCTCTGACCATCGCTGCTCGACATCCAGGGCCAGGGCATAGGGGAGATATTTCTCGAAGATCTCGGGCGTTCGCTCTGGCGGGTTCAAAAGGTTCATGCGGTCCTTCTCCGTGGTGGCAAGGTACATCCGGAAGCCAGACACCTGGTCTGCGAGGGCGCGGCCCTCCAGCGTGTACGATTTGAGCGTTGAGGCAAAGACCGCGCTCATGATACCGAGCACCACGATGACGACGACGGGTGCCAGGAACTGCATGGCGCTCCCGCTGGCGGCAGCAAAGAAGGTCAGCACGGCGGCTCCCACCGAGAGCAGGATGCCGGTCAGGAGATAACCAGTGTTGCTGACGAAGAACCGCGGCTGGTAGTCACCCTCCAGTCTCTCCTTGCTGGCCAGGATCGCGCGCTGGATATTCTCGGCATTGGCCTGTTCGAAGTCCACCCTGGCGCTCTCGCCCATGAGTGTGCCGGCCAGGGCAAGCTCGTCATCCGACAACACTGATGAAGGGGCAGTGTCCCGCTCGATCCAGTACTTGTTGCGTTCCTGGTGAATCGTGATGTAGCGCTTCACGGCCATGTCGATGAGCGCCGCCGTGAAAGCCTTGCTGTCGTGGCTCATGCGTGACAGGTAGCGGGCGCCGCCTGGTGACATGCCTGCGGGCGGCGCAAAGAGGGGGATGATGGTGCCGCGGTTGGGGTCCTTGCCATGATGATACCACGTGACCATGTAGTAGATGAAGACCAGCAGGATGCCCAGGAAACCGACAATGAGAGCGCTGTTGTCGCGCAGGAACCATGCGAGGCGCATGGCCGCTGTTGGTGTCCGGACGTATCCCTTGGGCCAGCCAACGACGATGGTGAGGCCCTCTCCAGGGTTCAGAACGGTAGTCGTGGTGAACGTAGGGGTGCCGTCGGCGGCGCGGGTCGTCGTGACAGCGCTGGCCGTGGAGCCAACGGGTCCGGTGTAGGCAGCAAGGCCCGTGATCTTGGCGGCCGCTCCCGCGGGGAGTGTCACGGTGGCCGAGGCGCGGTCGATGGGGAAGACCCAGCCGTTGCCGGTCACATTCCAGTACAGCTCGTCATGGTCGGCAAAGTATCCCAGCTCACGGTCCACGCTGAACCTGAGTGTCCACGTGTGCAGTCCGGGGCTGATGAGAACGTTTGGATCGCCGATCTTGACGCGCTTGCCGTTGGACCAGTTGGACACGGTGTAGGGCTCGTTCTGCCCGTCACGCTGGACACCCAGCACCTGGAAGTCGATCACCAGCCGTCCGCCGGTTTTGGCGTCGGAGTAGATGGTCGGAAAGTCGTAATAGATGCCGTGCTGGATCTGATCGCCGGTCACCTCGGCCTGGATGGTGTTCTCCACACGCATCGTCCCATCCTGGTTGACAGTGATTGCGCTGTCAAAGCTGGTGATGCGCTCCTGCTGAGCCAGGGCCAGCCCGGGGACTGCGGCAAGTGAAATCATCAGCATCAGTAGTGCCAGAATCAGCAGCCTAGGTTTTCTCATGGGTACTCCTTTGATCAGGTTCCTGCTGGAATAGCATAGCACACGTGCTCCTATGCCCCTGCCGGGGCGGTGCCCTGGTTTACCGTATCGCGGAACTGCTCGGCCCACTCCTGCTGAACCCCCAGAGCCAGGGCATAGGGCAGGTAGCGCTCAAGGAGTTCGGGTGTTTTTGCCGGTGGGGTGAACCAATGCATGCGGTCCTGCTCGGCTACTTTCAGGTACAGCGCAAAGCCATCGGCCTCGTCGGCGATCTGCCGGCCTCGCAGTGTCCAGCTGGGCATGATGCGTCCATAGATGATGTCCAGAACTGCCATTGCGATGACCAGACAGGCGACCGGGATCGTGGCCACGCGGAAGAAGACGCCCGCGCCCGCCATCCAGAATAGGGCACAGTATGCAAGCGCTGCCGTGCGTGAGCGCTCTGCCCGTTCCTGTGACGTCACTGCCATCTGCATGGCAAGTGCCTGGAGAAGCGAGGCAGGTCTCGCATGGCGCTGCGACGGCCGCGCTTTCAGGGTTGCGGCCAGTGCCGCCCATGAGAACGCAACGCCGGCCGACCAGACCAGAAGCCAGGCGAGCAGGCCAAGGTAGGCAATGACGCCGGCGCGCGTGGTCGCCTGCGCCATGCCTGCAATGACAGCGGTCACGAAGGAGATGCCGATGCCCGTCAGCGTCTCGCGCCGATGCAGGTCAAAGAGGCCCGGGCGGACGCTCTTCTCGAGGTAGGTGCCAAGAGCTGCACTGGCTGACTGCAGGAGGGGCTGGGTCGACGGCCCGACGACCAGTGCCTTCTGGTTGTCTCCAAAGAGGCGCTCCAGGATGAGTTGCTCGTCCGCGGGCAGGTCTGCCGGGGTGCTGGCTGAGCGCCGAAGAACGGTGGCGCCCGCCTCCAGGCTCACCAGAGCTGCTCCTCGGGAGCCAAGGTCGAGTAGGTCGGCGGCGAAGGCAGTCTCATCGAATGCCATGTGGCGGACGTAGCGCACTGCTGCCGGAGACATGCCGGCGGGCGGTTCGAAGCGGGGAATCACAGCTCCCTGCCGGGGGTCCTTTCCAAGCGCCATCCAGGCTGATTGGAAGTACCCTGCAAGCACGAGCAGTCCGAACAGGCCCATGACGATGCCTCCCCAGTCGCGTATGAACCAGTCGATGCGCATCCCGGATGTCGGTGCGGTGACGGCTCCAACAGGCCACGATGCGCGGACAACAATGGACTCACCGGCTGCCAGCGGGCGGCTCGTTTGCAGGATGACGTTTCCATCCATGTCCTGGGTCGCAGGAAGAGACCCAATCCGTCCGATGGCGTTTTGCAGCGAGGCTCCCGCCGACAGCAGGGAGCGCCCGGCCCCGGGAGGAGGGACGAGGATCACGCTGGCTTGTGCGACGGGTGAGAGCCACGCTCCCGTTGCATCCCAGACAAGGTTCGCTCCCGTGGCGGTCACGGTCAGGAAGCGGTCGGTGATGAAGGTCAGATCCAGCGTGTGCTGACCGGCGCCAAGATTGCTGCCCACCTCAAGCAGGAGTCTGCTCGCCGCGGGGGCCCGGATCTGCCATGTGGCCGGGCTTCCGTCGATGCTTGCGCTCTGGATGCGCCAGGAAGGCGTTGCGCGGCTTCCATGCCGGAGCGCGCCTGCATCCTGGGGCAGGAGCCTGGTGACACTGCCGCCGGTGGTGACCAGGGTCAGGTGCTCATGGACCTGGAGGCTTCCGCTGGCAAAGACCGTGACGGTCGAAACCAAGGATTGTATCTGAGCTGGCGCAGCGGCGGCTGCAGGTCCGATAACCGCTATCGTCAGGAGGAGTACCACAAGCAGTGTCGTCGCGGCTGTCGCCGGGCGCGTTACCATCCCCCGCCTCCTCCCCCGCCTCCGCCTCCGCCGGAACCCCCGCCCCCGCCTCCTCCCCCACCGCCAAAACCGGAGCTGGACCCGGGTGGGGTGGAGGCAGCAGAGATCGAAGATGCGAATGCACTCG
>JBNAWM010000021.1:0-17177 GCA_049699855.1 Candidatus Cryosericum sp.
TCCTCGGCCTTGACATCGGCTGCAAGCATCTCCTTGAGGGATTCGCCCACGACGATAGGCTGGGGCTTCGTTGTTGGCGTTCCGCCAAGATAGAAGAGCCGCTCGGCAATCATCTCGGCATGTTTCATCTCCTCAATACCAATCTTCTCAAACTCATCTTTCACCGAGAAGTGTTTTACGCCTTTCCACTGCACGTGCTGCCACATATACTGGATTGAGACCTGGAGTTCGCCCGCGATCGCGTCATTCAACATGCCTAGTAACTTCTTGGATGCCACTATTCCTCCTCTCGGCAGTCTGATGGACGCGTATCATGTATCCATCACTGCCACCAGCAAGCCGCCTTCAATTCAGGCAGACCACCTGCATTGAAGCTCCAATTTGACCGCGATCCTGTCACGCACACATCTTGAAGTGCTGGCTCAATACTAGCACAGACAGCTTGCCCGTGTCAAGCCCACCATAAAGCAAAAAGGGCAGAGCGCCGGCGCTCTGCCCTGAAGTGTTCTCTGGTGAAGTCTATCAGTCTATGGAAAGAATGACCCCATCCTGGACCAGGACCGAGGTCGAACCGATCTTCTGAAAGAGGTTGTCTCCAACCTTGACTTCCACTGTACCCTCGAGAGCGCCCTGGACATAGATGGATCCAAGCTCCAGCTTTGAAACCTCAGCCTTCTTGGCCTCAAGGTCCATTACCATCTGCTCCTGTTTTGCTTTCTCTTCCTGGAGTTGAGCTTTAACCAAGTCATCATACTGCCCGCCAACACCGCCACGAAGAATCACCTGGGACAGTGAGGATTTCAACCGCTCAAGATTCTGCTTCGCTTCACTGGTTGCCTTGTCCAGATCCTTGAGGTAGCTGTCCTTGAACTGCTGTGTCACGACTGTCTTGATAAGAACATTCTGTTTCATCCAAACGCTGGTTGCCATTTGTCTTGTTACTCCTCTTCCAGGCCCCCATTGGCCTGTTCCTCATCATTCATGCTGTCAATCTGCACCGTTGCCACAAGCCCGTTTTTCGCAGAGGCAGCCCTGACAAGCGTTCGGATGGCCTGAGCAGTGCGCCCCTGTTTCCCGATCACCTTGCCCGCGTCCTTCTGGGCGACTTTGATCTCATATGTCGTCCCCTGATCAGTCGAGTTCTCGCTGACAACAACCTCTTCGGGGGTGTCGACGAGTGCCTTGACAATGGTTTCGACCAACTGCTTCATACAGCGCCTCCTGCCACAAGCCTGACAGCGCTACTTGGCTGTCTTGCTTGCAACAAACCGCTGCCAGATGCCGTTGTGCTTGAGAAGATTGCGAACTGAATCGGTCGGTTGTGCTCCCAGCCCAAGCCAGTATGCGACGCGTTCCTCGCTCACTTCAATCTTTGGCACCTTGGGATTGGGATCGTAGTAACCCAATGTCTCGATAACTGCGCCATTGGTGGGCTTCTTGCGATCGAGCACGACAAAACGATAATGAGCCTGATGTTTGGTTCCAGTCCTTGCGAGCTTGATGCTTACCATGTTTCCTCCTGTTGCATACGTGCGAGTGCTAGAATCCGGGCAACCCGAAGCCGCCGGAATGTCTATTGTTCGCCATCTTTGCCATGCGGCCGAACAATTCAAACTGCTTGAGCATCCTGTTGATATCGCTGACGTCCACACCCGCCCCACGAGCGATACGACGCTTGCGGGACGCATTCAGAATGCCTGGATTGCGCCTTTCAGTGTCCGTCATCGAGTCGATAATAGCTGTGAACCTCTTTGCAACGCCCTCATCGGCGACCGCTCCCTTGGGAAGCATGTTCGACGGAAGGCTCTCAAGCATTTTATTTATACCACCAACTTGAGCTATTTCAAGCAGTTGATCGCGGAGGTCGTAAAGGTCAAACTTCCCTGTTTGAACTTTCCTGGCCACCGCAGTCGCCTTGGCTCGATGCTCGGCGTCGTCATATCGTCTGAGAAGCCCTTCCATGTCGCCATACCCTACGATACGCGCCGCATGTCGCTCGGGCACAAAATAGTCCAGGTCCTCGAGATGCTCTCCCACTCCGACATACCGGATCGGCTTGCCGATGGACGCCTTGAACGAAAGAACCGCACCTCCCTGAGCAGGAGAATCAAACTTTGTGAAGATAGCCCCAGTCAGCGGAGCAACTTTGTCAAAACTCTGGGACAATGGAATGGCTTTCGAACCAATCATTGAGTCAAGCACAATGAGCGTTTCATCGGGCTTGTAGAGAGCAGTGACCATGTGCAGCTGATCCATGAGTTCGGCATCGAACTCGTGGCGTCCCTGCGTATCCAGCAGCTCCACGTCGAGAGACTTCTCGCGTGCGAACCGATCCGCACCTCGCAGGAGATCTTCCAGCGCGTCGGCATGCTCACCAAAGAACTCCACACCTGCATCTGCCGCCAGCTTCTGAAGCTGCTGGTACGCTGCAGGCCGCCCGAAGTCGCCTGGAATGAGCAGCGGATAGTGGCCCTCCTTCTTGAGAAGCAGTGCCAGTTTGCCGAGCGTCGTGGTCTTGCCTGATCCCTGAAGCCCCACGAGCATGACTCGATAGGGGATATGCGTCACGGCGATCCCCTTGCTCCCAGGTCCGCCCAGCTCCTGTATCAGTTGCTCATACAAGACTTTGGTTACCTGATCACCAGGAGTCATGCTGCTCAGGACTCGTTCGTCCAGACACGCCTCTCGCGTACGAGCTATGAAGGACTTGACAACCCGGTAGTCAACATCGGCTGCAAGCAGACTGACCCGTACCTCTGTCAGCGCAGCATCGATGTCTCCCTGTGACAGCAAGCCTTTCCGGCGAAGTCCATCGAAGACCCCGCCCAACGCCTTCTTTACTGACTCAAACACGTTCCAGCCCTAGATGTTGTGAACGTTGCGGCTTACCAACTTCTCAAAGAGCTCTTTCAGCTCAGCAAGGCTCTTCTCGCCCTGGGCGTCATGAGTCAGCTCACAGCATGCGTCGAGTTTGGACATGATCTTCCGGTACATGACTGCATTCTTGCGGTAGTTGGCGATCAGCTGCAGCCTGTTTTCGCAACGTCTCATCCGGCTGAGCGATCGACGAATGTGGTCATGAACAGCCTGGCGCGAGATGCGCAGCATGCGGGCAACCTCTGCGCCAGAAAACTCGGGACGCACATACAATTCCAGGACGCCAAGCTCCTTCTTTGTCAACAGCCCCGAGTAGAACTCCAAGAGCTCTTCAATCTCTTCTTTGCGCCGGATCTTCTTCTCGTGACCGGGAGTGATGTTTGGCTTTTCTTTACCCTTGTTCTGCATTGTTCAACTCCTTGATGGAATATGATGGAGTACTGCTGAGATCATACCTGCTCACCTCAATCTGACAGCAATATCATGTCCACGATATCGTCTTTGTCAAATGGTTTTATACTCATGAGTGTTTCACCATTGCACACCAGCTTGACCGGGATTTTCAGCTCCCGTGCAATGCCGATGATACTGCCCCCCTTGGCGCCAGAGTCAACCTTGGTGAGGATAATACCCGAAACATGGATGGCTTCGCTGAATGCCCGAGCCTGCATCAGTGCATTTTCTCCAGTCGTCGCATCAATAACCAGCAGTGTCTCCGACAGAGAAAGACCAAATTTGCTCTCGATGATTCGAACAACCTTCTGAAGTTCGGCGATGAGATTCTTCTTATTCTCCAGGCGTCCTGCAGTATCGATGATCACGACGTCAACGTGATCTGCGACTGCCTTCTGAAGCCCATTGAAGACAACGCTGGAGGGATCCTGCCCCTCCACCGAACGCATGACGGGGACGCCGACGCGCTCAGCAAGAATGGCCAGCTGATCGACAGCTCCTGCCCGGAAGGTATCAGCGGCCACGAGAAGGACCTTGCGGTTCTCATTCTTTAACATGTTGGCAAGCTTTGCTATCGAGGAGGTCTTGCCAGCCCCATTCACCCCAGTGACCAGTACAACTGCCGGCGCTCCTGTCAAGTGAAGCGTGCTGTCCAGATCGAGAACAGCATTCAATTTGGTCCTGATGCGACTAATCACCTGTTCAGCCGTGGGGCGCCCAAGCAATCCGCCTCCGCCGACTTCCTGCAATATCCCCATCGCCGTGTCCACGTCTATGCCGGCATCGATAAGCAGCTCTTCGAGCTTCTCGAGATCAGCGGCCAGGCGGCGATTCGGCTTCTCCTTCTGCGAAATGCCTGTCATGCCCGTTCCGCTGGTTTGTTCCTGAGAAACGACCGCGGCCACCTCAACTTCACGAGACGCACCCGACTCGGTCGAGTCAGGCGCTTCCCCTCCAAACAACTGTTTGATGCGCGAAAGAAAGCTCATGAGCTGGATTCGATCTTCCGGGGGTGTTCAACAAGAAACGCGTCAAGCGCGGCTCGAGCGGCATCTTCCTCGGCTTTCTTCTTGGATGAACCGCGACCTTCGCCATACAGAACATTACCGATATACACGAGCGAAGTGAAAACGTCTGAACCATCTTCGCCTCGCGCTGTCTCTGTTGCGTACACCGGCAGCAAGCGGACGCTGCGCTGTGTCTCTTCCTGCAAGGCAGTCTTGTGGTCCAAAATGGCACCATTGTGCAAGTCGGCAATTGCCTTGTGAAAAGCCATGCTGACAAACTTCTCGGCCGCATGCATTCCACTGTCAAAGTAGATGGCCGCCGTCAAAGCCTCAAAACCGTCCGCAAGAATGGCCGGCTTCCGTTCGTCGCGCAGCTTGTCTTCACCCTTCCCCAGCAGAAGGTACTTGTCCAGTCCCAATTCAACAGCGCGTTCATAGACTCCTTGTTCTTTGACCAGAGCCGCACGCATCTTGGAGAGATCGCCCTCATTGGCTTCGGGGAATTCGAGAAAGAGCAGCTTGGCAACGATGAAATTGACGATACCGTCACCGACAAACTCAAGTTTCTCATTGGATGTATAGCTGTGATGTTCACTCGCAAAAGAACTGTGCGTCAGCGCAACAACCAGGTATCGCAGATTCTTGAACGGGACTGGAAGCGTCTTGTTGAACTCCTGAGCGCGTTCCATGACAAGAGCACTCGTGAAATCCTGTTTGGGAACGACAATCTGGTGTACAGCGGTCTTTCGCTTTCCGTGCACCCCGTCTGTCATGCCCACAATGCCTCAAGCTTCTTCACCAGGCCCTGGTCGCTCACGTCCTTTGCGACACGAATGGCATGGTAGATGGCCGTGGCGTCCGATCTCCCGTGACAGACAACGCTGATGCCCTTGACTCCCAGCAGTGGGGCTCCACCATATTGGCTGTAGTCAAGCTTCTCCTTGACCATACGCAGATCTCCGCGCGCCAGCGCCCCCCCGATCTTGCCTTTGAGCGAATTGCCAAGAGCGGACTTTATCAGTCCAAACAGCGCTTCTGCTGTACCCTCAATGGTCTTTGTGAAGATGTTTCCCGTAAATCCGTCACTCACCACAACGTCAGCAGCATGACGGAACACATCCTTCGGTTCGATGTTGCCGACAAATGCAGGGTCCCGCGACGACAGCAGCTTATGCGCCTCGATTGCCGGACGGGATCCTTTCTCAGCCTCCTCGCCAATGTTGAGAAGTCCAACCGTGGGAGTCTGTTTGCCTGTGACAAGGCTGCAGTATACCTGTCCCATCCGGGCGAACTGAAGGATATTCTCAGGAACGCAGTCGGAAACCGCCCCAACATCGATGAAATAGGATGGGTCGCCCGTCAGCGACGGAACCGGCGTGATCAGTCCCGGACGCAGAACGCCACGAATACGCCCGAGGACAAACAGCGAGATGGCCATCTGGGCCCCCGTATTGCCGGCCGAGACAATCGCATCGCACTTTCCCTGTGCAACAAGCTGAATCGACCGATAGAGAGACGAATCCTTGCGCAGCCGCAATGCCTCCGAGGGATGGTCATGAAAAGTGATGACCTGGGTCGTTGGGACAACCTCGCAGGAAAATGCGGGGCCAGTGCTGTAGGATGACAGCTCGCTCTTGATGGCTGCCTCATCGCCAGTAAGCACGATAGTGACACCTAATTTGCGTGCGGCTTCTACGGCACCCTTGATAATCTCATGGGGGGCATAATCGCCCCCCATGGCATCTATCGCAACTCTCATGCCCTAGGCGGCAGGCTTTTCCTTCTTCTCTTCCTGCTTCACCACGAGCTTGCCGTCATAATACCCACAGTATGGGCAGACGTGATGCGCGCGAATAAGCTTGTTGCAGTGGCCACAGTGCACAAGCGGGCTGTGGTTGTTGGCAAAGCGCATCTTGACCTTGCTGTATCTGTTGCCCTTTCTGCTGTGGGTTATCTTCTTCTTCGGATTTGCCATTCAACTTCCTCCTGAACGAGAATCACTGAACTACAATATTAACGATTTTCCCCTTGATTGCAACAACACGCTTGACAATATGTCCGGCAGTGTACTTAACAACGAAGTCCTGGGCAAGCGCAATCTTTGCCAGATCGTCGTCCGTCGAATCAGAGGGCACGAGCATGGTGCCACGCACTTTGCCATTAATCTGAACAGCCACCTCGACTTCACTTTCCACCAGTTTGCTCTCGTCCCAGGTGGGCCACGGCTGCTGATGAATACTACCCACGTCTCCATACTCCTGCCACAGTTCCTGTGTCATGTGCGGAGCAAACGGGGAAAGCAGGACAAGCAGCTGGCGCATGCTGAATTGCCACTCCTTCGTCGAGAGCGCTGTTTCGTCGGTGCGAACAGCCTCAGAAAGAAAGTTGAAATACTCCATGAACGCTGCCACGGCAGTGTTGAACTTGAACTTCTCGATATCCTCTGTGATCTTCTTGGTCAGCTTGTTGATCTGCAACTCAAGCTTGGGAACATGAGCATCTCCAAGCTCACCACGGCTCGCATCGATCGACCGCTGGGCCAATTCCCACACGCGCTTCACAAACCGGTGCGCCCCCGAAATGCCTTCCTTTGACCAGGCCACTTCCTGCTCAAACGGTGCCATGAAGAGCTCATAGAGCCGCAGCGTATCGGCTCCGTACTGCTCGACCACCTCATCCGGCGTAATCACATTGTGCCTGCTCTTGCTCATTTTTTGCCCATCGTACGAGAGCAGCATTCCCTGATTCATGAGCCGCGCAAAGGGCTCGGTAAATCCCACCAGCCCCTCGTCGTACATGACCTTCGTCCAGAATCTCGAATAGAGGAGGTGCATCACGGCGTGCTCTGCGCCACCGACATACAGGTCCACGGGAAGCCAGTAGTCGACACTTGCCCTGTCGAACGGAGCCTTGTCATCGTGAGGGCTGGTATACCGCAGTTCATACCATGAAGAGCACGCGAATCCATCCATGGTGTCCGTCTCGCGGCGTGCAGGCCCTCCACACACGGGACATGTGGTCTCGACCCAGTCATGGATGCCTGCGAGCGGCGATTCTCCAGTGCCGCTCGGCTCATACCCCTCGACATCGGGCAGCAGCACCGGCAATTGGCTCTCAGGAACAGGGACTGTGCCGCACTTTGGGCAATGAACCATGGGGATGGGTGCGCCCCAGTACCGCTGGCGGCTGATCAGCCAATCCCGCATGTGATAATTCGTCTGAGCCTTTGCGATACCCTTCTCCTGCCCCTCGGCGACCATCGCCGCAAATGCGGATTCAGTTGTCAGGTCGTCGAACCTGCCCGAATTCACGAGCGTTCCATGCTCGGCATATTGGTCGTCCCACGTCGACTCTTCATAGGTGACGCCAGGCCAGGTAATCACCTGGCGGATCGGAATGTCATATTTTCTGGCAAAAGCAAAGTCACGGCTGTCGTGCGCTGGAACCGCCATAATGGCGCCCGTTCCATAACCCATGAGCACGTAGTCCGCAATCCAGACCGGCACGTTCTCCCCGGAAAAGGGATTGACCGCGTATGCGCCCGTGAAGACCCCTGTCTTTTCCTTTTCAGTCGACATGCGGTCTATTTCTGTCTTTGTGCGGCTGACGGCGACATACGCCTCCACGTCCTCGCGTTGTTCGCTGGAACAGATCTCCTGAACGAGAGGATGTTCCGGAGCCAGCACAAGAAACGTTGCACCCATGATCGTGTCCAGACGGGTGGTGAAGACCGTCACCGGGTGCCGGGATCCGTCGCCTGCTGAAAGAATGTCAAACACGACATCCGCTCCGACCGACTTGCCAATCCAGTTGCGCTGCATAATCTTGATGCGTTCCGGCCAGTCCACCGTGTCCAGATCGTCTGCAAGACGATCGGCGTAGTCCGTGATCTTGAAGAACCATTGCTTCAATTTCTTCTTCTCGACCGGAGTTCCGCACCGCCAGCACTTTCCATCCTTTGCCTGCTCGTTGGCCAGAACCGTCTTGCAGTGTGGACACCACCACTGCTCAGACTCCTTCTCATACGCAAGCCCCCGCTTGTACAACAGCAGGAAGAACCACTGAGTCCACCGGTAGTATTCGGGGTCGGAGGAGTTGATCTCGCGGTCCCAGTCGTACGAAGTTCCAAGAAGCTTCAACTGCCGCTTGAAGTTGGTCGTGTTCTTGAGTGTGATCTCGCGTGGACTCTTCTTCAGACGTATAGCCTCGTTTTCAGCCGGAAGTCCAAACGCGTCCCAGCCCATGGGATGCAGAACGTTGAACCCCTTCATTCGATAGTAGCGGCTGATGACATCGGTGGGGATATAATTGCGGCAATGACCGACATGCAGGCCATCTCCGGATGGATATGGAAAGTAGTCCAGGCAATAGAGCTTGGGCTTGTCCGACCGGTCCTCGGTCCGATAGGCCTTCTCTGCTTCCCAGATGTTCTGCCACTTTGGTTCAATACTGTGGAAATCGTATTCTTTCATTGGTCACCCCAATTGTGAATGCCTGATGTACCTGGTACAAGGATGTTCACATTTCAACCTAGGGCTGCAGACGCTCCATATCGCGCGGGAACAGAGCTGCTTCACGGAGATTCGTGAGTCCCGTTAACTGCATAATGAAGCGCTCCAGGCCGATGGCAAATCCGCCATGAGGCGGCATCCCAAACCGGAATGCTTCGAGATAGCCCGCTACAGCTTCCTGCGTCATGCCGTGCTCTGCCAGCGATCTGGCATAGTCTTCAAATCTGTTGAGCCGCTGTCCGCCGGTAACAAGTTCGGTTCCACGGAACAGCAGATCGAATGAATTCGAATACTTCGGGTCGTCCGGATTGGGTGCCGTGTAGAAGGGCCGCTTGACCATCGGATACCCCGTAACAAACAGAAAATCAGACTGGAAGGTCTCCTTTGCCCACTCGCCCAGCCATTTCTCGTGCTGAGGGGCCAGGTCGGGTTCTCCGCGGCAGTCTTCGCCATGATGCTCAAAGATCCATTGCTGAGCGTCAGGAAAGTACACATGGGGGAAAACGGGAGGGACAAGGGGCATCTCCACTTTGAGAAGTTCAAGCTCCTTCGCATAGTGCTGTCCAAGATACTCGAGGATGCCATGGATAACATCGGCCAGAACAGCCATGACCGTGGTGTGATCCTTTATGAATCCCATCTCGGCATCCATGCTGACATATTCGTTTAGGTGGCGAACCGTCTGGTGAGGCTCGGCCCTGAAGACGGGTGCGACCTCATACACCCGCTCGAAAACCCCGACCATCATCTGCTTGTACTGCTGAGGGCTCTGTGCCAGATACGCTTTTTTCCCGAAGTAGTCAACGGGAAAAACTGTGGCACCCGACTCGGTGGCAGACCCCGTGAGTTTTGGCGTTGCGACCTCGGTAAAGCCTTTCGCATCGAGGGCAGCGCGGAATCCATGCTGAACACCCGCACTGAGCTTGAAAATGGCTTGCTTTGAAGGTGCTCGTAGGCCTACCATGGCATGGTCGAGGAATGTGTCCAGATGTGCATTGATCACCGGCTTGTTGATTGGAAATGGCAACGCCTCGGTGACGGGGGAGAGGACGACAAAGGCAGGATCATGAACCTCATATCCTCCAGCAGCCTGGGGTTCCGCTACCACAGTACCTTCGACTTGAATGACACTCTCTACCAGCAAGCCGTCAAGCGAGACAATCGCCTCGGGCGCCTCCACGACAATCTGGCAGATACCGCTGCGGTCGCGCAGGTGGACGAAGATCATTCCACTCCCCAGCCTGCGAATGCGGTGCATCCACCCAGCCATCATGACGCGTTCGCCGACATGAGAAGACAATTCACTGCTCAGCACACGTTCCATCTGAACCTCCATATATGACAATGGCCGCTCTCAGGACGGTGCCTGGAACCGGCCCTCACTTGTCCTTATCAGGGTACGTCCTGAGGCGCTTCATGTCAACAGGAGCATTGTCACGGATGAGACCTTGGATTCTCTGTCTCGTGATTGATTGAGCACGACTTTATGATAGACTTTTGATGCATTACTTACCGAGTTATCTCCGCATTGAGTGAGGTACGGATGTCCATGGCCGACCAGACAATGAAGCTTACAGACGGACGAGCATTGGGATATGTCGAATACGGCGATCCCTCGGGCACCCCGGTATTCTTCTTCCACGGATTTCCGGCATCGCGCCTTGAAGGAGCCACCCTCGACACTCCTACACGCGAGGCCGGTGTACGACTCATTGCACCGGACAGACCCGGATTTGGTCTGTCAGATCCAAAGCCTGGCCGTTCGTTTTCGGATTGGGCAGAGGACATCATCCAGCTTTCCTCTCATCTGCGCATCTACGACTTTGCCATCCTGGGAACGTCTGGCGGTGCGCCCTACGTGATCAGCTGTGCTGAGCGCATTGCGGAACGGCTGATCGGTGCCGGCATTGTCTCCGGCCTTTCGCCTCTTCGCAACCCTGCCGTGCGCCAGTCTATGAGCGCAGACCAGCTCAGGGTATTCGTGACGGCAGCCCGTACTCCCTGGCTTGCTCGCCAGATGCTTGCGCGAAGCATTCAGGACGTGCAAACCGACTTTCCATCGGTTCTGAAACGCATGACCGAGAGATGGCCCGAGGCGGATCAGGCTGCCTTGGCGCGGCCAGAGGTCAGAGAGATGCTTCGCGTCAACTTGATCGAGGCCTTTCGGCAGGGTGTGACTGGTCCTGCACAGGAGTTGGCTCTTTACCACGGCATCTGGCCATTTGCACCACAGACAGAAAGCTTCGCCGTCCAGTTGTGGTATGGGCGCAAAGACACGGTGACGCCTCCTGTCATGGCAGAGGAACTTGCCTCGCTTCTGCCCCGCACGCTGACGCGCTGGTACCGCGATGAAGGCCACATGTTGCTGTTTGACAGAGCTCAGGAAATCTTGCACCAACTCACAAACTGGAGGAGATAACCCATTGTGCAGCCCAGGAGACCGCTTCACGCTTTCCATCGATATCGCAAGCTCTTCATCGGTCTTTTCATCAGCATTCTTGCTCTTCTGGCTCTGACCGCCGTGGCCTGGATGAGCTTTTTCGGCACCTCAGCCACAGCTCCTCAATTGGCTTCCCAGCTGTCCCTTCCTCAAAACCAGCTCCCAGCCTTCCATTCAACAGATTCAGTTCTTGTGGTGGCGCCACACCCGGATGACGAATGTATCGCAAATGCAGGAGCCATCCTTGATGCTCTCAAGGCAGGCGCCAAAGTTCATATCGTCTACCTCACGTACGGAGATAATTTTGAGGTCTCCTATTGGGCTGTGAAGAAGATCCCGGCCCTGACGCCAGCCCAGTTCAGAGCGCTCGGCGAACTCCGGCGTTCGGAAGCGATCAAAGGGGCAGCGTCACTGGGTCTGACCCCTGATTGTCTGACGTTTCTTGGCTATCCCGATTCCGGAACACTCCGCATCTGGGACACAACATGGAAACCTGGCACAAGCAGGCTGCACATACCTCTCGACTCCCGCTCTGTTCCCTACGCCGATGCGTTGACACCCGGCGCTCTCTACAATGCGGCTTCCATTGTGACCGACCTTGAGAAAGTGATGCGCGCCTTTTCTCCCAGTGTCGTGCTGTTCCCATCGCCGCTGGATCTGAACCCCGACCACCAGTCTGCATACCTCTTTGTAACTGCAGCCCTGCATGACCTCGATCTGCAACCCTCGCGCTACACCTATCTCGTTCACGAGCACCATTTCCCCGTGCCTCATCTGTACAACCCACTTGCCACGCTGACACCCCCGGCATTCGTGGCTGCCCTGCCACTCCAGCTCAGGAACCTCGAGCTGAATTCTGGACAGGTGGCTCTCAAATACGCAACCACGATGCTGTACAAAAGCCAGACGAAGGTTGACTATCTGCTTCTGGCCAGTTTCTCACGCCGCAACGAAGTCTTCTTTGATGACCAGCACCCTGCGCTTTCGTCTGCCCCGGCAGTGTTTTCTCATATCCCTCTGGACTTCCTGCTCGAACATGTAGACAGGAACGCCGAACTGCGCAGTGTCAGCGCCACCAGAAAAGATCAGAACACGCTCCGACTCTTGATGACCTTCGCGGCACCGCCGACCGAGGACTCAGTTGCAGAGATTTCACTCTTCCCAGTCGCATCAGGTATCCCTTTCGCGCAGCAGCCAAAACTGGTGATTACGCTTCATCACGGACAGGAGGCAAAGACTGTCAATCTGGTTACGGAAACGTCGGTTACCACATCGGTGGTGACAACACGCAACGGGCCAGAAGTAACCGTCGATATCGCCATCCCAGAAGTGGCAACCGCTTCCGAAATCATGCTGCACATTCGTGCCGGCTACCGAGGACTTCCCCAGTACAGCACGCCCTGGCAGGTGTTCACTCTCTCTGCGCCGTAACCCGGCGCGCAGGCACTTCGTGTTCAGTGAGGGATAGGTTCGGAAACTGGCGCTCCATCAGGGACCCTGTCAATGAAGGCGATGCGCTCGAGTGGAAGGCGAGGTGGGCGCTCCGATTCGTCATGCAGCTGCTTCTCAGAGAGTATGGGATTGGGGATCTCCGAGTGCTTTCCCACAATGACCAGTGCGAAGAGCTTCATGTCCGTTGGTATGCCCAAAATCGGTTTCACTTCGTCCGGGCGAAAACCCGCAATCGGGTGCGCAACCAGACCCAGCTCGGTCGCACGCAAAATGAGAAGAGCAGTTGCCATCCCCGTGTCAAATCCGTAGTACTCGCGGTCCTTGATGATGCAGTCCAGTTGGGGAGCACTGAATACGGCAATAACCATAGAGGCCCATTCTGTCCATTGGTTGCCCTTCGTCATCGCTGTGAACACCTTTGCCAGCACATCCGGACTGCGCACAAACACATACCTCCAGGGTTGATCGTTGAAACACGATGCAGACAAGCTGGCTGAACGAGCCAGGTCCCAAATCAGGTCATCCGAAATCGCGACAGGGTCAAAAGAGCGGTATGCCCTGCGAGCCTCGATGGCATTCTTGACATCCATAGACGCCTCCAGCTTGTCACTCTTCTGCGCAGTGAGCCAGCACTTCGTCAATGTCGGGCAGTTCGTGTGTGCCATAGACCTTCACCCAGGAGACCTTCCCGGATACATCGATCAGCACATTGGCACGCTCTGAAAATCCGTCTGTCTCCCGAAACAGCCCATATGCGCGAGCCACGCCTCCATGTGGCCAGAAGTCCGACAGCAGCATCGTCTCAGCAATCAGCAGTTCCTTTGCCCACTGATTCTTGCTGGGCACCGAGTCAACACTCAAGCCCATGGCCGTCGTTCCCATCCGCCCAAAGTCCGCAAGATGCTTCTCCAGCGATTTCATCTGTTCAGCACAGACACTGGTCCAGGCAAGAGGGTGCCATGAAAGCAGGACCTTGCTGCCCCTGTATGCGGCCAGATGAATCGGCCGCTTGCGGTTGTCATTCAAGGTAAAATCAGGTGCCATGTCTCCGACTTCGATTCGCTTGATCTGCTCTTCCATTGTTCCTCCTTTATGCTTGTCACGAACCCAGCAACTGACTCTGACAGGCCAAGTATGACCATGTCGCTCGGTCATGTCAACGCACTATCTTTGCAGCTCCCCCTGTCGAACCTGCCATCGGTGGAGACCCCAGCCCTGCCACGCATGCCAACACTACTCTGAGCCAGCAGCAACGCACTGCACTACCGCTGGGTGCAGTTGTCCGCTATACTGCTGTCATGAGATCCCGGGAAGAAGCACGCCGCGCTGACTTCGTTCCCGCTGGCACGGCGCCGTCAAGTCCTGCCAGCGGTCCCCGTATTGATTTGACAGGTGTTGAACGTGTCCAGGCGATGGTCCTGGGCTGGTATGCAGCTCATGCGCGCCATTTCATCTGGAGGGTTGCCAACCCCGATCCCTATGTTGTCCTGGTTTCTGAGACCATGCTCCAGCAAACCCAAACGGCTCGAGTACAGGAAAAACTGCCTCAATTCCTGCGGCAGTTCCCGGACTTCGCCAGCCTTGCGGCGGCAGACAACGCCACAATTATCCGTGCGTGGCAGGGAATGGGCTACAACAACAGGGCCCTTCGGCTGCGGGATTGTGCGCGCGCTGTCGTCGATCGCTTCGGTGGAAAGCTGCCCGACACCGCTGACGACCTGCGATCACTCCCTGGTCTCGGCCCCTACACCGTGTCGGCTATCTTGTCCTTTGCGTTTCACCGCGACGTCATCGTCCTGGATGTCAATGTCAGGAGATTGTACAGTCGAGTGTTCCTCAAGCTCCAGACCACTCTCAACGTCATGCCAGAGCCCCAACTTCTGCAAGTCGCGAGCGAGGTCTATCCCCGTGGGCGCAGTTCGGAATGGCACCAGGCCTGCATGGACATCGCTGCGCAATTCTGCACGGCCAGATCTCCTCGATGTCTGTTCTGCCCAATCGCCAAGGCATGCCAATCGGCCTTCAGACTCGCCGAGGTGAGCCCGCCGCACGTCTCGGAACCCTCGCACAGAGGCAAGCCCAACCGCATCTGGCGGGGCCGCATTATCGAGCTGTTGCGCGGCCTTGCTCCAGGTCAGACAATGACTCTCGCAGAACTCCGAAAGCAGCTCTTTGCTTCAGAGGAAGAGTCCGATGCGCCCTGGCTGGAACACATTCTTGCTGCACTCGAACGTGATGGCCTGGTCGAACGTGGCGAGACAGCCGATCGTATCCGACTGCGTACCTGAGCTTTTACGATTGCCCAGTGGCAGCAGATCTGCAAACCAATCAGCCCCTCAGGACAAGAGTACGCTGATACGCTGCCCAGACCGCCTTCGACAAGGCCGTCCTGAACCCGCCCTTCTCAAGCTCATACAGCGCCTCGGCCGTGGTCCCTCCCGGTGAGGTAACAGAGTTCTTGAGTTCCGCCACATGTTTGTTGCTGGAACGAGCAAGCTTGATCGAGCCTTCCATCGTCTGCAGCACCAAGTTCAGCGCAACGTCACGCTGAAATCCAAGGTGTACGGCCGCATCCATAAATGCTTCAACGAACAGGAAAACATACGCGGGTCCTGTACCACTCACCGCAGTCGCCATGTCCACGTATCGCTCTTCGTCTACCTGTATCTCGATGCCCACCGCACCGAGAACTGACCGAACCAGCACGCGGTCCTCCTCCGTTAGCACCGGGCTGCCCATCCAGACGCTGACCCCGGCCCCCACTTGTGCTGGAGTGTTGGGCATACAACGTACAATGCGGTCATGGCCCGTGCCTTCCCTCAGCCGGTCGATTCCAGCTCCTGCCACGATTGAGAGCAGAACCTGGTCCGGCTGCATGGCCCCGTTGATGTCGGCGAAGACACGCTCTAGATTTTGGGGCTTCACCGCCAGGATAACAATGTCCCCAAACTGGACAGCCTCGCGGTTGGAGACCGTCGTACGGACGCCATGTCGCTCGCGGATCGCCTCGAGCGCCTGCTTGCCGCGGGAACTGACTATGATGTTACTCTCAGGGACCACTCCTTTGGCGAGAAGAGACTGGACAAATGCATTCGCCATGACACCGCCACCAACTATCGAGACCCTTGTTTCGTGACTCATGCGACAACCTCCCCAGACGATTTGAAAGAGCATAGCACATTTGATCGTGATCCATCATGACCAAGAGCGACCCTGTTGCCCACTGCCATTCACAACCTCCCACGCACCCGTCATTGACATCAAGGGTCAGACTGCTATATATGTGTAAGATAGATTATGTATTTGCGGCCCGGCGCGCTTTCACCGGGGAACTGGAGGCAGATCATGGAGCAAGTACGCAAGGTATTGATTATACTCTCGACCGCAGAACGCGAGAAGGCAATTGCAGGCTTGATGTATGCTCAAACCACACACGACAACCATTGGTTCGATGACGTGCGCATCGTCCTGTTTGGCCCCTTCGAGAGACTCCTGGCAGAAGACGAGGAAGTTCGAAAGCTGGGAGCGGAGCTGTTCAAAGTCACTGCTCGTCCGATGGCATGCGACGCATTTGCTGAAGATGTTGTCGTGAGCGATGCCATCAAATCCCTGGGATGTGAACTGGATCAGGCGAGTGGCATTATCTCGGAATATATCCGCAACGGATATGTTCCTCTCGTCTTCTAGACACTTTTCATAGCTGTTGTGGCACGAATGCAGGCGCCACGGTAAACCGTGGCGCCTTTCTTCTTGTTCGAACTCCTATTTCTTCTTTCTTTCGCACAGCTCCAGGAGCACCCCATGGGTCGACTTGGGATGAACAAACGCAATACGCGTCCCTCCAGCCCCGTCGCGCGGCTTCTCGTCGATGAGCTGAACTCCTTTTGCCTTTAGTTCGGCAAGAGCGGCTTCAACATCCTCCACTCGAATGGCAATGTGATGCAGACCCTCACCCCGCTTCTCGATGAACTTGGCAATCGTGCTGTCCGGGCTGGTCGCCTCCAGTAGCTCGATTTCGGTGCCACCCACGGGCAGGAACGCCGTTCGTACCTTCTGTTCTGCCACTTCCTCCACACCGTGCAACTCGATCCCCAGCGACGTCTCCCAGAACGACAGCGCCTCCTGCAGATTGGACACAGCAATTCCAATGTGATCAATGTTCTTCAGGTTCATGTGTGCCTCCAGCTATGTTGGAAAATAGAGTCTGCCAATGAATATGGATCGCTCTGCCCGGTCACAACCTTGCTCAGCTCCACCTGCACCGTCGGTCGATCCAGCTCGCTCTTCATCATGTCCATCAAGTGTGCCTTCAGGATCTCAAGCACATCCAGTTTCGCCATGCGCACCTTCACATCATCCAGTTTCGAGGAATTGCTGAGGAATGAGCGATGTTGTTCTATTGCCTCGACGACTCGGTCAATTCCTTCGTTCTGCTCG